>NZ_OZ244111.1:1804062-2129375 GCF_965215655.1 Nioella sp.
ATATCGACATCATTCGGCGGGCCTGTTCGCTGGTTGACCGGCTGGTGATCGGGATCGCCATTAACCGCGACAAGGGGCCTCTGTTCTCGCTGGAGGAACGGCTGGAGATGGTGCAGGCGGAATGCGCCAAGCTCTCCGACAAGACCGGAACCGAGATTGTCGCCCATCCGTTCGAGAACCTTCTGATCGACTGCGCCCGCGATGTCGGCGCAACGCTGATCGTGCGCGGCCTGCGCGCCGTTGCCGATTTCGAGTATGAATTTCAAATGGTTGGCATGAATCGCAAGATGGATGCCTCAATCGAAACCGTATTCCTGATGGCCGATGCCCAGCATCAGGCGATTGCGTCGAAACTGGTGAAGGAGATTGCGCGACTGGATGGGGACATCACCCATTTCGTGCCTCCGGCGGTCAAACAGGCGGTCCTTTCAAAATACGGAAAGCTCTGAGCGGGGTGCCAAAGCCGCTTCGAAGCGGCTTGCCGGAAGCGCCTTCGAAGGCGCTCGATAAAGGGTTTTGAAAACCCTTCCTACAAGGCGCTTCGAAGCGCCTTGCCGCCCGGCCCTCACGTCTCTAAGGTCACGCCCGACCCGAGACATGAGGAGAGCCAGATGGCCGAGATCAAAGACCCCGAAAACACCATCATCATCGAACTGAAAGATGGCCCCGTCACCATCGAGCTGCTGCCCGACGTGGCCCCGCAGCACTGCGCCCGCATGAAGGAGCTGGCCCGCGAAGGCGCCTATGACGGTGTCGTCTTTCACCGCGTGATCGAGGGCTTCATGGCCCAGACAGGCGATGTGGCCCATGGCAATGCCGACAAGGGCCTGAACATCCGTGCCGCCGGCACCGGCGGATCGGACAAGCCCAATGTTCCAGCCGAGTTCTCCAAGCTGCCCCATGATCGCGGCACCATTGGTGCGGCCCGGTCGCAGAATCCGAACTCCGCCAACTCGCAGTTCTTCATCAACTTCAAGGACAACCATTTCCTGAATGGCCAGTACACGGTCTATGGTCGTGTGGTGTCGGGGATGGAGCATGTGGACAAGATCACCCGCGGCGAGCCGCCCGCGAGCCCTGACAAGATGATCTCCATGAAAGTTGCCGCCGATGCGTAGGCTGGCGCTTGCCTTCATGCTGATGGCCGCCCCCGCGGCGGCCACCACGCTGGAGATCGACGTGACCGGAGAGGCCCAAGGCACCATCGTCATCGACCTCTTCGAACAGGTCGCGCCGCTGCATGTGGAACGCATCACGACACTGGCCGAAGAAGGCGCCTATGACGAGGTCGTCTTTCACCGGGTGATCGACGGATTCATGGCGCAGACCGGCGACGTGGAATATGGCCGTCTGGGTCAGGACATGCGCTATGCGGGGCGGGGCGGCTCGGACTACCCCGATCTTGTGGCGGAATTCGATCCCGAACTCAGCTTCGAGCGCGGCATTGTCGGGATGGCCCGTGCGCAGGATCCGGACTCGGCCAATTCGCAGTTCTTCATCATGTTCGACCATGTGCCGCAGCTTGACGGGCAATATACCATCGTCGGTCAGGTGATCGAAGGGATGGAGATCGTGGACGCGATCAAGCGCGGTACGGGCCGCAATGGCGCCGTGATCGGCCAGCCGGACTATATCACCGCGATGCGCGTGATTGACTGATCGCTGCACATCACTGCGCGTTTCGGGCCTCTGCCATCCCGGCGGAGGCCCTTATCGTTTTGGCAGATCGGGCCGGAAGGATGCAGGCAGGAAGCCTGTGCAGCCGGTGGCTGACATGGATCAGTAAGACAACATTCGGGTCGGGGCCGCGATTTGTCGGGAATTGAGGTCTCACCGCCCATAACCATTGCGTGAGTGGGGCTGTGCAGCCGGGCCATTGTCTGCCAGCCTACCGATCAGGAGGATCTCCCATGCGCCTGATCACTGTACTGCTTGCCCTCTGCATCGCCTTGCCCGCCGCCGCCAACCCCGACCGCTGGCGGGGTGAATGGCCCAATACCGATTTCACCCGGACAGCCGTGGCCTTCGACGAAATCCTATCCGGCGGTCCGCCCCGCGACGGTATCCCGGCCATCGACGATCCGGTTTTCATCCCCGTCAGCGAGGAAACCCGCCTGCGCCCGACCGAGCCGGTGATCGCGGTGGAATTCGACGGCGTCCCCCCACGTGCCTACCCGATCCGCTATCTCACCTGGCATGAGATCGTGAACGACGTGGTGGGCGATATTCCTGTCGCCGTCACCTTCTGCCCGCTCTGCAATTCCGCCATTACCTTCGACCGTCGCGTGGGCGGGGACGTTCTGACCTTTGGGGTTTCGGGCAAGTTGCGACATTCGGACATGATCATGTTCGACCGGGAAACCGAAAGCTGGTGGCAGCAAGCCATCGGCGAGGGGATAGTTGGCGCGCATATGGGCAGCGAACTGACGACCTTGCCCACATGGATGGAAAGCTGGGAGGATTTCCAGGCCCGCAACCCCGAGGGCCTTGTGATGGATGAACCGGACGCCCCGCGACCCTACGGTCAGAACCCCTATGTGCGCTACGACAGCTCGGTCCAGCCGTTTCTCTATAATGGTGAGATGCCGCCCCATGACATCCCGCCGCTTGTTCGCGTGGTCCGTGTCGGTGACCGGGCCTGGCCGATGACGCGCCTGGCCGCAGAAGGCGAGATCACCGAGGCGGGAGTGACCATCAGCTGGACCGCCGGCCAGTCCTCGGCGCTTGACACGCGCGATATCGGCGACGGCCGCGACGTGGGCAACATCCGGGTGCGCGACGGGCAGGGCAGGGACGTGGTGCACGATCTGATGTTCGCCTTCGCCTTTCATGCCTTCTGGCCGGAGGGGGAATGGATGCTGGGCGAGTGAGGCGGGACGGGGACAAGGCGCTTCGAAGCACCTTTTGACAAGCGGCTTCGAAGCCGCTTCCCCCCGGCCGCACTCCCTGCTTGACCTCGCGTTCCCGCAGCGCTAGCGGAGGCCATGGCACGCGCACCCCTTCTCCAGCTCAATGACATCTCGCTGACCTTCGGGGGCGACCCTGTGTTCGACGACCTGTCGCTTGTCGTCCATGAAGGCGACCGGGTCGCCCTGGTGGGCCGCAACGGATCGGGCAAATCGACCCTGATGAAGGTCATGGCGGGGCTGGTCGAGGCCGATTCCGGCAGCCGCATCCTGCCGCCCGGAATATCCGTGGGCTATATGGAACAGGACCCCGATTTCGCGGGCTTCGCGACGCTTGGCGACTACGCGCAATCCGGGCTGGACCCCGCCGATTCGTGGAAGGTGGAGGCCGCTGCCGAGGGGCTGAAACTGCGCCTCGATGCCGCCCCCGATGCGGCCTCCGGCGGTGAACGCCGCCGCGCCGCCCTGGCCAAGCTGCTGGCAGAAGCCCCGGAACTGATGCTGCTGGACGAGCCCACCAATCACCTCGATATCGAGGCGATTGGCTGGCTGGAATCGCAATTGAAGGACACCCGCGCGGGATATGTGCTGATCTCCCATGACCGGGCATTCCTGAACGCACTGACCCGCGCGACTCTGTGGATCGACCGGGGGCAGGTTCGGCGCAACGAACAGGGTTTTGCCGGGTTCGAGGATTGGCGCGACAAGGTCTGGGAAGAGGAAGACCAATACCGCCACAAGCTTAACCGCAAGATCAAGGCCGAGGCCCGTTGGGCCGTGGAGGGCATCAGCGCCCGGCGCAAGCGCAATATGGGCCGGGTCCGGGCGCTTGGCGATCTGCGCGCCGAACGCGCCGGCATGATCCGCCGCCAGGGCACCGCCGCCATGGCGCTGGAGGAAGGCACCAAATCCGGCAAGCGGGTGATCGAGGCGAAGGGCATCTCCAAATCCTTCGATGGCAAGACCATCTTCAAACCCTTCGACCTGCGCATCCTGCGCGGCGACCGGGTGGCCTTTGTCGGCCCCAACGGGGTCGGCAAGACGACGCTTCTCAAGGTGCTGACCGGCGAAATCGCGCCCGATTCCGGCATTGTCACCCATGGCACCAATCTGGAGATGGCGGTCTTCGACCAGACCCGCGCGGCACTCGATCCGAATGCGACGCTGTGGGATGCGCTGGCGCTCGATCCCTCGATGGCCGTCTCGGGGGCCTCCGATCAGGTGATGGTGCGTGGCGCGCCGCGCCATGTGGTGGGCTATCTCAAGGATTTCCTGTTTGACGAGCGCCAGGCCCGCGCGCCGGTGCGCTCGCTCTCGGGCGGAGAAAAGGCGCGGCTTCTGCTCGCGCGGCTGATGGCGCGGGAATCGAATGTCCTGGTGCTGGACGAACCCACCAACGATCTGGACGTGGAGACGCTCGATCTGTTGCAGGATCTTCTGGGGGACTATCCCGGCACGGTCCTGTTGGTGAGCCACGACCGGGACTTCATCGACCGGGTGGCCTCGACCACCATCGCGATGGAAGGCGACGGGTTGGCCACGGTCTATGCTGGCGGCTGGTCCGACTACCGCGCGCAGCGGGCCGAGACCGTGCCCACGCGGGAGGCGGAAAAAACGGGGAGACCGAAAGCCCCTGCAAGCGCGCCCCGGGAAAAGCCCGCTGGCAAGACCGGGGGCGGATTGTCCTACACGGAATCGCATCGCCTGAAGGAACTGCCCGGCCTGATCGAGCGGCTGGAAGCGGAGATTGCCAAGCTGGAAGAGCTGATGTCGGATCCCGAGCTGTTCACCCGAGAGCCGGTGAAATTCCGCAAGGCCAGCGAGGCCCTGGCCGAACGGCAGGGCAAGCTGTCCGCGGCCGAGGACGAGTGGCTGATGCTGGAAGACAAGGCCAGCGGCTAGACGCGTCCGAGCCACCGGCGCAGGAATTTTCCTAGAAGAAAACTGGGGGCGCTGCCCCCGTCGCTACGCTCCTCCCCCGAGGTATTTTTGCCAAGATGAAAGCGGATTTTCGTCTGTACGCCCGGTGTACAGGGGGTGCACGGGGGGTGTACGGGGGGCACCCCCCCTTATCTGGCCGCCATCTGGGTCAGGGCGACGCCCGCCGCCATGACCAGAATCCCGCCCGCACGCATGAGGGTGAGCGGGGATTGCGCCGCGCCGAACAGGGCGAAATGGTCGATCATGGCCGCCGAGACGAGCTGGCCCAAAAGCACGAAAAAGACCGCGTTTCCGACCCCGAAATGAGGGGCCACATAGGTGATGGACAGCACGTAGAAGGCCACCAGAAACCCCGCAAGAAACAGGTGCCAGGGTTGGCCCGACAATCGGGTCAGCGCCTGTGGCCCGGTCACCAGCATGACCACGCAAGTCGCTGAAATCGCGACGATAAACAGGATGAAGGCGGCAGCGGCAGGGGATCCGATATTGGCCCCGAGCCGGGCGTTCAGCGCGGCCAGAACCGGAATGCCGATGCCCGCGGCCAGCATGATCAGCGCGTGTTGGGTCATGTCTTTGCTCTCCATCATCCGGCGCGCAGGCTGCTGCGGATCGGGGAGAAGCGCAAGGGTTTATGAGCAGATGCCGTGCGGCTCCAACCCGTCCCAGGGCAACCGTATGGCGGGTTGTGACATGCCCTCAGTCAGCGGTGTAAGGTCCAGATATGGTTGAAGAATATCCTCCAGTCGTGCTGTGCGTGCGCCGTCTGGATCGATGGCGCGGCAGCAGACATATTCCTCGACCAGGCTGGCCTGCTGTTCATATCCATAGCTGAGAAAATCTGGAGTATCTTCAGGAACGTCAAAGAGATAAGGGTCGTCACTGACCCAGTGTTCCGACGCGCCGCGCAGCGGGTGGTAGCCCGTGACCGCCCGGTTCTGCCATTGCCAGATATGAGTCATCTCATGGGCAAAGAACATTGCCGCCACCAGCCGCAATTCATCCGGGTAGCCTGCCAGATAATCGTCCAGGTAATAGTCCGGCGTGACCCAGATGCGCCTGAATGTGGCAATTCCGGCCGCGCGGCTTTGGACGGTAAGTCCCTCTGGTGGCGGGAAAATCCGCTCCCGGCAAGTCACGCGGGGGCGTACGGGGCGGGTATGGCTGCGCAGGCCCACGAGGGGCATTTCGACGATGCGGATCGGGGCGGTGTCGAGCCCCGGTTGTAACTCACCCATAAAGGCGCGTTCCGCATCGGTCAGCGGGCGACCACAGGCGGCAATCAGCAGGCATAGGGCGAGAATCCAGCGCATGCGCGTAGTCTAGCCGATCGGATGGACATCGCCAGTGCCGGGGACATCAAACCGCGTCAGACCACGTAGAAGGTGGCCTGCGCCCGCGCCACGGGTTTGCCAGAGGGTTCGGCCACCATTTCGGCCTCGACAAAGGCCATGCTCTTGCCGGCCCGCACGATATCGGCGCGGCAGACGATCCAGTCGCCGACGCCAGGGCGCAGGAACTGGCAGGTGAAATTCGTGGTGGCGACCGGGCGAAAAGACCCGAAGAACCCGGCTGTAGCAAGTACCATCGTCGTATCGGCCATGGTCATCAGCGCCTGGCCCGAGATGATCCCGCCCACACGCGCCAGCCGGTCGCTGTTGGGCATGCGGGAGATCGTGTGCGACTCACTCACCTCGGTCACGTCCAGCGCCAGATCGCGCACCCACTGGGCGAAGTTCTCGGTCAGAAAGCGGTTCAGGTCGTCTGCGGTCAGGGCAGGGGTGGTCATGGTTCCGGGCCTTTCCTGTGTCGTGCCAACCAACGCTACGCCCTTGGAAATGAAGGGGCAATCCCGGATCGGTTATCCGATAGCGCATAGCTGTTCTTGGCTGACCGAGCGGCGATTTTGGATGACGGGGCCGGGTCTGGCAGGGTTTTGGCGTCGGCTCCTCCCAAACCCCGGCGCAACCTTAACCCCTATTGACCTTGACCCAAGGAATTTGACCCATGAAGAACCCTGTTATGACCCTGATCGCCGCGGCCCTCACGGCTGCTACAATTGCCCCCGCCGCCTCGGCTGACATCATCGTGCTTGGCTCGCCTCTGCATGTGATCGAGGACGACGTGAAACTGACGCCGCTGCCCGAGCCGCGCCCGCTGCCCTTCCCGTTCCCGGTGGTGCTGCCCATGCCGCGTCCGATCCCGTTGCCGGATACGTGCCTGAGCTGCCCGCCCATGCCGCTGGATTACACCCCGATTTCGCGCACGGTGATCCTGCGCTGATCGGACCAACCTGACTTTGTCATGCTTCGCCCCGGGGTTGCCACGCGCGCCTCGGGGTTATTTCAGTCGATATCCCTCAGCCCGATGGACCGCCTGAGCGCGTTCATCGCCTGCATATAGGCCTCGTCGATCTGGTAATCCGTGGGCAGATCGTCAGGGGCGAACATCGCCTCCCATGCCTCGTCCCAGTCATAGCCCGCATGGACCCGACGGTCCCCCAGATCATGCGTCACCACCGCGCGGATTTTCGCGTCTTCGCCTTGCCCGGTGAACGTGTGGAAACAGAGCTGCATGAACTCGAAATGCCGCTGGTAGAAATCCTCAGACAGAAGGTGGCGATAGATATTCACCTCCCGGTCCAGCCGCCGTTTTGTGGCAATCAGGTCGGGGGGAGAGATCTCCTTCCAATACCCCACCAGCCGCCGGAAACAGTAGATCCGGTTCATATCGGGCGCGATGCGGTCGTAGATTTCCAGCCGCTTGGCCAGGATGGGCCGGTTCTGCCACAGCGCCTTGTCGATGGAGGCGAGCCGCCAGATCAGCGCCCCCGCCAGTCCGGCGAAGACAAGGGTAAACAGAACCTGCAACCAAGGGGCCATGGCATCCTCCCTGTCGTCACGCTAGCAGATGCGGGCTATGCCGTCACCGTTCGGCGCACCCAGGGCGACATCGAGATTAGCACCAGACCGACGGAGAAGAGGCACCAGACCGCCGGCATCTCGTTGGGGTTGGCGGTGAGCGTCGCTGCCAGGATGGGCCCAAGCGCCGCATGCACCAGCGCAAACCGCCACGCCCCGTAGAACAGCGGGAAGATGAAGACCGCCAGCAGGTAGTCGGGGAAGGGCACCCAATGTCGGAACACATCGCCCCCGAACCGCCCCGCGAAATCCGACAGCGGCATGTCCCAGGCAAGGTGCCATGTGCCCGACAGCGTACACCACTGGGGGCCGCACAGCGTTGTGCCCGGCACGCATGGGCCAATCGAGGCCATCGGCACCATCCGCATCAGCAACAGGACCGAGATCACCGCCGTCAGCCCCATGATCGTCCGCCACATCCGGGCCGAAACGCCCCCCATGATCGCCATGCCAAAGGCGTTGATGAAAAGGGGTTGCAGCGAGATATGGACGTAGCTGAGCAGCGCCGAGGCGCGGTTTCCGGTCAGCTCGCATTGGTCGATGGTCTGGTAGCCCCAGACCTGCAACGCCTCCATCGAGGCGAAAAACGCGAGCGTGATCGGGATCGCGGGCGGATCCCCGCGTCTCCATGTGACGACCGTTGCGGCGGCACCGACGCCCACCATGGCCAGACTGGCCCCCTCGCTCCAGCACATCGGCTGTCCCCCCGCTTGTGTGCGTCAACTGTTGCGGGTTGCGGGGGAGCGGTCAAGGGAAAGGGTAGAGCTGTGCCCCCGGCGCGGAACCAAGGCGCAGCCGCCGCGCCATCGCCGACGCGCCCCCACGCGGAGGCGATTTGGGTAGGGCTAGGCGAGACGGAGAGGGAGCGCGGATGTGGCAGCCATAAAGCGCGGGTCAGAAAGCCCCGGATCGCCCCCACGCGCGTCGTCGAGGACGCTTGGGAAGGCGTAGGGTGGGCAGTTTGTCACTCAAAGCGTGCAACTTCTCTATTCTTCACTATTGTCATCAGAAGGTGGAGGAAGTTTTTTTACTTCTTCAGGCGCAGGTATTTGATTGTACTGCTGACTTCCCCGGCGAGCTATTCCCGCAATTTCGGTAAGTCTGTCGGTCATAGGTTTAATATCCTTTCCGAACTTACCCGCGACCTCTCCAAAGTCAGAAATGCCACCCAAAATCACATCAAACAAGCCCTTAGGCGAATGAATTTGCTGCTCCATTGCAGCGATCCGGTTCAAAAGTCGTTTCTTATGAGGATCATCAAACTCCGGAGATGCCAAAACAATCTTTCTTAGATCGCCACATAGCTCGAGAGCTCTTCCTTTGTCCCTAGCTTCAAGTGAAAATGTTGGAAGCAACTCACCTGACAACTCTCCCATGTTGGGAGGAATACTATAATCTTCATAAACACTAATTATTCGCTCAATTCTTTGACCGAGATCTCGCTGAGCGCCTTGCGCTTCCGAATACCCCTTCGAAAGGAGTGTGTGGACTTCTGGTGGGAAGTGCGAAGAAAGAAACCGGGCCAAGAGAGCTAACTCATCATAGTCTGCTCTAGTAAGTGAACCTGGATCACTATTGTATTCACTACGTGAAATCTGTGCCTTCTTTATTAGTTCTGAGAACCTAGTTTTAGCTTTAGATACTTGTTCCATCGTAATACCCGCATAAGATTCACTCAAACATCCAACTCCTCCACAAACCGCGCATTCTCCTGGATATACTGGAACCGCAATTCCGGCTTTTTCCCCATCAGGCGCTCCACAAGGTCTCCGGTCTCGCCGGGGAACTCGTCGTCGATGGACACGCGGATCAGTTTCCGCTGCTCGGGGTCCATCGTGGTTTCCTTCAGGTCCTTGGCGTCCATCTCGCCCAGGCCCTTGAAGCGTGAAACGTCGATCTTGCCCTTGCCGCCGAGCCCCTTGGCCAGCCACTCATCCCGCTCCGCCTCGTCCAGGCAATAGACGCGGCGGGAGCCTTGGGTAAGTCGGTACAAAGGCGGGCAGGCGAGGTAGAGATGCCCGTGGTCGATCATCGGCCGCATCTGGGTGAAGAAGAACGTCATCAGAAGCGAGGCGATATGCGCCCCGTCCACATCCGCGTCGGTCATGATGATGATCTTGTCATAGCGCAGGTCGTCGATGTTGAACTTCGTCCCCACGCCGACGCCCATGGCCTGACAGAGATCGTTGATCTCGGCATTGGTGGTGATCTTGGACCCCGCCGCGCCAAGCACGTTCAGGATTTTTCCGCGCAGGGGCAGCAGCGCCTGTGTCTTGCGGTTGCGCGCCATCTTGGCGGAGCCACCGGCCGAGTCGCCCTCAACGATGAACAGTTCCGTCCCCTCGCGATTGGAATTGGAACAATCCACCAGCTTGCCCGGCAGACGCAGCCGCTTGGTGGCCGACTTGCGGGCGGTTTCCTTCTCCTGCCGACGGCGCAGGCGTTCCTCCGCCCGCAGCACCAGGAAATCGAGGATCGCACCGGCGGCCTTGGTATCCGCCGCCAACCAGTTGTCGAAATGGTCGCGCACGGCGTTTTCCACCAGCCGCTGCGCCTCGGTCGTGGCCAGCCGGTCCTTGGTCTGGCCCACAAACTCCGGTTCCCGGATGAAGCACGACACAAGCGCACAGCCCCCGGTGATCAGGTCGTCGCGGGTGATCTGCGCGGCCTTCTTGTTGCCCACAAGCTCGCCATAGGCGCGGATGCCTTTCAGAACGGCGGCCCAGAACCCGGCCTCATGCGTGCCGCCCTCGGGCGTGGGGACGGTGTTACAATAGGACTGGATGAACCCGTCGCGGGACGGCGTCCAGTTGATCGCCCATTCCACCTTGCCCGGCGTGTTGAACCGTTCCTTGAAATCCACCAGGCCCGCGAAGGGCTGATCGGCATAGGTGGAGGCGGCCCCGAGCGTTTCCTTCAGGTAATCGGCCAGACCGCCGGGGAAGTGGAACGTTGCCTCCTGCGGCGTGTCCCCGTCTTCGATGGCAGATTTCCAGCGGATCTCGACGCCGCTGAACAGATACGCCTTCGACCGCACCATTTTCAGCAGCCGCGCGGGCTTGAACCGGTGGTGGCCGAAGATCTGTTCGTCGGGGTGGAAGGTGACGGTGGTGCCGCGCCGGTTGGGGGCGGCGCCGATGGCCTGCACGGGGCCTTGCGGGATGCCGCGCGAGAACTCCTGCGCGAAGAGTTCGCGGTTGCGCGCGACCTCGACCCGCAGGTGATCGGAAAGCGCGTTCACGACCGACGCGCCGACCCCGTGCAACCCGCCCGATGTTTCATAGCTGTCGCCCGAGAACTTGCCGCCCGCGTGAAGGGTGCACAGGATCACCTCCAGGGCGGACTTGTCGGGGAACTTGGGATGCGGGTCCACCGGCATGCCGCGTCCGTTGTCGCGGATGGTGATGGAGTGGTCGCCATGCAGCTCCACCTCGATGCGGCTGGCATGGCCGGCCACGGCCTCATCCATGGAGTTGTCGAGGATTTCGGCCACAAGGTGATGCAAGGCACGCTCATCGGTGCCGCCGATATACATGCCGGGGCGTTTGCGGACAGGCTCCAACCCCTCCAGAATCTCGATCGAAGAGGCGTCATAGCCCCCATTGTCCACCGCAGGGGAAAGAAGATCGTCGGCCATGTCCATCTGCTCTTTGCTTTGTGCTTTTGATTGGCTGGCAGGGTATCGCAGGGGCGGGGCAGCCGACAAGGGGCAACGCAGGATTTTGTGGGGCAGGGGGCGCGGGCCACTATCCACGGGTTTTCCGATGTTTTGTGTCAGTTTCTTGACACCGATCAAGGCGCATTGTCGCGGTCTGTGGCAGACGGTGCGCAGGACATGAAGAAGGAGACCGCAATGACCGCACCCGCAGCCACCGACGCCCAGATCGAAGCCGGACAGACCAACGGGGCCGACAAGGGCTTTCCCACGGTGACCACGGATGACATTCGCCATGCGTTCGAAACCGGCGAGTACCCATATTCCGACAAGCTGCCGCGCAAGGCCTACGAGGCCGAGAAGGCGCGCATTCAGGCGGAACTTCTGAAAGTTCAGCTATGGGCGCAGGACACGGGACAGAAATTCGTGATCTTGTTCGAGGGCCGCGACGCGGCGGGCAAGGGCGGCACGATCAAGCGGTTTACCGAACACCTGAACCCGCGTTTTGCCCGCGTCGTGGCGCTGAACAAACCCACGGACGAAGAGCGCGGTCAGTGGTTTTTCCAGCGCTATATCAACCACCTGCCAACCTCGGGCGAGATGGTGTTCTATGACCGCAGCTGGTACAACCGCGCGGGCGTGGAACGCGTCATGGGCTTCTGCGAGCCGCATGAATATCTGGAATTCATGCGCCAGACCCCGGATCTGGAACGGATGCTGGTGCGCTCTGGCATCCGACTTTACAAATACTGGTTCTCGGTCACGCAGGAAGAACAGCGCGCTCGGTTTGCCAGCCGCGAAACCGACCCCCTGAAGCAGTGGAAGCTAAGCCCAATCGACAAGGCGAGCCTTGGCAAATGGGACGCCTATACCGAGGCGAAGGAGGCGATGTTCTTCTACACCGACACCGCCGATGCGCCCTGGACGATCATCAAGTCGAACGACAAGAAGCGCGCGCGTCTCAACACCATGCGTCATTTCCTGTCGACGCTGGATTATCCCGGTAAAGATCACGACATCGCGCAGGCGCCCGATCCGCTGATCGTGGGCCATGCCAGTCATGTGATCCATGCCTCGGACCATATTCTGGGGGCGTCCCTGCATCCTGATCAGCGGCGTGACCGCTAAACGAAGAAACGGCGCCCGTTCGGGGCGCCGTTTCCTTCAGACCAGACCGATCCGGGGCAGACAGATGGAGCGTGGCCTAGTAGGTCGAAACCAGATTGACGTCGTCCGCACTGATGATATTGCGCTGCACGCCGACGCTGGCCATGGCGACGAGCAGGGCAATATCCTCATCTGACAGGTTGCCATCGTTATAAGCCAGAATACCTTCCTCGATCCCGGTCAGGATCGTGGCATTGGTCATGGCGTTGGCGATGTCGAACATGCTTTCCGCGCCGGCCTCGTCGATCATGCCCGCATCGTAGAGCGCATTGAAATGCGCGGAATGGAACACGACGAACG
Source organism: Nioella sp. (assembly GCF_965215655.1). Lineage (GTDB taxonomy): Bacteria > Pseudomonadota > Alphaproteobacteria > Rhodobacterales > Rhodobacteraceae > Nioella. The sequence goes on from NZ_OZ244111.1 coordinate 1,816,950, forward strand.
CATCGCTGACCTGCTGCGTCCGAAGTTGCGCTTCCAAGTCCGAGGCGAGCGAGGAAATCCCGTCCTCGATCATCGCCGTCGCAGCCAGCGCCATGCCGGCAACCGCAGCGGTCAGAACCGTCCAGTCCACCGAAACGGCCCCACTTTCGGACGTCAGGAAATTATGCCAACTTTCGTGTTGCATTCTTGTTTCTTCTGCTCGCTGTTTACGCAGATGCTTATCTCGTCAAAAAATGTGGCGTGAATGTGGCGCGGAGGGGGGTAAGCTAAGCAACAATGCGGTTCCAATCTGGAAACGTGTACCCACTTTATCGGGTATTTTCAAATAATTACAAAGCCGCTTGTCAAGGGGCCTCGTCGCAGAAGAGTACCAGCAATGACACCTTTTCGCCATCACCTTGGGGCTGTTTTTTTGCTTGGTCTTCCCCTGGCGGGCAGCCATCTTGCCCAATTATCCATCGGGATCACCGACACGGTCATGTTGGGATGGTATGGCGTCAGCGAACTTGCCGCGCAATCCCTGGCGTCTTCTTTCTTCTTCGTGGTGTTCCTGCTCGGGTCCGGGTTCGGCATCGCCGTCATGCCCATGGTGGCCGCCGCGATCGCCAATGAAGACAGGACGCAGGTGCGCCGAGTCACGCGCATGGGGCTGTGGCTGTCCTGTCTCATCGGATGCGCCTCGATGCCGCTGTTCTGGTTCAGCGGCCCGATCTTCGTGGCCCTCGGGCAGGAACCGGACCTGTCGCAGCTTATGCAGGACTATCTGCGCATCGCGGGCTGGTCGATGCCGCTGTTCCTGCTTGCCGTGGTGTTCAAAAGCCACCTGTCAGCGCTTGGTCACACCCAGATCGTGCTGTGGGCGACATTGGCCGGGACGGCGGTGAATATCGGGTTCAACTGGGTGCTCATCTTCGGAAATCTCGGCGCGCCGGAACTGGGGATTCGGGGCGCGGCCATAGCGTCGCTTGGCACAAATGCGCTGATCCTGGTGTTGCTTGGCGCCTACGCGGCGCTGGCGCGGGACTTGCGCGAATACACCATCCTGGCGCGGCTCTGGCGGCCGGACTGGGGCGCGTTTGGCGAGGTGTTTCGCCTTGGGATGCCGATCGGGCTGACGATGCTGGCTGAAAGCGGTCTGTTCACGGCAAGCGCCATCATGATGGGCTGGATCGGGGAAGAGGCGCTGGCTGCCCATGGCATTGCCGTGTCCATCGCGGCGGCAACCTTCATGGTACATCTGGGCCTGAGCTCTGCCGCGACGGTGCGCGCGGGTTATGCATGGGGTCGCAAGGACCTGCCCAACCTGCGAATGGGGGCGCTGGCCGCCCTGGTGCTGTCGCTTGGCATGGTGGCGATCACCATCGCCGCGTTCCTCGGCATACCGGAGCTGCTGATCGGCCTTTTCCTGGACCCGGCAGAACCGAACCGGGCGGCCCTGATCGCTACCGGCACGGTGCTGCTGGCCACGGCGGCGCTGTTTCAGTTGGCCGATGCGGTGCAGGTCATGGCGCTTGGCTTCCTGCGCGGGGTACAGGACACGAAGCGCCCCATGATCTACGCGGTGGTCAGCTATTGGGGCATCGGCGTACCGGCGAGCTATGTTCTCGGCTTTCCGCTTGGATTGGAGGGGGTTGGCATCTGGCTTGGCCTGGCCCTCGGGCTGTCGGTGGCGGCGGTTCTGATGATGACCCGGTTCTGGACGGGGCCTGCGCGGTCTGCCCTTGCCTTCGTGCCGGACACGCCCCCGCCCGACGCCTGAGCGCCGGGCAGGGGCAGGGTGTCAACGCGTCAACGCATGAAGAATACGCGCCCAGGACCGGATGCCCTTGTGAAAGCTCTCCAGGTCATATTTCTCGTTCGGGGAGTGGATCGCGTCATCGTCATTGGCAAAGCCCGTCAACAGCGCGTCCATACCAAGCACGTCCTTGAAGAACCCGGCAATCGGGATCGACCCGCCCATGCCGATGAAGACCGCCTCGCGCCCCCATTCATCGGACAGCGCCTGCCGGGCCTTTTCGAACTCGGGCCGGTTCACATTCATCACCGGCGCAGGGGAGCCTTCGAGATCCTGATTCCACTCAACGCTCAGATCGGGGCCAAGCCGGTCGGCCACATGCTTGCGGATCTTCACGCGCAGCGCGTCGGGATCCATGTCGCCCACCAGACGGCAGGTGATCTTGCAATGCGCCTGTGAGGGGATCACGGTCTTGGTCCCGGCCCCCTGATAGCCGCCCCACATGCCATTCACCTCCAGCGTCGGGCGGGCCCATTGCTTCTCGAGGCAGGAATAGCCCTGTTCGTAATGGGACACGGTATAACCCGCCTCGGCCAGATAGTCCGCCTCGTCAAAGCCCGACATGTTCCACTGGCGCAGGATGTCCTCGGGAACCTCGTGAACGCCTTCGTAAAAGCCCTCGACCGCAACGGCCCCGGTCTCGGAATCATATAAACTGTCCACGATCCGCGCCATTTCGCGCAGCGGGTTCAGCCCCGGCCCGCCATAATGGCCCGAATGCAGGTCGATGCGGGGGCCGGTCAGGGTGAATTCATCCTTCAGCATCCCCCGCAGCTGCGTGGGGATCGAAGGCACGCCCGGTGCCACCATCGAGGTATCGCAGATCAGCGCGATATCGGCGGTCAGTTCCGCCGCGTTTTCCTGCATGAAAGGCACCAGCGAGGGCGAGCCAGATTCCTCTTCTCCCTCGAAGAACAGCGTAATCCTGCCCGGCAGGCTGCCATGTACGGCTTTCCAAGCGCGGCAGGCCTCGACAAAGGTCATGAGCTGCCCCTTGTCGTCGGACGCCCCGCGCCCGCGAATGACTTTGCCCTTGGGCGTGTCTTCGATGGCGGGCTCAAAGGGCGGCGTGTTCCACAGGTTCAGCGGATCGACCGGCTGCACATCGTAATGGCCGTAGAACAGCAGATGCGGCCCGTCGGCATCGGCATTGACATGCGCCACAACCATCGGACGGCCCGGTGTCTCTCGCTTGGTGGCGTCAAAGCCCAGACCCTTCAGATCCTCCACCAGCCAATCCGCGGCCCGGTCGCAATCGTCGTTGTAGGCCGGGTCAGTCGAGATGGAGGGGATTCGCAGCAGCTCCATCAACCGGTCGGTGGCGTCCTCCAGGTTTTCGTCAATGCGGGCAAGAACGGCGTCAAGCGACATGGGGGAATCCTTTCACAATCGCGTGTTGTGGCGGAGCCTATCAGCCCGCCCGGCACTGTCCAGATGTGACCGGTTCTACTCGACGCAGGACCCAGACCAACCGCTGAAGCTCAGTTCTTCGGGGCGGCCATCCCATTCATACCACCAGGTGCCGGAGAAGACGCAGGGTGAACCGAAGAGGAAGGCAAAGCCGCCCCTGTAATCCTCGTCATTGGCCCGCCACCAGTCGCCTTCGACCAGCCACCCCCCAAGGTCCGGACGATTGGTGACAGAGGCGATGGACAGGCGCTTGTTCTCATCACCATACCAACCTTCTGACCAGTGGATCACGCCGTAGGTGCTGTCGAAATCCCGGTAGGTTTCAGGACGGCCCTGATCCTGGGCAAGGGCGCGACCTTCTTCGAAGAGGGCGCGAGCCTCCTCCACCTCTCGCTCCAGCCCGGCAAATACGTTGCCGCGAATGCGACGGGAATGCTCCAGATAGGCATTTAGAATGATCTGGCGAATGCGCCCGGCGGGCAGGCTGGCCGCGCTCTCCAGCTCTCGTGCCAGTGCGGACCGGGCTGCGGCAGGCAGTTCGAACAGAGAGTTTTCGAGCTGGCTGATCCCCTGATCTACTCGCATCGAAACGACGAGTTCTATCACGGTATCGATCCCGGACAGAACCCGGTCTGCCTCATCAATCACAACGTCTCCGTCTCGGTCGATCATCCAAAGCGGTTGGTCATAACTGGCCTCAAGCTCCCGTAGGGTTCGCATGCGCTGCAAGGCAAGCTCTTCGCGGTCCTGCGCCATCTGAACCAGATCCTGACCTGTCCAGTTTTGTGCCTCCGACATGGCTGAAAACAACGAGAGTCCGCTAAGAATTATTAGAAAAACAAATGGGCGCATGGCTATATCTCTCCTGTTAATGGCCTAGGGTAGCACAAGATGGCGGCAAGCTCAGCAACAGCGAAACAACAGGGCAAGCCTGTGCATTGCGTCAGGGTTGTTGCCGAAGGGCAGGGGCTGCGATATCCCTGTTAAGGTTTCAGCCATCCGACCCAAAGAGAGCGGAGTTTTTTCATGCGCGCGATATCCTTCCTTAGATCCTCGGGCCTTGCCCTTGCCATCGCGGCCACCGGGCTGCCTGCACTGGCGCAAGACCTGCCGAATCTGCGCGAAGCGCGCCGGCTGGTTTTTGCCGAACGCGGTGCGGTCGAGGTGGAGGTGATCGACCATGACAGCCTGTCGGATACCGACCGGGCCATTCTGCAATCGCCGCAACTGTCCGGCGCTGTCAGCTATTACGGGGCGATCGCCATTGCGCCCGGCATGGGGCTGGCCTCCGAGGCAACCGTTGCCGCCGCCAATTTCCATGACGAAGAGAATGCGCGTCGCGTCGCGCTTGAGGGCTGCGAAGCGCAGCGCAGCTCTGGCCCGTCCTGCATCGTGGTGATGGTGGTGCGCCCGGAAGGCTGGGAACCGGGTCGCAGCCTGCAGCTGAATACCGAGGCCACCGCTGCCCTGCGCGGCGAGTATCGCCGCCTTGGCCGGTCGCGTGCCATGGCCATTTCAGAGGCGACGGGACAATGGGGAATCGGCGACAGCGAGGAAACAGCCGTCGCCAATTGTGGACAGCAAGACTGCCGCGTTGTTGTACAGAACTGATCTTAGGGGTGGTCCGTTGATCCATGTCAAAGTAACCCGCGCGTCAATTTGTAACTTGCGAGGGGAGGGCCTCAGGGCCTAGATCACCCAAATCTTCGGATACCAAAGGAAACGCATCCGTCCGAAGCCATGCCAGCCGCGTCTTTCGGGCCCCCGCGAACGGGTCCGGGAAAAGGAGACCGCCAGTGAACTACGATGCCGCGCTTGATGCCGCCCTGAACCGCCTGCATGAAGAAGGGCGTTACCGGACCTTCATTGATATTGAGCGCCGTCGCGGTCAGTTCCCCCATGCGGTCTGGAAAAAGCCGGATGGCACTGAGCAGGATATCACCGTCTGGTGTGGCAATGATTACCTCGGCATGGGCCAGCATCCGGTTGTTCTGGAGGCGATGCACAAGGCGCTGGAAGATACCGGCGCGGGGTCCGGCGGCACGCGCAACATTTCCGGCACCACGGTCTATCACAAGGAACTGGAGGCGGAGCTGTCCGACCTCCACCAGAAAGAGGCTGCGCTTCTGTTCACCTCGGCCTATATCGCCAATGACGCGACGCTCAGCACGCTGCCCAAGCTGTTTCCGGGCCTCATCATCTATTCAGACGCGCTGAACCATGCCTCGATGATCGAGGGCGTGCGCCGCAATGGCGGGGCAAAGCGCATCTTCCGCCATAACGACGTGGCCCATCTGCGCGAGTTGCTGGAGGCCGACGATCCCGCTGCGCCCAAGCTGATCGCCTTCGAGTCGATCTATTCCATGGATGGCGATTTCGGCCCCATCGAAGAGATCTGCGATCTGGCAGACGAATTCGGCGCGCTGACCTATCTCGACGAGGTGCACGCAGTTGGCATGTACGGCCCCCGTGGCGCTGGCGTGGCCGAGCGGGACAACCTGATGCACCGCATCGACATCATCAATGGCACCCTGGGCAAGGCCTTTGGCGTGCATGGCGGCTATATCGCGGCCAGCGAAAAAATGTGCGATGCCGTAAGGTCTTACGCGCCGGGCTTCATCTTCACCACCTCTTTGCCGCCGGTCGTTGCGGCGGGGGCGGCGGCCTCGGTCCGGCACCTGAAGACCGATCAGGCACTGCGTGATCTGCACCAGGAACGCGCCAAGGTTTTGAAGCTGCGCCTCAAGGGCATGGGCCTGCCGATCATCGACCATGGCAGTCACATCGTGCCGGTCATGGTGGGCGATCCGGTGCATACCAAGAAGATCTCGGACATGCTGCTGTCGGACTACGGCATCTACGTGCAGCCGATCAATTTTCCGACCGTACCACGCGGGACGGAGCGCCTGCGCTTTACCCCGTCACCGGTCCATGATCCCAAGATGCTGGATGGCCTTGTTCGGGCAATGGACGCGCTGTGGAACCATTGTGCGCTGAATCGTGCCGAAATGAGTGCCTGACGCAAGTTCCGCAGGTGCAAAATAACCTCATGTTGTGTTAACACGCTCCTAAGACCGGCGATTTTGGGGAATCACCGGGATGGAATGGGGATGTCTTCGGTCGGCAGATCGGAAAACCGTCAAAGACCGTAGGCGAAACGCGGGGCACAGGGCCGCATGGGCATGAACACAGACACGTCGAAGGATGGCAGCTTGCCATTTGACGAGCTTGATACGCTTGACGTGCCTCTGGGGGACCTGATGCGCGGGGAACGCGCGACCCTTGGCAAATCCCTGCTGGATGTGGAACGAGAGCTGAAGATCAAGGCCTCTCACATCGCCGCCATCGAAAACGCCGATCTCTCCGTCTTTGCCACCAAGGGCTTCGTGGCCGGTTACGTGCGATCCTACGCGCGCTATCTGGGCATGGACCCGGAATGGACCTTCCGCCGGTTCAGCGCCGAGGCCGGGTTCCACGGCGTCCACGGGGATTCCGCGGCACAGGCCCGTGGGGCAAAGCGCGCCTTCGGCGATGCCCCCAAGCGCCTGAATCCCAATGATGTGATGTCCACCGCCCGCGTGTCTTTCGCCCCCGAACGCGAAAGCATGTTCAGCCGCCTGGAACCGGGCGCACTTGGCTCTGCTGCCGTCCTGATCGCGCTTGTCGGGGTCATCGGCTACGGCGCATGGTCGGTGCTGACGGAAATCCAGCGGGTGCAGTTCGTGCCCGTGGATGAGGCCCCGCAGACCGTCGCGGCCCTTGACCCGGTCGAAGCAGCCGGTGTCATGTCGATGGCGCAAACGGAACTGCCCGACGCCACCACGCCACGCCTGCCCTCGGTCGATCCCATTGACCGGCTTTATCGCCCGCAGGCGCTTGACACCCCCGTCCTGACCCCACGGGACGAGGCGATTGCCACGCTCGACCCCGATGCGGTCGGAGAATTCGCGCAAACCCCCGGCCTTGCCCGGCCAAATGCGCCCGAAGAAAGCTTTGAACTGGCGGGTGCGGTTCAGGTGACCGAGGCCCCGGCGGCCGATGAGGTGGTGCTCTTTGCCGTGCGCCCGTCCTGGATCCGCGTGAGCTCGGCCTCCGGCACCGTCCTGTTCGAGGGCACGCTTGACGCAGGCGACAGCTATACCCTGCCCGAAGGAGCCGACCTGCCGACCTTGCGCGCGGGCAATTCCGGCTCGCTCTATTTCGCGGTCAACGGCGTGACGCTTGGCCCCGCCGGTCCCGGCACCTCTATCGCACGCGACGTTGTGCTGACCGCCGATGCGCTGTCCGACAATTATGTGATGGCCGATGCCGCAGCCGACCCTGATCTGCCGCGTGTCGCGGCGCTGGTCCTGTCTGGCGACAACTGATCCGGCGACAACTGACGCACCCCCGTTGCCGTGCCCGGACACAGGGGCTATCTGACTGGCAGAAGCGTTTGATCAGGCCCGAGGCAGACCGACATGTCCCACAATCCCATTCGCCCCTGGCGCAATATCGACCGGCGTGACAGCCGCCGCATCATGGTTGGGAATGTGCCTGTTGGGGGTGGCGCACCGATTTCCGTTCAAACGATGACCAACACGCTGACCACGGATGTGGCGGGCACCATCGCGCAGGTGCAGGCCTGTGCCGAGGCGGGGGCCGATATTGTGCGCGTGTCGGTGCCCGATCAGGCGTCGTCCAAAGCGTTGAAAGAGATCGTGGCGGAAAGCCCGGTGCCGATCGTGGCGGACATCCATTTCCACTACAAACGTGGGATCGAAGCGGCCGAGGCGGGCGCCGCCTGCCTGCGGATCAACCCCGGTAATATCGGCGATGCCAGCCGCGTGGCCGAGGTGGTGAAGGCCGCCCGCGACCACAATTGTTCGATCCGTATCGGGGTGAATGCGGGCTCGCTCGAAAAGCACCTGCTGGACAAGTATGGCGAACCCTGTCCCGACGCGATGATCGAAAGCGGGCTTGATCATATCCGCATTCTGCAGGACCACGATTTCCACGAGTTCAAGATCAGCGTGAAAGCGTCCGATGTGTTCATGGCCGCCGCCGCCTATCAGGGGCTGGCAGAGGCCACGGACGCGCCCATTCACCTTGGCATCACCGAGGCGGGCGGGCTGATGACCGGCACCGTGAAATCCGCGATCGGACTTGGCAACCTTTTGTGGATGGGCATCGGCGACACGCTGCGCGTAAGTCTGTCTGCCGATCCGGTCGAGGAGGTGAAGGTCGGCTATGAGATCCTGAAGGCGCTCGGGCTGCGGCACCGGGGGGTCAACATCATCTCTTGCCCGTCCTGCGCGCGGCAGGGATTCGACGTGATCAAAACGGTGGAACTGCTGGAGGACCGGCTGGCCCATATCAAGACGCCGATGAGCCTTTCCATCATCGGATGTGTGGTGAACGGGCCGGGCGAGGCGCTGTTGACCGATGTGGGCTTTACCGGCGGCGGGGCCGGGTCGGGGATGGTTTATCTCGACGGCAAGCAGGCCCACAAGCTGGCTAATGACGGCATGGTCGATCACATCGTCGAGCAAGTGGAACGCAAGGCCGCCCAGATTGAAGCCGCCCGCGCCGACGCGGCGGAATGATCCGCGCTTAACCTTTTCTTCGTCTCGTGCTGTCAGGCTGTACCGGGCTCCGGTCAGCCCCTGCCGCGATGTTTGGGTGCGGTGCGACAGGGGCTGCCCTTCAGTGCCTTCGGCAGTCGGATCGCTTGGGCACGTGAAGAAGAGTACGGTAAGAATTCTTGCGAAAAGGTTAACGGTGTTTGCATGGTATTGGCGCGCAGCGGGCGATCACTCTGCGGCCATTGGAATGGGGTGCCCCGGTTGCCCGAAACGTGCCGCCAGATCCCGCGTCGCAAAACACAGGCGACCCTTTGCGATGGTGGCCACAGCATTGCGGGTGGTTTCATCGACAATCACCAGATCCGCCCGTTTGCCGTGTTCCAGCGTGCCGCGATCGGCCAAACCGATGATCTCGGCCGGTTTGGACGAGATCAGCGCCCAGGTGGCTGGCAGGTCCTTCAGCGCGCCATTGGCCAGAACCCAGGCTGCTTCGGCCATTTTATGGGGTGCGCCATCTGACACAAGCGCGTCGCAAAGCCCCTGCGCCACCAACCGGGCCGTTCCGGCCGCTTCACCGATGCCTGCGGAAGGGCAAAGATCCGCGGCGGAGGCAAGCACGCAATCGCCCATGGCACGCGCTGTGGCCGCCGCGGCCCGGCTGCGTGGCAATTCGGCAATCCGCGCCCCGAGCATCCGGTAATATTCCCGTGTTTCGGCATCGGCATCGCCAAGGCTGCCATAGGGGATGCCAAGCGAGTCGAGACATTCCGCCATCTGGCAGAGATCGCGGGGAAAGCTGGGGGCGCCGGCGTCTGCCGCAGTCGTCCGGGCGCGGGACGTGAACGAGGCAAGGTCCAGACGACGTTCTTCCAGCTGCCGCAGCCGGTCCGGGCCGAGACGCGCATCCGGCGACAGGATCAGCTTGGCCCGCAGGTCGATGCCGCCGCGAATGACGGCCAGCCTGTCCAGAACCTGCTCGATCAGCGGATCGGGGTCGGACGGAACGTTCAGCCAGGCCGTTGTGACGCCCTGTGCGGCCAGACGCGTTTTGATCGCGGGCAATGCCCCAATCAGCAACGGTTCGGGCAGGGCCAGATGCAGGTCGACGATGCCCGGCAACACCAGGTATCCGCTCAGGTCGACCTCGGGCAGGGGGCCCTTGGTGATCCGCCCGCGCGCCAGCCCGAGCGACCGGCGCTGAAGCTGGCCACTACGCAGAATCCGGGCGCCGGTCAGGCGCAGGGGCGGCAGGTGAAGAGACATTGTGAAGACCGCTCAAGCCAAGGTTTTCAGCTAGACTAGGCACGATCTGTATCGCCCGGATGACAAGAAACCGGAAAATCATGGTTAACAGGCGGAATTCCCGCCCGCAGCGACCATGGCGGCAATTGCACCGACGTGACGAGGGGCCTAGGGTCTGCCCGTTGGGTGCTGATGGGAAGGTGGTCGCCATGGCCGAACTGATGGAAATGCCGCGCAATGACGAGGGAATCGGAACGGCTGTGGCGCTTTTGAAGCAACGCTTCGCAGAGCGGCTGGAGACTGGCCAATCCATCCGCGACCAGCATGGCCACACCACCACATGGATCGAGACTCAGCCCCCCGATGCGGTCGTTTTCGTGGAAAGCACGGAGGAGGTGCAGGAGGTGGTGCGTATCTGCGCCGATCACCGCGTGCCGATCATCCCCTTTGGCACCGGCACCTCTCTGGAGGGTCACGTGAACGCCCCCGCCGGTGGCATCAGCGTGGATTTCAACCGCATGGACAAGATCCTTGCCGTGCATCCCGAAGATATGGACGTCGTCATTCAACCCGGCGTGACCCGCGAGGCGCTGAACACCTACTTGCGTGACACGGGGCTGTTCTTCCCGGTCGATCCGGGCGCCAATGCCTCGCTTGGCGGCATGGCCGCGACGCGCGCCTCCGGCACCAACGCGGTGCGCTACGGCACGATGAAGGACAACGTGCTGGCCCTGAAGGCGGTGCTGCCCTCGGGGGAAATCGTCAAGACCGGCAACCGCGCCCGCAAAAGCAGCGCCGGATATGACTTGACGCGGCTGATCGTGGGCTCAGAGGGCACGCTTGGCCTGATCACCGAATTGACCTTGAAATTGCAGGGCATCCCCGAGGCGATCTCGGCGGCCACCTGTTCCTTTCCCACGGTCGAGGCCGCCTGCAACGCGGTGATCATGACGATCCAGATGGGCCTGCCGGTGGCCCGGATCGAGTTGCTGGACGCGCTGTCCGTCAAGGGGGTGAACGCCTATTCCAAGCTCGATCTGCCGGAACAGCCGCTGCTGTTTCTGGAGTTCCACGGATCTGAAAACTCCGTGAAGGAACAGGCGCAAACCTTTGGCGAGATTGCAGAAGATTTCGGCAGTCAGGGCTTTGCCTTCACCACGAAACCGGAGGACCGCAATCGGCTCTGGCAGGCGCGGCACGACGCCTATTGGGCATCGCTGGCGTTGCGTCCGGGGGCCAAGGGCATCTCCACCGATTGCTGTGTGCCCGTGTCCCGCCTTGCCGAATGCGTCACCGCGGCGCAAGCCAAGGCCGAGGAACTGGGCCTGATCGCCCCGGTCGTGGGCCATGTGGGCGACGGCAATTTCCACACCCTGCCGCTGATCATGATGGATGACGCCCAAGAGGTCGCCCGCGCGCGGGAATTCGTCAGTTGGCTGAACGATCTGGCGATTTCCATGGACGGCACCTGTACCGGCGAACACGGGATCGGGCAGGGCAAGGCGAAATACCTGATGGGGGAACTGGGCGAAGGCGCCCTGACCATGATGGCGGCAGTGAAACGCGGCGTCGACCCGTTCAATATCTTCAATCCCGGAAAGATCCTGTTGTCCGATGTCTGATCTCACTGGCCAACCCTCCGCCCACGACGAACCCCACCTGTCTTTCCGCACCGGCTGGCTGCGCGCCGCGGTGATGGGGGCCAATGACGGCATCCTGTCCACCGCCTCCCTGATCGCTGGTGTTGCCGCCGGGGGCGGCGACAGGGTGGCGATTGTGCTGGCCGGGACCGCCGGATTGATGGCCGGCGCGATGAGCATGGCGGCAGGGGAATATGTCTCGGTCTCCAGCCAGGCCGATACCGAGGCCGCTGATGTGGAGCGGGAGAGATACGAGCTGGAACACAACCCGGACTCGGAACTGGAAGAACTGGTTGCGATCTATGAGTTCCGGGGCCTGTCGCCCGATCTGGCCCGCAAAGTGGCCGTGGAACTGACCGAGAAGGATGCGCTCGCCGCCCATCTGCGCGACGAGATCGGCATTACCGACCTGTCGCCGCCCGCCCCGGTTCAGGCCGCTGTCGTATCGGCCCTGACCTTCGCCGTCGGAGCCGCCGCGCCGCTGCTCGTGGCCATGTTTGCGCCGCTGACGGGTCTGGTCTGGTCCGTGGGCCTTGCCACGATTGTGGCTTTGGCCGCCCTCGGCGCCCTTGGGGCGCAGGCAGGCGGGGCGCCCAGGACGCGGGCTGCATTGCGCGTCGTCATCTGGGGCGTTCTGGCCATGGCCGCCACCTCGGCCATCGGGGCGCTCGTGGGGACCACGCTGTAGCCCGGTCCGGTTTCTCAAATCGGGACTGGTAATGTTAGCGCTAACGGATTATAGAATACGGTAACATGCAGCCAAGGAGACTCCGATGTCGCTCAATGCCCGGATTGCAGAGGTCACAGACCGGATCATCGCCCGGTCGGCGGACAGCCGCAGCGCCTATCTCGACCGGATGCGCCGCGCCGCCGATCAGGGCCCTGCACGCGCGCATCTGACCTGTGGGAATCAGGCTCATGCCTATGCGGCCATGGGGCAGGATCAGGGGGCGCTTGCCGAAGGGCGCGCGCCCAATATCGGGATCGTGACCGCCTATAACGACATGCTCTCGGCCCATCAGCCTTTTGAGCGGTTTCCTGGCCTGATCAGGGATGCCGCCCGTGCCCGAGGGGCGACCGCGCAGGTTGCGGGCGGCGTTCCCGCCATGTGCGACGGGGTCACGCAGGGCCAGCCGGGGATGGAACTGAGCCTCTTTTCGCGCGACGTGATTGCCTTGTCTGCCGGTGTGGCGCTGTCGCATAACTGTTTCGACGCGGCCATGTATCTTGGGGTCTGCGACAAGATCGTGCCCGGCCTGATCATCGCCGCTGCCACATTCGGCCATATTCCGGCGGTCTTCGTACCGGCGGGGCCGATGACCAGCGGCCTTCCCAACGATGAAAAATCCCGGGTGCGCCAGCAGTTTGCCACCGGCGAGGTGGGCCGCGACAAGCTGATGGAAGCCGAGATGGCCTCTTACCACGGGCCCGGCACCTGCACCTTTTACGGTACTGCGAACAGCAATCAGATGTTGATGGAATTCATGGGCCTGCACCTGCCGGGGGCGTCCTTCGTCAACCCCAACACGCCGCTTCGCGATGCGTTGACCATTGCCGCGACCGAGCGGGCGATCAGCATCACCGCGCTTGGTAATGACTATCGGCCTGCGGGCGAGGTTCTGGATGAAAAGGCCTTCGTGAACGGCATTGTCGGGTTGATGGCCACGGGCGGCTCGACCAATCTCGTTCTGCATCTGCCCGCCATGGCGCGGGCGGCAGGGGTGCTGATCGAACCCGCCGATTTCGCCGATATCTCTGCCGTCACTCCGTTGATGGCGCGCGTCTACCCAAATGGGCTGGCGGATGTGAACCATTTCCACGCGGCGGGCGGGCTTGGCTACATGATCGGCGAGTTGCTGGATGCGGGGCTGTTGCACGAAGACGCCGTGACCGTGGCAGGCGATGGCCTGTCCCGATACCGGCAGGAACCAAAGCTGCAAGGCGACAAGGTGGTCTGGACCGACGGTGCCGGAACCAGCCTGAACGAAAAGATCCTGCGCCCGGCCTCCGACCCGTTCCAGGCCTCTGGCGGACTGGCGGAACTGATCGGCAACCTCGGCCAGGGCATCATGAAAGTGTCTGCCGTGGCCCCCGAACGCCATGTGATCGAGGCCCCGGCAGCCGTATTCCACGATCAGGCCGATGTGAAAAAAGCCTTTCAGGACGGTCGGTTGAACCGCGACGTTGTGGTGGTCGTCCGCTTCCAGGGGCCGCGCGCCAACGGGATGCCGGAACTGCACAGCCTGACCCCGGTCCTGTCTGTGTTGCAGGATCGCGGCCACAAGGTCGCTCTCGTCACCGATGGCCGCATGTCCGGCGCGTCGGGCAAGGTGCCCTCGGCCATTCATGTCTCACCCGAGGCGCTTGATGGCGGCCTCATCTCCAGGCTGCAGGACGGCGACCTGATCCGCGTCGATGCGGTGAAAGGCTCGCTCGACGTGCTGACCGAGGGCGTCGCGGACCGCACCCCCGCCATGCCCGACCTCTCCGCCAACAGCCACGGCATCGGCCGCGAACTGTTCGAAGTCTTCCGCCGCAGCGCGGGCCCCGCGACCTCGGGAGCGGGCGTGGTCGTCTGATCTTTCATCTTGGCAAAAATACCTCCGCCGGAGGCGTCCAGACCCTGCCACCGGCCCCGACCCGAAGGACAAAGAGATGACCCCGCAACAAGCCTCTCTACACGCCCGCGAAATCGCGGCGCTTGCCCCGATCATCCCCGTGCTGGTCGTCGATGACGTCGCCCATGCCCGGCCGCTTGCCGAGGCGCTCGTCGCCGGTGGCCTGCCGGCGCTGGAGGTGACCCTGCGCACCCCCGCCGCACTCGACGTGATCCGTGAGATGGCAAAAGTGCCCGGCGGCGTCGTGGGGGCAGGGACACTGTTGACGCCCGACGATGTGCAGGCCGCGAAGGAGGCAGGCGCGACCTTCGGTGTCTCTCCCGGTGCGACTGACAAATTGCTCGATGCCTGCGAGGAGGCGGACTTGCCGCTCCTGCCCGGTGCCGCCACCGCAACTGAGGCCATGCGCCTTCTGGAACGCGGCTACTCGATGCTGAAGTTCTTCCCCGCCGAGGCTTCGGGCGGCGCTCCCGCGCTCAAATCCATCGGCGCGCCGATCCCGCAGATTTCCTTCTGTCCCACGGGTGGAGTCAGCATGAAAAATGCCAATGATTACCTTAGTTTGCCGAACGTTCTTTGTGCTGGCGGGTCCTGGGTTGCGCCGAAAGACGCGGTCGAGTCCGGGGATTGGGCACGCATTGAAACCCTCGCACGCGAGGCCGCCGCTCTGCCACGCTGAGCCCGTCTATCCAAGCAACTCTCGCAGGACCGTTTCCACCATCATCACGTCCTCGCGCGTGCAGTCGAAACTGCCCGCCGTCATGCGGATGACGAAGCGGCCCTCGTGGCGAGTCTGGGTCAGGTAGACGCGGCCATCGGCGTTGACCTTCTGGATCAGCGCCTCGGTTGCCGCATCCCCGTCGCGATGCGCGAAGGAAAAGAGCGCCAGCCGGGGCGAGGTCACGATCTCCAGCCCGGGGATCGCCGCCACACGTTCCGCAAGTTCCGCCACCCAGGCCACGTGATTGCGCAGCCTTTCGCGCAGCCCCTTCAGCCCGTAGGCGCGCAGCACGAACCACAGTTTCAGCGCCCGGAAGCGGCGGCCAAGCGGTACGGTCCATTCGTTGAAATCGGTGATATCGCTGCTTTCCAGTGTCTCCAGATAATCGGGCCTCAAGCCAAGCGTGCGGATCTGCGGGGCCGGATCGCGCAGGAACTGGACGGAGCAGTCGAACTGCACCCCAAGCCATTTATGGGGATTGAAGACGATCGAGTCACAGGCCTCGGCCCCAGCCCAGAGAGGCCTGAATTCCGCACAGATCATCGCCGACCCTGCCCATGCCGCATCCACATGGGTGTAGAGCCCCTCGTCCTGCGCCACCGGCAGGCAGGCGGCGATATCGTCGAAGGCCCCGACCGATGTGCCGCCTGCACAGAAAATGACACCGGCGGGCACCAGTCCCGCCGCCCGGTCCTCGGCAATGGCCTTGGCCAGCGCCTCGGGAGCCATCGACAGATCGTCCCGCGTGGAGATCTTCACCAGGTTTTCCTGCCCGATCCCTGCAAGGCGCACCGCCTTGTCAACGGAACTGTGGGTCTGGGCGGACGCATAGATGCGCAAGACCGGCTGGCCTGACAGCCCCTCGGCCAGCCCGTGCCAATCGAGTGCCCGTTCGCGCATGGTCAGCACCGCCGACAGTGTTGCCGTGGTGGCCGTGTCATGGATCGTGCCGGAAAAGCCTTCTGGCAGGCCGAGCCCCGCGCGCAGCCATTGCACCATGCGTTCCTCGATCTCGGTCGCGGCGGGCGAGGTCTGCCACAGCATGCATAGCGCGGCGATGGAATTCGCCAGCTGCTCCGCCAGCATCGAGGCGGGCGAGGCATTGGACGGGAAATAGGCAAAGAACCTGGGGTGCTGCCAATGGGTCATGGCACCGGGCACGATGCGTTCGAAATCGGCGAAGATGTCGTCCATCGGTTCGGCTGTTTCCGGGGCCTCGGCCGGCAGCGCTTCGCGGATCGAGCCAGGAGTCACATCAGGGCGCACGGGCCGGTCGCGTAGCGTGGCGTGATAGTCCTGCGCCCATGCGGCGGCCCTTGCGGACCATTTCGGCAGATCGTCGTGGTTCATTGCGGCATCTCCCTTCACCGGAAATGCTTATCATGTTAAGCGAACATCGCAAGCCCAGTGTAGTGACGTTCGATATCGATCAGCCGCCGTTTGCGCCAGAGCCCGCCGCCATAGCCCGTCAGGCTGCCATCTGCCCCGATCACCCGGTGACAGGGGATCAGGATCGCGATGCGGTTGGCCCCGTTGGCGCGGGCGACGGCGCGGGCGGCCTCGGGGCGGCCGATCTGGGTGGCGAGGTCGGAATAGCTGCAGGTTTCGCCCGCCGGAATGCGCTGCAGCGCGTCCCAGACCTGCTTTTGAAAAGGCGTGCCACCGTGGGCAAGCGGCACGGTGAAACGTGCGTTTTGCCCGTCCATGAAGGCCGCCAGCTCCTGCGCCGCACGTTCGGTCGGGGCAGGGCGGCCGAGCCCCAGATCGCCTTTCGCGTCGCGCCACAGGGCCTTCAACTCGGTCGGCAGGGCCTTGCGGTCGGCAAATTCCAGCAGATAGAGCGCCCGTTCATCGCTGACCGCCACCATGGGCCCAAGCGCGGTGTCGATCCAGTCCGCCTGCAACCGCGCGCCCGCCCTCAGGCTGCCCGGCGCAACCCCCAGAAGCCGGGCGAACCCGGCGCGGAAGGCAGAGGGGCTTTCAAACCCCGCATCGAGCTGCGCCTCGGTCACGCTGCCCGTATCGCCAAGCGCGGTGAAGCCTTCACGCAAGCGCCGCTGGCGGGCCATGTCGAGAAAGCTCATCCCGAAATGGCGTTTGAACGCACGGCGCACGGTCGAGGGGTCATGGCCCATGGCAAACAGATTGGCCTCGCGCCAGCGTCGGGCAGGATCGCGGTCGAGCGCGGCCAGCAGGGTTTCGACCAGCGGATCGCCGCTCTGGTTCAGGGGGTGGCATCGTTTGCAGGGGCGAAACCCCGCCTCCAGACAGGCACCTGCCGTGGCGTGGAAGGCGCAGTTCTTGCGCAAGGGTTTCCGCGCCGGGCAGGTGAAGCGGCAGAAAATACCCGTGGAGCGCACCGCCACATAGGCGCGCCCGTCATAGGCCGGGTCCTTCGCGCAAAGCGCGGCATAAAGCGTGTCGGGGTCGGGCAGGTCGAAAAGGGTCATGACGCGACCCTAGCCGATTCCGCTCGCCCGTGACGCCGGTTTTCGGGCGTCAATCCTGCAGCGCCCCGGCCCGTTCCCGGGCGAAGTTCAGCAAGGTCGCCACCGCCTCGCGCAGACGGTCGTCCTCCACCGTCAGGGCCACGCGGATATGCCCCGCCGCCGCCTGGCCGAAGCTTTCGCCCGGCATCACCGCGATTTGGTGCTGTTTCAGCAGGGCAAAGGCGAAGTCCTCGCCGCTAAGGCCCGTCGCACGGATATCCAGCATGGCATACATCGCCCCCTGCGCCGGAATCGCGCGCACCACCTGCTGCTCTGCCACCAGATCGAGCACCAGCCCTCGACGGCGGCGGAAAGGTTCCGCGATCCGCGCCTCGAACTCTTCGCCCAATTCCAGCGCGAAGAGCCCCGCGGACTGCACGAAGCCCGCGACGCCGTAGTTCGTGTTGGTGGCCAATTGGATCAGGTTTTCCGTCACCTCCTCGGGGGCCACGATCCAGCCGCAGCGCGACCCGGTCATCGCGTGGCTTTTCGACAGCGACCCGATCTGCATCGTCCGATCCGCCATGCCGGGCAGGGTGCGCGGGCTGATATGCGGGCCTTCCCAGACCTGCGTGTCATAGACCTCGTCCGAAATGAGCCAAAGGTCATGATCCTGCGCAACGCGGACGATGCCATTCATGGTTTCCGCGCCATAGACCGCGCCGGTGGGGTTGTTGGGCGAGTTGATCAGCAGGGATTTCGCACCGGAGGCCAGCTTGGCAATCTCTGCCGGATCGGGCTGGAACCCATGGGCCGAGCGCGCCTTCACTGCCACGGGCACCGCGCCGACAGACCGGATGGTGCCGGGATAGGTTGCGTAATAGGGGTCGATGAAAAGCGCCCGGTCGCCCTCGTCACAGGCCGTGTGATGGGCCATGAACAGCGCTGCCTGTCCGCCCGGTGTGATCATCACGTTGTCGCGCGTGGTTTTCAGACCAGATCGTTCCGTCACCCGCTCCGCCACCTTGTCGCGCAGCGCGTCGATGCCGGGGATCATGGCGTAGCCAGTGTTGCCACCCTTGGCCGAGGCATGCATCGCCTCAAGGATCTGCGCGTCGGTGCGGATATCATGCTCGCCAATGGTCAGTTCGATCACGTCGGTGCCGTTGCCGATCATCCGGCGGGCTTCGTTGAAAAGCCCCCAGCCATCATCGCCATCCCCGTTCAATGTCGAAATACGCCGTGATTGCCGCATCGCCGCACCTGTCCGTCTGATCATGATTCCAAGGCCCCGAGGGGCGCAGATCATTCGACCGATGTCAACGTCATGTCCGGCAGTCTGTCGGAAGGGCTTGGCAGCGCGGCAGAAGCGGTCTAGGGTCGCGGCCATGAACGCAACGCTCTGCATCAACTGCTGCATTATTACCGGCTGACATCGTCAGGGCGGACCGTTCGTTGCTTCCAAAACAATACAGAAGTTGATAGGCCCGCCCGCGAGCGCCCCTCGTGAGGAACAGGCATGACTACGATCAGGTTTCACAACACCCGCACCCGCCGGAAAGAGGTCTTTGAACCTCTCGATCCAAAGAACGTGCGCATGTATGTCTGTGGCCCCACGGTCTATGACCGCGCGCACATGGGCAACGCGCGGGCGGCGGTGTCCTTTGACGTGGCCTACCGGCTCTTGCGCCATGTCTACGGGGCCGATCACGTCACTTATGTGCGCAATTTCACCGACGTGGATGACAAGATCAATGCCAAGGCCGCCGAGACCGGGCGACCGATCAGCGACATCACCGCGGAAACGACCCAGTGGTATCTCGACGACATGGCCGCTTTGGGCGTGCTGGAACCCAACCAGATGCCGCGAGCGACCCAGTATATTGCGCAGATGGTGGCAATGATCGAGACATTGATCGCCAAGGCGCATGCCTATGCCGCTGAGGGGCAT
Organism: Nioella sp.; assembly: GCF_965215655.1. Lineage (GTDB taxonomy): Bacteria > Pseudomonadota > Alphaproteobacteria > Rhodobacterales > Rhodobacteraceae > Nioella. The sequence continues at coordinate 1,836,320 of NZ_OZ244111.1, forward strand.
GTGCTGTTTTCGGTCAAAAGCTACCCTGACTATGGCCGGCTCTCGGGCCGGTCGGTCGATGACATGATCGCAGGCGCGCGGGTGGAGGTAGCCCCTTACAAGCGTGACCCGATGGATTTCGTGCTGTGGAAGCCCTCGTCCGACGATCTGCCGGGCTGGGATAGTCCCTGGGGCCGGGGGCGGCCCGGCTGGCATATCGAATGCTCCGCCATGGCCTATGAGCTGCTCGGGGAGACCTTCGACATCCATGGCGGCGGCAATGACCTGATGTTCCCCCATCATGAAAACGAGATCGCCCAAAGCTGCTGCGCCCATCCCGAGGGCGGCTTCGCGCGCTATTGGCTGCATAACGAGATGCTGCAGGTCGAGGGCAAGAAGATGTCCAAGTCTTTGGGCAATTTCTTCACCGTGCATGACCTTCTGGAGCAGGGTATTCCGGGCGAAGTGATCCGGTTTGTTTTCCTGCAGACCCATTACGGCAAGCCGATGGACTGGACCGCAAGAAAGGCCGAGGATGCGGAGAAGACGCTGCGGAAGTGGCGGACAATGATCAGAGGTGTTGAGGCATCTGCTCCGACGACCATTGCAATTGACGCGCTTGCCGATGATCTGAACACCGCTGGTGTCATGGCAGAACTGCACCGGTTGGCCGGGGAGGGGGACGCAGCGGGGCTTAGGGCAACAGCGGAGTTGATCGGGCTTCTAGAGGATCATCACGGTGCCTGGGCCGATACGGAATCGGTCGATCTATCCGCACTTGAAACGCGCATGGCGGAAACGCGCGCCGCGGCAATGGAAAGCAAGGATTTCTCCGAAGTCGATCGGCTCAAGACCGCACTGATCGACGCAGGGGTAGAGGTGCGCATGTCCAAGGCAGGTGTGGAGTTGGTCCCGACCCCGAAATTCGACGCTTCCAAGCTGGAGGGGCTGACATGAAGAATTTTCCAGAAAATTCTTCCGGTCTGAAAAATCTTCCAGAAGATTTTTCCTGCGGAGGCACCAAATGACCAGTTCCCGCCTCTATATCTACGACACCACGCTGCGCGACGGGCAGCAGACGCAGGGCGTGCAGTTCTCCACTGCCGAAAAACAGACCATCGCGACCATGCTCGACAAGCTTGGCGTGGACTATATCGAGGGCGGCTGGCCCGGCGCGAACCCCACCGACAGCGCCTTTTTCGACGCAGCCCCCCAGACCCGCGCCATCATGACCGCCTTTGGCATGACCAAGCGCGCGGGCCGGTCGGCAGAGAATGACGAGGTGCTGGCCGGTGTGCTGAACGCGGGCACCGGGGCTGTCTGCCTCGTCGGCAAGACGCATGATTTCCACGTGGAAACCGCGCTCGGCATCACCCTGCCGGAGAACATCGACAACATCGCGAAATCGGTTGCTCACCTTGTGGCGCATGGGCGCGAGGCGCTCTTTGATGCCGAACATTTCTTTGATGGCTACAAGGCAAATCCCGCCTATGCGCTGGACTGCCTGAGGGCCGCGCTCGACAATGGCGCGCGCTGGATCGTGCTGTGCGACACCAATGGCGGCACGCTGCCCGAGGAAATCGGGCGCATCACGGGCGAGGTGATCGCGGCAGGCATCCCCGGCGACCGGCTTGGCATCCATACCCATAACGACACGGAAACCGCCGTGGCGGGCAGCCTGGCCGCCGTCGAGGCGGGCGCGCGGCAGATACAAGGTACGCTGAACGGGCTCGGTGAACGTTGCGGCAATGCGAACCTCACGACTCTCATCCCCACGCTTCTGTTGAAGGAGCCTTATGCCAGCCGCTTTGACACGGGCATCACGCTCGACGCGCTGACCGGCCTGACCAAGATCAGCCGAACGCTCGATGACATCCTCAACCGCGTGCCCATGCGGCAGGCGCCCTATGTGGGCAGTTCCGCTTTTGCCCACAAAGCGGGGCTTCATGCCAGTGCGATCCTGAAGGATCCGACAACCTACGAACATATCGACCCCGCGACCGTCGGCAATGCGCGCATCATCCCGATGTCGAACCAGGCGGGCCAATCGAATCTGATCCGGCGTTTGGCAGAGGCCGGGCTGACCGTCGAAAAGGGCCACCCGGCGCTTGGCACCATCCTTGAGGAGATCAAGGCGCGCGAGGCGGAGGGCTATTCCTACGACACTGCGCAGGCGAGTTTCGAACTGCTGGCGCGACGGGCGCTTGGGCAATTGCCGAGCTTCTTCGAGGTGAAGCGCTACAAGGTCACGGTGGAGCGGCGCAAGAACAAGTACAACAAGATGGTGAGCCTGTCCGAGGCCGTTGTGGTGGTGAAGATAGGCGACCAGAAGATGCTGTCGGTCAGCGAAAGCATGGATGAGACCGGCGCAGATCGGGGGCCTGTCAACGCGCTTTCCAAGGCGCTGGCGAAGGATCTTGGCCCCTACCAAACCTATATCGACGATATCAAACTGGTCGACTTCAAGGTGCGCATCACCCAGGGCGGGACCGAGGCCGTGACCCGCGTGACCATTGACAGCCAGGACAGCAGCGGGCGGCGCTGGTCTACCGTGGGTGTGTCGCCCAATATCGTCGATGCAAGCTTCGAGGCGTTGCTCGACGCCGTGACGTGGAAACTGGTCCGCGACGGGGCACCGGCAGCATGAGCTTTCAGGCCTGCGCGGAGCTGGTGGAACGCGGTGATCCCGACCGCTTCATGGCCACCATGGCCGCGTCGCCGGAGGCGCGCACCGTGCTCTTCCCGCTCTACGCGTTCAACCTGGAGGTTGCGCGCGCGCCATGGGTCGCGTCCGAGCCGATGATTGCCGAAATGCGTCTGCAATTCTGGCGTGACGTGGCGGAGGAGATCGGGCAGGGAAAACAGCCCCGCGCGCATGAGGTGGTGGAGCCATTGGCACAGGCCGTTCAGCCGGAAAACGCCGCGCTGCTGGATGACCTGATTGCCGCGCGCCGGTGGGATATCTACCGCGATGCCTTTGAGGACGAGGCCCATTTCGACCGCTACATAGACGCAACCGCCGGTAACCTTGCCTGGGTCGCGGCCCGCGCGCTTGGCGCAGCGGCTGAAGCGGAAACCGCCGTTCGCGATATGGCCTGGGGTGGTGGCGTTGCGGGGTTTCTGCGGGCGGTGCCCGAGTTGGAAACGCGGAGCAGGGTGCCGCTGCTAGATGGCAGGCCGGAGGGCGTGAAGGCCTTGGCGGAACGGGCGCTGGCTCGGTTTCGACAGGGAAAGGCTGCGCAAGCTGACATTTCTGCTGCCGCAAGACCCGCGCTTTTTGCTTTCTGGCAGGCGGAACCGATCCTGAAAGCCGCGCGCTCCAATCCTCGCCGCGTGGCCGACGGCGCCTTGGACGCCAGCGAGTTTTCCCGGCGGGCACGGCTATTGCTGGTGTCGATGACCGGCAGGCTCTGATCCACCCTGTTCCCACCACATCAGCTTTGCCCTAGGATGCGCCGAGGGAGGAGCATCATGGCCAAGGCCGATCATCACATTACGCGCGTTGTCGAAACCGCAACCGATCCGGGCGCAGCGGCGCGGTCGCGGCTTGCGGCCTCCTGGCGCCGGTCGCTCGATCATCACGGGCTCGACCCCGGCCAGCGTGACGGGGTGCAGCGGATCACCGATACGGAGCTGTCGCAGCGGCGTGAAAAAGCGGAGGCGATGCGGCGCATCGCGACGCCCAAGCTCGACACGCTCTACCAGCTTGTCGGCAGTTCGGGCTGTGGCGTCCTGCTCACCGATGCAGAGGGCGTAGTGCTGGACCTTCGCGCCGCCGATGGCGACCAGTCGGTGTTCGACGCCTGGGGGCTGACGCCGGGGTCCGATTGGTCCGAGGCGTCGGAAGGCACCAATGGAATCGGCACCTGCATCGCCGAAACCCGACGTGTCATCATCCACCGGGACGAGCATTTCCACGCCCGCAATACCGGCATGAGCTGCATCGACGCGCCCATCTTCGGGCCGGAAGGCGAGCTGATCGGGGCGCTCGACGTGTCCTCCGCACGGGCCGACCAGACCGAGGCGTTCAACCGGCTCATTGCCGCGCAGGTGGCGCAGACGGCGCGCCAGATCGAGGTGGACAGTTTCCGCGCCGCCTTTCCAATGGCGCGCATCATCGTGGCTGACAATGATGACAGCGAGGCGGCGATGCTCTTGGCGGTGGACCGTGACGATATCGTGCTTGGGGCCACACGGGGCGCGCGCAAGGCGTTCGGGCTTGGCGCATCGGGGCCGATCCGGTCAGTCCCAGCATCCGACCTCTTTGGCCGGGACGACGGGCCTTCAGGGTTTGAAAAGGCAGAACGCGCCGCCGTGATTCGGGCCCTGTCGCGGGCCGGTGGCAATGTCTCACAGGCCGCCCGCGCGCTTGGCGTGGGCCGTGCGACGCTCTATCGACGGATGAAACGGCTCGGGATCGGGGAAAACACGGGCTGACCTGTCTCAGGAGTGAGACAGGTGCGAGACACCGGCTACTGCCCCCCGGCTGACAGTGCCCGGTCCGATTTGCAGATTTCTTCCATTCCCGGCGGAGGACCGGGACGACTGGAGGAACTCTCATGAATGAAATGACGCAAGTCTCGGGCGGCTACACCTCGCCCTTCAAAACCCGCTACGACAACTTCATCGGCGGCAGCTTCGTCGCCCCCGTGCAGGGCAAGTATTTCGACAACATCACGCCGATCACCGGCGCCAAGGTCTGCGAAGTGGCCCGCTCGGGTGCCGAGGACGTGGAGCTTGCGCTCGACGCCGCTCATGCCGCGAAAGACGCCTGGGGAAAGACCTCGGCCACCGAACGCTCCAACCTGCTGCTGAAGATCGCCGACCGGATCGAGGAAAACCTCGACCTGATCGCCACCGCCGAAACCTGGGACAACGGCAAGCCGATCCGCGAAACAACGGCCGCTGACATCCCGCTGACCGTCGATCACTTCCGCTATTTCGCCGGGGTCCTGCGCAGCCAGGAAGGCAATATGAGCGAGATCGACCACGACACCGTGGCCTACCACTTCCACGAACCGCTCGGTGTCGTGGGCCAGATCATCCCGTGGAACTTCTCGGTCCTGATGGCCGCGTGGAAACTTGCCCCTGCGCTTGCTGCTGGCAACTGCGTGGTGCTGAAACCCGCCGAGCAGACACCCGCCGCGATCATGGTGCTGGTGGAGGTCATCGCCGATCTGCTGCCCGCCGGTGTTCTGAACATCGTGAACGGCTACGGCGCAGAGGTCGGCGCAGCTCTGGCCCGAAGCCCGCGCATTGCCAAGATCGCCTTCACCGGCTCGACCGAAACCGGCCGCAAGATCATGCAGGCAGCGACCGAAAACCTGATCCCCGTCACGCTGGAACTGGGCGGTAAATCCCCCAACATCTTCTTTTCCGACGTGATGGCCGAGGATGACGCGTTTCTTGACAAGGCTGTGGAAGGCTTCGTCCTTTTCGCCTTCAACCAGGGCGAGGTCTGCACCTGCCCAAGCCGCGCGCTGATCCAGGAAGACATCTACGAGGAATTCATCGCCCGCTGCATCGAACGCGTGAAAGCGATCAAGCAGGGCGACCCGCGCGAGATGGAGACCATGGTCGGCGCACAGGCCAGCCAGGAGCAGCAGGACAAGATCCTGTCCTATCTGACCATCGGCGTCGAGGAAGGCGCGGAAGTGCTGACCGGCGGCGATGCGGCGCGTTTCAATGGTGATCTGGCAGAAGGCTTCTACATCCAGCCCACGATCCTCAAGGGCCATAACAAGATGCGCGTTTTCCAGGAGGAGATCTTCGGCCCCGTCGTGTCGGTAACGACCTTCAAGACCGAGGAAGAGGCGCTCGCCATCGCCAATGACACCATGTACGGCCTCGGCGCCGGGGTCTGGACCCGCGACGGCACCCGCGCCTACCGCTTTGGCCGCGATATCGAGGCGGGCCGTGTCTGGGTCAACAACTACCACGCCTATCCCGCCCACGCGGCCTTCGGCGGCTACAAGCAATCGGGCATCGGGCGCGAGACCCACAAGATGATGCTGGACCACTACCAGCAGACCAAGAACATGCTGGTCAGCTACAACCCCAACAAGCTTGGCTTCTTCTAAGCCTGCCTTGAGGGTTTGTATCCCTGCTGCCGACCGGGATCCCCTGGTCGGCAGTTTTCATTTACGCACGAAGGGCGGATTTCCGGGGCCAAAAAGAACCGTGCCCGACGGTTGATGAGAAGATGATCAGTCCGCGTTCGCCTTGGTTGATGCAATATCGAAATGAACTTAACCTTTCTTCATTTAGCGAATACATGGGGATTCGGGTGTTGTGGCAATTTCACTGAGTTCGATTCTGCCCGGCATCCCCGCGGCGGCGGCATTGGTAGAAAGCTATAGTCCGGGACTGCGCAAGCGCGTCTTCGACCGCCTGATTTCCCGTCTTTTCGTGTGCTCAGGTGTTCCGGAAAATCACGTCGTCAAGCGTACATTCCGCCTTGCTTGGGTCGAGGCGACTCGCGATCTGCTCAAGCATGCGCTGAATGTGGCGGAAACCTACGGCGGAAACGAGTTCAATGCAGGTCTACCGGAATTTGCGCGGCTGCTGCGCGAGGAACTCGAGAACGAAGCGGACCGGGCGCTCGACGAAAGCAGGAAACGTGACCTCGGCGAGAGCCCGATCGACGCCCATTTGGAAGCCTTCGTTTCATTGCTGGGCAAACACCTTGCTATAGGGCTCGACAGCAAAGAGCTTGACGATCTGGGTATCGGATTCACATCGGTCATCTCTGAATTGACCGGCTGGGAGCCGGATCAAATCCCCCAAATCGTCAAAACGCTTGCACGCGACGGATATCGCGTGGGCAAGGGCGCATCTCGGGATTTCCCTGAACGGGTGCTCGATATGCTGGCAAGCTTCATGCAGAATCCGGAAAAATATCCCAAGTCCGGTCCGACCCTGCTTGCGGCACTGACGACATTCCAGAACGATGAGTTGAAGGTGCTGCTGGCAAACCAGCGCGAAGAGTTGGCCGAACTGACCGGTGACTCTCAGCTTGCCAATACTCTTCAAAAAGACCTCCCAGAAATGGAGAGGCGGCTAACCGAAATCCTCGTCGAAATCCAAAAAGAAATTCAACGCATCAGGATTGGGCTAGCTCCTGAATTCGGCAAGCAGGCAGACCCGCTCTCGGACGGCACGTTTTCGCTCCGATCCGAGAACACCGTGGTCTTGGCCTGGTACGAGGATGGAGGCGAATGGTGGGAGAAATGCGCAAACCACCTGCGATCGGCACTCGATCGGATCGGGCCGGGATACGAGCTGGCCCCACAGGCTTGGGACTTCAATAGGTTCGATCTGCGCACCCCGCAGGGTAGAAGCCATGCGCTGACCGGTATGTGGGCCGGGTTCAATCAGGCCAAGGGCCCCAGTCACGCCGCGAGCCTGGTGCGGATCGGAACGTCCTTGTCAGAGCCCATCCCCTGTGGCGGGCAGTTCGAGGATCGACTGGACGATCTGGGCCTGCTTGCCGACGGGGACGCGGGCGGTCGGTTCTTCGTCGCCGATGGCATGGAGCGAAAAGACCGTCGCAGCGCAATCAGGTCCGGCCAAATCCCGATAACCTTGGAAACACGACTCATTCTGGAAACATGGCTTGCCAAGCGACCGCTTCTGGTTCTGTACGGGACCGGGAACCACCCGCGTGAAACCGAGGTGGATACGCTTCTGGAATGGCTCAACGAGGTTGGCATCCAGGCATATGGACTGGAGCAGATCCAGCACGATGACGGTTGGGCCCTGCCATTCGTGCGAGACATCTTCGGTATCCCCGCGTCGCAGATACCCAACCCCTACCGGCGCCTCGATCACTACCTTCCCGAGAACGCGCAACAGTTCTTCGGGCGTGACAGGCAGACCGACGAGGCCCGTCGCTGGCTGCTGACACACCGTTCCATCCTGTCGATCAGCGGCCCGAGCGGGGTGGGCAAGTCTTCGTTTCTCAACGCTCGGGTGGCTTCCCTGGCGTCCGAAGCGGGCTACGAGCATTTGATCTTTCGACCCACCGACCTGCCGGTCGGCCATGTCGGGGGCACTCCGATCCGGGCCTTTTGCGAGATGCTGGCCGATCGACTGGACCTCGGAAGAGTGGATCATCCGCTGGTCGTTATCGCCGATGCCGAGCGCGCCCGCGCAGCGGCATTGGAGTGGATCGAGCGTTCCCTGCCTCAAGAACGGCGCCTGTTTGTGGCGATTGATCAGTTCGAGGAAATCGTCGACAACATCGCCAACGATCTTGACGCCGATTGGTGGCGCGCTCTGCTGTCGCTCTTGGCGGAACTTGTGGACAGCCGCGCCTTTCCGTTGGCGATCACGTTGGAAGACAGCCGCCGGGCAATCTACGACACGCACATGGTCGGCACGGTCTATCACGGTGCCTTTGAAATCAGCCTAGCGGACGATGACGAAGACTTCGCCCGCGCGATCGTCACGGCCCCCTTCGCCGATGCGGGGTTCATTCTCCACGATGAGGTTGTGGAGCGGTTGTTATCGGAGTTTCACACGCATCCCGAAGGCGAAAGCGACACGGGCGGTGCCGGAGCATCGTCGTTGCCGCTGCTGGCGCTGAAGCTTTACAGCCTGTTCGATCACCTGTGCCGCACGCCGGTGCTGGCTGCAAAATCGGCCAAGCGGGTTTTCGGCGAAGGCGGAGCCGCCATCACATTGAACGATATCGAGCCCTTCCCGCTCAGCATAACCGAAGAAATCAAGAACCTGGCAGATCAGGCTTGGGCCGAGACGGACGGCGGCACGGAGGCCGACCTGGGCGCGTTCCTTCGGCCCTTCATTTCGGTTGTCCCCGGCGAGGATGGTGGCGATGCACAGACCGGGCGGCTTGTACTCAACTCCGTGCCCGCGCGACCATTCTACAGCACCGCAAACCGGCAAGCGGCGTTTCTCCAGCGCCGTCTTATCGTGCCGACTCCCGGCGGCTACCGTCTGACCCATCAGGCGGTGATTCACAGATGGCCCTTTGCAGCGGCCTGGTTTCGGAAGGAGGCGACAAGCATCCTGCGTCAGGGCTTGCTATTGCAGCGTGCCGAAGAGTGGGACCGGAACGGACGGCCAAACATTCAGGCCGCAACGGAAGAGGACGTTGCACTGGCGGCCAGCTATCTTTCGCTGCGTGCTGTTGATTGGGCAGTGCTTTCCCCAAACCTATCCGACAGCGAGCGGCGCGAACGCGATTTCGTGATGGCCGTGTTTGCAACCTCCGATGACGCGGGTATTGCGGTCGAGAGCAGCGAAACGGGCAGCCGCTACATCCACATTGCCGCCAACTACGGTATGATAGATCAGCTTCATCGAATGCTCGACAAAGCACCCGACAGTGTCAATCTGCAGCGCGACGACAAACGGACGCCCCTCGCGAACGCCGCGTGGAACTGTCATGAAACGGTGGCATTTCTGCTTGAAAGGAACGCCGACCCGCACCTGCCGGATAATGCTGGCTTCACGTCGATAGATTCCGCAATCTGGGGCGGAAACGATGCCGTCTTCGGCCTGCTCCTTGGGAAGACTGACCCGGAAAAGGCTCCGGAACAGCGGATGGACCCGCTCTATTCGGCCGCCCGATGCGGTCGTCTCGACTATATCCTGAAGCTCGAGCAACACGGTTTCCGGCACGATGCGCCGTCCCTCCACAACCTCGACTCTCTGATGGGCGCGGCGATGGGCGGTGATGCGGCTGTTTTCGAGTATTGCCTTGAGCGTTGCGACGTGACCCGACGGTCGGATCAGGGTCTGTCGGCCTTCGACTTCTCGGCGTCAAACGGCCACACGGGACGGATGCTGTCGATCCTGCAACGTCCTTCCGGGGCCTCCTGCCTGGACAAGGGCCCCGATGGGGTCGGCCCTCTCATGCGAGCGGCTGGTGCCCTGCAACCACGCGCCGTAGACTTCCTTCTCAAGGCCGGTGTAAACCCGAACGAGCAGTCCGAAGAAGAGGACACCAAAGGTCGTTCGGCGCTGCATTTCGCCCTCGACTGGCTGGCAAGGCACGGAGGCCCGGCCCCGCGCTTCGTGGCAGACCAGACGCGCGATACGCTTCGAACCCTTCTGAAGAACCCGAAGCTCGATGTCGGCCTTGCCGACGACAAGGGTATAACGGCATTTGAGATGGCCCGCCATCACGCGGGTATCCAAGCGTTGCTTGCGGAGCATCCCAACTTCGCGCCTGCCGCGATCCCGGCGGGAACGGACACGCCGCTGCATTCGGAAATCAGGTCGCTCGCCAAGGCCATAGGCGAAAAAGACGTGCAGGCCCAATCCGATCGCATGGCACGCATCAAAGAGATGTTGGCAGATGCGCGATATCTCGACATCCTGTTTCAGCCCGGGGCCGAACACAGTGTTCCGGTGATCGAACTGATCAAACTCGGTCTCGGCGACGACATCTTGGCCTTGATCGAGGCGGGTAAGGTTGCCTCCTGGCCCGAAGCGCCCGGATCCGCGATCCTTCCTGCGGCATGGCAACATCAGCACGCGGGTCTGATCAGGGCAGCCACAAATCCCTTGCCGGACACTGTCAGCTTGGAACAGGCCACAAGCCTGGCCGCCGTCCTGAGCGATGTGAAAGCGCCCAATCTGATGAACGCCTTCGACCCGGAGTTTTCCGTCCTTTCGACCTGCATCGCCCGTTGCCCCGATCCCCGCAAAGCTCGGACCATCATCATGATCCGCGCCGCACAGCTAGGGAATCTTGCGTTGTTCGACCGGATGCTGGCCGACGGCGCCGATCCCAAGGAGACGGACGATTGGGGGCGCGACGTGATGGCGCGCGCCAGCGACTACATCCGAAACAACCGCGCGGACGCAGTTGCCAGTGCATCGGCCAAAGCTGTCAGCGCAGGCGAGGCGGCATCTCCTCCTGCGCCTGCCCCAGACTACCGGAGCGTTCTGGCGGCGGGCGACCTGTCGAAGATCCGAAAACTATTGAAGTCCCTGCCAGAAGGCACGTTCCCGGACGATTGGGGACGGATGCCCGCCGATTTCGTTCCCGATACCCTGCAGGCTGCGGTACTCAAGCTTCAGAAGAATGGTGACAGCAAAGGAAAGGGCAGATCATGGAGAATGTTCAGAAAGTGATACCAGCCCTGGATTTCTTTCATCCCGGGTATTCGGGTTGGCAGGACTACGAGAATGGGGTTCCCGAAGCGCTACGCTTGGCGTTGCCAGAGCTCGATTTCGGCGATGGGTTGACCATAAAGACGCAGACATTGCCGTTCTATCCGGATTGCGCGTTCCTCATGGTCAAGAATCCCAGCTGGGAGCCTTCGAATCTTTTCATCTACGCGCTGAGAAAGGGCGAGGATGTTGTTTGGCTCAATGGCACATCACCGGGTATTCATCAGTTCAACGGGGCAGGGAACATTGCGCTGACGGACGAGAACGCTCTGCAGTACCTCCATTTCTTCTGTTTCTTCGTGCGCGGCAAGGAGGGACCATTCTATGTGGTCAACTCTCTTGATGCGCCGTATTTGATCAGCCAACTTGACGCCGGGGCAAATAACGATAAGACCTTGAGGGCGATGTTTGAGGCTCGCTATCAATCGCCTCGTGGTTTCGGAACGACACCGGACGGAAACCGGCGCTACTCTTTGCTGGTCATGTATTCCAACGCATTCTTCATTGCGGATTTCGAGCTGAAACCGAACGGTATGGTAGAGATGCGAGATGACACGCCGATAATGTCCGATTTACCCGCGAAGATCGACGCACCATTGACACCTTTGGCGACTTCAGGCGACGGATCGAAATGATGCAGACCTCCTCCGGGGGAGGGGTCGCAAGTCTTTCGACCGCTTTGTGAAATAGACGCGTTGTTACTCTCCCAGGTTTCAACCCCAGGCCCCGTTTGCGTCCGAACGCCCGATCGACGCCCCATCTGATAGTCGGACGCCGCCGATCTGCTGCACCCTCTGACGTTCAATCGCGTTGTTCCGGGGGACGCGGCGCCAGAGGTGCTAGCGACGGCTTCGTTTCGCGATACTAGTGGCGGAGACGTCCCCACTTGTGAAGCACAACTGCGCCGAAAAATGTGCACCAAGTCAAGCGGACCAAGGTCATATGAAAACGCAAAAAAAGCGCCGACTTCCAGATGGCTATACTTGTCTTGGGAAGGGTCAACTGGTGCCCGAAGTGGCGGAGAGACAGTCCGTCATAAACGACCCTATTGCATTTTTTTATCAATTAAAACAGAGGCTTGAAGCCTTGACTCGAAAAGGATGTGTAGCAATTTGTGTAGCAAATTCAGCATGATTGGGCTGCGTTTACAGGCTTCGTATAATTGAGCTGTGCTACATTTTCCACAAGACACGCAAAAAGCCTAAACTCATCAGGCTCGCGGCCAGTGCTTCCTGGAAGTCGCCTGTCGAGATGCCGCGCAGATACAGGAACCGGTAGCAGCGCATCAAGGCTACGTGAGCGGCACGCCCATTTCGGCAGGATCGCTGAGGTGAACCGGATCTTCTGGTCGGCTGGCACGTCAGTGGCGCGGTCGCGAACATTCGGTCGTTGAACGTCGAGCGCCCCGATCCCGGTCTGGGTGCTGCGCTCCGGCCCGTAACCATGTCGCACAACGCGCTGGCGGCCGTCCGGCGGGAGGTCTTCTGCGTATTCCGCTACGAAGGCGTCGGCTTCGGCCCGCAGCGTGGCAGCCAGCATGCGGCGCGCCCCATCGCGCGCAATCGCGGTCAGCGGGTCATCGACAGATTCCCGCTGACGAAGGGCGATGATGTCTGTTGACTTCTCCATGGCGTATCGTTCTTCTTGGAAGTTCTGGCAGGCTTGATCACCCGCCACGATACGCCACCCTCTCAAATCCCGTCACCCAGTGTCACGCATAGCTCCTGCCACACGAAAGGAAATCAACGATGCTGATCGGCCTTGAAAAAAGGTTCGTGTTTATCGCCAACACTAAAACCGGTTCAACCTCGATCGAACAGGCCCTGGCGCAGTACGCAGATTTCCAGCACGTCGGCACGCCCAAACGAAAGCACATCGGCATACGCGACGTCCTGAACGAATACCAATGCGTGTTCTCACAGCCGGGGAGCGGGCCCGAAACCTTTTTGAAATTCGGTGTGATGCGCGACCCGGTGGACTGGATCGTTTCGTGGTTCCGCTACCGCAAGCGCGAAGGTGAGCATCAACGCCTTCCCATCGACATGACGCTTGAGGAATTCTGGGAACGGCGAGACTGGACATTTCAAAAGCAGGGAGGTGTGAAAAACCTGCAAAAGACGCGCTTTACGTCTGAAACCGGCGAGGTGTTGATGGATCGGATCATTCCCTTCCCCGAGCTTGCGCCACAATTTGCAGCGATTTGCGATAGTCTTGGGATCAAAATTCCGCTTCCAAAGGCCAATGTGAGCAAGATTCGTGCGTTGGACGTGCCAATCTCGGTCAATCTGCGCCGCAAGATCGAGCAGTTCTTTGAAGAGGATTACGAACTTTACAATCGCTTGGATGAACTGAACGCACGACCGGCCTCTGATGAGCGACAACCATGTTGGCCGCCATCGTCAACCAAGATGGCCGGTGGCCGCAGATGAAGGGCGGGCGTAGGTCGACCGTAGTCTGGGGCCACCAGCTTCGCTGTCTTCGTGGGAGTAGGTGCTGGCCGCTGCTTGCCGGTAGGGTCGAGATCTCTGCAACTAACAGGTCGCTGAAATAGTCTCTAAGCTGGAACGCTTTCCCTTCATCAGGGCTGGGTCGGGGAATTGCGATGTCTGTCAGCGCGTTCGGCATACGTGCCTAGTTGTGAACTCTCAGTAGGTTGTTCATCCGATCCGGGGTTAGGCTGCAATCGCCAAACTCCAGCCGAGGATCCCGAAGGATGAACAACCCACATCAAGGTGCCCGTCTTACCGTTCATAGTCGAGAGTTGATCGTTGCCCGCCGGGCCGAAGGGCGGCCCGTGGCGCAGATCGCCGCCGAGTTCGGGGTATCGGAGCGCACCGTCTACAAATGGCTCCGGCGCTTTCGCGAGGGCGGCAAGGCGGGGCTCGGGGATGGGGCAAGCGCTCCGGCCAGGTCCCCGCGCCGGTTGGGAGAGGGGCAGATCGCGCTGATCCTCGATCTCAGGCGCCGGTTCCGGATGACCTCTGCAACCATCGCGCACCGCCTCGGGCTGGCCCGCGCCACCGTTGCGCGCTGGCTCGCCCGCCACGGGTTGGGACGGCTCAAGGCCCTCGATCCGCCGCCGCCCGCACACCGCTACCAGCGCGAGCGGCCCGGCGAGATGATCCACATCGACATCAAGAAACTCGGCCGCTCCGACCGCCCCGGCCACCGCGCCACCGGCACGCGCACCGGCTGTCGCAACCGCGGCGCGGGCTGGGACTTCGTCCATGTCGCCGTAGATGACGCGACCCGGCAGGCCTATGTCGAGGTGCTGCCCGACGAGACGAAGGAGACGGCCACTGCCTTCCTCACTCGGGCGCTGGCCTGGTTCGCGGCGCGCGGCATCCGCGTCGAACGGGTGATGACTGACAACGGCTCCTGCTATCGCTCCAGGCTGTTCGGCCAGGTCCTCACGGCGCGTGCCATCCGCCACATCCGAACCCGCCCCTATACGCCCCGCACAAATGGAAAGGCCGAGCGCTTCATCCAGACCCTCCAGCGCGAATGGGCCTACGGCGCCACATATGCCAGTTCCAACGCCCGTAACCGAGACCTCCCGAGGTGGCTTGACTGGTTCAACGCCAGAAGACCACACTCAGCCATCAAAGACCAAACCCCGGCCCAAGCTTTGAACAACCTGTTGAGAAGCCACACCTAGTGCGGTTCTTCCGCGTCACACAGCCAGCGACCGGGGCAGTCTTGCGAGGTGGTTGGCGGCCATTGCCAGGATGAACCGCGACCAGACGCGATCGACGCCGCGATACATGGTCTGAGCCATCACCTGCGCACGGGCACCCGATCTAGAGCGTATTCGCGACCGTCCGCCACCGCACTGTCCGGACCAAGGGCGCGCTCTCGCAGAAGACGGCGGAGCTGATGGTCTTCAAGCTCGTTCAGGCCTCGGCCAAGACGTGGCGCCGCTTGAAGGGGGCCAACCAGATGGGATGGTTGCCGCCCTCCCCAGACGGCATCGCAATGTACCAAGATGGTGGTCTGAGAACCATGATGCGGAAAGGACGACAAGATGAAGGATATGATGATTGGTGTGGATCTGGCAAAGCGTGTTTTCCAGATTCACGGGGCGTTGATGACCGGTGAGGTGCAGTTCCGCAAGAAGCTTACGCGCGTTCAGTTCCGTATGTTCATGGCGAAGCAAGAGCCCGGCCTGGTCATTTTCGAGGCCTGTGGGAGCGCAAGCTATTGGGCACGTGAGATGGAAGCCATGGGTCACGAAGTGAAGCTGATCGCGCCTCTGTATGTTCGGCCCTTTGTGAAGCGCCAGAAGAACGACGCAGCCGATGCCGAGGCGATCGTCATCGCCGCGCGCCAGCCGGAGATGCGTTTCGTGACGCCGAAGACGGTGGAACAGCAGGCGCGAGCGGCCCTATTCCGGGGCCGCGAGCGGCTGGTCCGGCAACGCACCGAAGACGTAAACGCTTTGAGGGCCGTACTGTACGAGCACGGACATATCTTCCCGATCGGCCTTGGACAGCTGAAGCGCATGGAAATGCTGGTGGAAGACGAGAATTGCGATCTGCCTGCCATGATCCGCGAGGAATGCCGGGATCTTCTGTCGCAGATCGCAGAGAAGACGGTGCGGATTATCGCGCGGGACAAAAAACTGAAGGAGCTGGCCGCTCGCTCAGAAACGGCACAACGTTTGCAGACCATGCCAGGCGTCGGGCCGTTGACAGCCCTGGCCGTCGAGGCTTTCGGTCCCGACATGGAGCAGTTCAAGCGCGGGCGGGATTTCGCGGCTTGGCTGGGCCTTGTCCCACGGCAACATTCTTCCGGAGGCAAAGAACGGTTGGGACGCATCTCGAAGGCGGGGCAGGCCGATATTCGACGGCTTCTGATCACCGGTGCTATGTCTCGGCTAAACTGGCTTGGGCAGCAGAAAATATCGGAGGGATCGTGGCTGGCAAGGATGTTAGCGCGCAAACCGAAGATGCTGGTCGCGGTCGCGCTGGCAAACAAAATGGCCCGGCAGATCTGGGCAATGCTGACGAAGAACGAGAATTATGCGGATCCGGCGCTGGCGGCTGCGGTATGACTAACCATGTCGTGATGCTCCAGTGACGGTGCCAAGGGGAGTGTGAGAAGCCGACGACCTGAATGGGCGCAACGATCGAACAGATCTGGATCAGGAAAACCAGGAATGGCATGCGAGCGGAAAGCCCGGTAACCAGATTTGGACCTGATCCGCAGATCACCATACCGGCCCGCGGCTTCTGGAAATGTCGCACACAGAGGCCTGACAGAAGTTCGCACTCGATCACACGCCGATAGGGTCGGATAATTCTTGCATCACGGGCGGCAACCACAGAAGTTGCCTTTGGCCATCGAAGGGGCTCTGTTGCGCAAATCCCTGCAGGGATTCATCTCGTGAATCCAGTATGGTAGCTGGGCGTCATGAGTAGACCCACACCCCCGACCTACAAGACCAAGAACTGGCCGGCCTACAATGAAGCGCTCAAGCGCCGGGGCTCGCTGACGATCTTGGCTTGACCCTGAGATGACCTGGGATGCCGCGCCGACAGGCCGTCGTGGCCGCCAGCAAACCTACAGTGACGCCGCCATCCAGACGTGCCTTTCAATGAAGGTCTTGTTCGGCATGGCGCTTCGGCAGACGACCGGGTTTGTCGAGAGCCTGCTGAAGCTGATCGGCTTGGACTGGGTAGTGCCCGACTTCAGCACGCTGTCCCGCCGCCAGAAGGCCTTGGCCGTGAACATCCCGTAATGCGGCTCGAAGGGGCCTTTGCACCTGCTGATCGACAGCACCGGCATCAAGGTCGAGGGTGAAGGCGAGTGGAATGCGCGCAAGCATGGCGGTTCCAAACGGCGGGTCTGGCGCAAAATCCACCTCGGGATCGACGAGCAAACGCTGGAGATCCGAGCCGTTAAGTTCACCAGCAGTGGCATCGGCGACGCGCCCATTCTGCCGGAATTGCTCGATCAGATCCCACCCGAACAGGAGATCGGTAGCGTCACCGCAGACGGCGCCTATGACACGCGCAAGTGCCATGACGCCATTGCGGATCGAGGCGCTGCCGCCGTCATCCCACCCCGCAAGAACGCAAAACCATGGAAGCCGAACACCCTCGGAGCGGTCGCACGAAACGAAGCCTTGCGGGCGTCGAAGTATCTCGGTCGGGCGCTCTGGCGAAACTGGAGCGGTTATCACCGCCGAAGCCGCGTCGAAACAAAGATGCACTGTGTGAAACTGCTCGGGCAGCGCCTCATGGCGCGGGACTTCGACTGTCAGGTCGCTGAACTCCAGATCCGCATAGCCGTCCTGAATGGCTACACCGCGCTCGGCATACCTGTCACTGAGGTCGTGGGATAAGTCTGTCCGGGGATAGGGGAACCTCGACCGTCAGCCGAATTGCGCAACAGAGTCCATCGAAGGCGTCACATTCACCGACGGTATCGCCAAGAGCGTCGCCGAAAACCGCGCCGCCTGATCAGGCGGCGTCACCCAAAATCCCGCGTAGATATCACAATCAAAAGGAGAGGTTCTTCAGAGAACGCTATGCTTTAGCTTTCCTCTAGAAACTTTAGTTCACTCGACACAAAATTGTAATCCAGTCTATCACTACATCCGCTGAATCACAAAAGAATGATTGATATGTGGGCCAAAAAATTGATTTTAGAGCAAAAAATTTTCCATGGATGTTCGATGTTTCCAAGCTTCTTCGGCGGGACATCGGTACAACTTCAAATTTATCAGTTCAAAATCGCTAGTCGTATCTAGCGCAACGAGTTGACCAGGACTCTAGCCGATACGGATTATCGCAGCTGTCCGGAGAAAGTGGGCGGCAAAAATCGTGAGACATACATGACGAAAACATTTGTTCTAGGGTTGGGCGCCCAAAAAGCTGGCACTACTTGGGTCTATCAATTCCTGAGAGAACACCCGGATTGTGCGATGGGAAATATTAAAGAAATGGGCTCTTTGAGCAATCATTTTGGCGCGAGAGCAAATACGAAGAGACGATTTAATAATATCCATTGGCTCAAGGGCGCGCTTGAAAAATTTGAGCAGGACCTAAAGAGCCGAAAACTGTCCCCTGAGCAAACACAGATTGTGCTGGACAGAATGGAAAATGTTTCCTCGGATATATGCTTTGATAATTATGTCAGATACTATTCAACTCAGCTTCAAAGGAAGTCCAATGCAGTGCTTACTGGAGATATAACACCAGAGTATTGTATGTTGAGCGAGACGGCACTGGAGAAGGTAAAACTCCACCTTGAAGATTATGGGTATCGGGTAAAGGCATTCTTCCTGATGCGCGATCCAGTCGAACGATGTTTTTCAGCTCTCCGCATGGGCCACAGAAGGGCTCTCAAAGCCGGTTCGCCAATACATTCCATGCCACACAATGACTTTGCAAAGAAGGCTGTCGATGATTGGCAGCTTGAACGAACTCAATATGAGAAGATTATTCCGAAAATCGAAAACGTCTTCGCGCCGGAAGATAGGTATTTTGGTTTTTTTGAAACATTTTTCACTTCAGAAAGTATTGCCGATTTCTGTAATTTTTTAGAGATATCCAATACTGAAGCAAAATTAGGAAGGCGGGTCAATGCGTCGCCAAGGGGTGAAGAACCTTCTGGCGAAGAATGGGAGAGGGTGCGCGCCGCCTACAGGGAGACGTATGAATATTGTGCTATAAGGTTTGGAATTGATTTAATCTCAGATATTTGGAATTATAGAGCTTAATACAGGCTTTGCGATGATGTCTTGTGGAGATACGACAAGGGGAAATGATGCTCTGTATGGGGCGGAGATGCACTTGGTATCGGTTAAAAAGTCTAGCACGAATATTATGTTGAAGAACTAAATGCTGTGGTCCAAGGCTGAAAATTTGAGAAGGAAAACGCTTCGCGTATTAAGCGGGTTACTTCGTCCAATATTGGGCAACAATTACCAGACCCCTTTGCTGCGGTCTCATAAACAAGCGCCTTACGGATACATCGAACGTGTTACTAACGAACGGATTGAAGGATGGACGAATCTGTCTGACGAGGTGACAGATTTTACCGTCGGCTTTGGCGACGATCTTCGAAGTCTTCCGGTCCGGCGCTTCGTGCGCGATGATGTTATTGCTGCTTTTCCAGATGCGCCGAAGAAATCGGGTTACAGCATTGATGTCCCAGCGGATTTTTACTTGGACATCTCACTGCCGAGGGGACTCAATTCGCTACGGGTTCTTGCCGCGGGGCGAGACCTCACCCCTACCGCGGAGCTTATCGAAGCCTATGATGCCTCACACGAGGCGTTTGTTCGGACATACTGTACCACCTATCGCGCTCTGCAAGTACAAGCGTCGACTGCTCCCGCCCCCACAGATGCTTCTAGCGATTGGGCGGTGCAGTCAGTAGGGGCAGCACAAAGTGGATTAAAACTGCGTATTGAAATTGACAGGCCCGTATCGCGAGTAGAACTGCAGTTGGACAATTGGTCAGAAATTCCGTCATTAATCGTTCTGAAGTCTAGTACGGAGTATGTGGCAGGTCGCTTCATCGGATTTTCTTACCTACCAGGCGTAATATGGGATTCCCTGTTGGGCAAGAATCAACTCGATCTGCATCTTATGACAGCCACGGGCATCGTGGTACAAACCGTCGATCTGTCGGTGGAAGAGGCCCGTGGCGAGATAGAACTCTTGGCACTACAGGACAGAAAGGATCAGTCAGAGATCCTGCTGGCGATCGAGCACGCAAAATACCTTGCGAAGTACGTTAATTTTTCTAAAGCGGCGCGGAGATGGCTCGCGCAAAAGGCGGACTATTTTGGTTGTAATGATTTCCTGGGAACGTCTATGCAGACCGATGACCTTGACCGTTCTACTGTGGCGAGTGTGCGTGCCAATTATCGCGATGCTTTCAGAGATGTGTTAACGCGACTGGATGATGCTTTGATTGACGCGGATAAAGTGATCCTTAACGCAAGTAAAAGGTTCGTTCTTAACAAGCAAGAAGAGGTGACCCTGGCCTTCGCCTATGTTTCTGAGATCTGCCGGCGGGGCCGCTTCGAAGAATATGTGAATGCTGTTCCCTTGGCTGAGATTAGACGGGTAGCCAACAGCGATAATAGATGGGAAAGCACGAATGCTTTACCGTTCCTTGCTGCCCGGG
Organism: Nioella sp.; assembly: GCF_965215655.1. Taxonomy (GTDB): domain Bacteria; phylum Pseudomonadota; class Alphaproteobacteria; order Rhodobacterales; family Rhodobacteraceae; genus Nioella. The sequence goes on from NZ_OZ244111.1 coordinate 1,856,588, forward strand.
GAGATCTCATCGCCGCAAGTGAGATTCTAGAAGTTCTTGGCAAGCAGAGTGGATGGATAAATACTGAATGTATCTACGTTTCTTCACGCTATCTTCAGGAGCTTCCTGGGCCGACCGCAGAGAAATCCCAGTTCGTGTATGCGCTTGTTGGTTTGCTCAACGCGCTAAGCAAGGACTACTGGAGTCGCATTCATGACAACTACTTAATGCGTGCGTTTGCCATCTGGCTTACAGACGCGGAAACCTATCCGCACTGGCTCTTGGCTGACTTGGAAAGCACTGCTCTCAAGGTTTATGGCTTGTCGCCAGATTTTTGGGCAGAGATGAGCGAGCGGGATTTAAGTGCATCCCTGAGCCAGGGCCAGAAGAACTTCTCTCTGGTACAAACACTCGGCAAGAGCGCGCCGGATGAAATTCATTTCATGAGGATATGGCATGCGCTCCAATTTTTCCACGATCTTGGATGCAGTGATGCCACCATCGCCCTGAGAGAAGCCCATGCATCGGCACTGCAATGGTTCAGGGGCAACGATCAATTCTTGGCCACTCTTGCAGGCCTGATCAGTCACCGAGACATGGACTCTCTCTTGCGGACGTCGGCCCATCCCTGTGCGCCTCATCCTGTCAATGACGCAGAAGTCAAACAGATTTACGAGGCGCTACGGGTTATTGGTAACACCGACCCCTACGGCGAGCGCTCGTATTCCCAACTTGGCGCGGCCATGAAAGCGGCGGGACAGATGATTTCAGGCCATCCTGATTCTATCGACGATGCCGGGCTTTGTTGCACAAATGGGGTGAGGGATTCCCTGTGTGAATCCAGCGTGGTAGCTGGCGAGCATGAGCAGTTGGTCCCTTATGACGTACAAGACCAGGAACTGGCCTTCGTACAACACGGCGCTGAAGCAGCGCGGTTCGCTATCGATCTGGTTTGATCCCGATATGACCTGGCACGCGGCACCCACCGGCAAGCGCGGGCGGCAACCCGAGTTCAGCGACGCGGCGATACAGGTTTGTCTCACGATAAAGGTGTTGTTCGGCATGCCCCTTCGCCAGACGACCGGGTTCGTCGAAAGCCTGCTGCGGTTGGCAGGCCTTGACTGGAAAGTGCCGGACTTCAGCACTCTGTCTCGCCGCCAGAAGACCCTGAGCGTCGCCATCCCTTATCGCGGAGGAACGGGTCCTTTGCACCTGCTGATCGATGCGACCGGGATCAAAGCCGAGGGCGAGGGAGAGTGGAATGCCCGCAAGCATGGCGGGTCAAAGAAGCGCCTTTGGCGCAAGCTGCATCTTGGTATGGACGAGGAAACACTGGAGATCCGCGCAGTCGGTGTCACGACAAGCAACGTCGGCGACGCCCCTATGTTACCCGACCTGCTGGCACAGATCCCGCCCGACCAAGAGATTGCCACGGTCACCGCTGACGGAGCCTATGACACGCGCAGATGTCACAATGTGATTGCCGCTCGAGGTGCCGTTGCCGTCATCCCACCACGCAAGAATGCGCAACTCTGGAAGCCAACTACGGCGGGTGCTATCGCGCGAAACGAAGCCGTGAGGGCCTGCAAATATCTCGGACGGGCACTCTGGCGAAAGCTGACAGGCTATCACCGACGAAGCCGCGCAGAGACGAAGATGCACTGCGTCAAACTCCTTGGCCAAGGCCTGATGGCCAGAGACTTCGACCGGCAGGTCGCTGAGCTCCAGATCCGGATCGCGGTGCTCAACCGCTACACCGCTCTTGGCATACCCGTCACTGAGCCCGTAGGATGAGTCCGTCCGGGGAAAGGGGAAGCCTGCCCTTCAACCGATTTGTGCAACAGAGCCACGATGCCGGGGAGTTTGCAAACAAGCTGGAACGTCTCTGCCTTCAATTGAACGGTCCAGAGGCTTCCTGGATCGCTGCTGACATTTTGAGCAGGGGGGCTGAGTTGCTCGACCGTGCGGGTCAGGATTGCACCAATCTGGCGCGCCTAGCCGAAAGCAATCTGCTCGCGGCAGTAAAGACCGATGCCAAGTCGCTTGAAGCCCCAACGCTTTCTTCTGCCTTGAACCGCCTGGCCACCTTGCCCGGCTCGCGTTATTGGTCGAACGGGCGGCCGATATGGACTTATGGCCCCTCGCGCTCTGCGTTGGCCGAACTGCGTAACTCTGCTGGTCAGATGGCCGAGGCGGCTTTTATAGCCCTTGAGCGTGCTCTAGTAGCCTCGCAAGATGGTGTAACTGAACACGCCCCCAGTTTTGATACGCTCGTCGTTCTCTATTCGTGCCGGAAGTACTTGGAAGACCGCATTCCCGTCCTTCGTGAAACCTGGATCAAGGAGCTCAAAGCGAGGGGCATTCCCTATCTCGTTCTTGTCGGCGACGGTGACGACACGATTGATGGCGATATCTTGGCTTTGGACGTCAAGGACACTTACGAAGCGTTGCCCGACAAGACTCTCGCGATGATCAGGTGGGTCTACGAAAACACGGGCTACCAATTCCTTTATAAGATCGACGATGACTGCCATCTGTCGGTGTCGGAGTTCTTCGACACCCTAACCTATCGCAAGTTTCATTATTATGGTCGCTCGATCTACCGGACCGAAGGGGCAATGCAGCGGGATTGGCACCAAGAAAAGGCTGCGCAGCTTCTGGCTAAGAACATGCTGGACAGAAGCCCCGAGCCGAGCCGCTACTGTGACGGGGGTGCGGGCTATAGCCTATCGCGCCGTGCCATGCAGATGGTCTGTGAGGAGGCTGAGACGGATCACGGCCTGTTTCTAAGAAGCGTGTCGTTCATGGAAGACAAGCTGGTCGGCGACCTTCTGGCCAAGCGTGGCATTGCCCCTGCCAACGAAGATTATCTGGTTCACGTCTATCGCAAAACTCATTCCGACGGTTCGCTGGTCACCAAGTTCGACAATGGGTTCGAGACGTCCCTATCAACACCGACCCGGGTCGTGCATCTCGATGGATCGATCGGCCTTGCCGAAGCAAACTTGGCAGCACAGTCGGCCTCTCTGAGGCCGCGAAAGATCTGGCCCAGTTGCGCCCCTGCTCAGATCGGCTGGAATACGCACCAGCTCGAATTACTGAGCGGGCAAAGCCAGCTTTCACGTGTTGCAGATGCCTCTCACGTGCTTGTCGCGGTATTGCGCTCGGAAATGACGATGTTACCACATTTCCTGGCTCACTACCGGGCCCTTGGAATCGAGGCTTTCATCATTGCCGACAACCTGTCCACCGACGGATCGAGAGAGTATTTGCTTTCACAAGAGGATGTGCTGCTCTACTCCGTGGACTCCGAATACAAGGCGTCCCATTTTGGCGTGGCGTGGCAGCAGGCCATGCTGGCCAATCATTGCGTCGGCAAATGGGTCATACTTGCCGATGCGGATGAGTTCTTCGTGTTCCCCGACTGGCAGAACAGGGGCTTGGCATCGTTCACGCGTGAACTGGATTCCAAGGGCTTCGACTGCGTAGGCACCTGGCTCATCGACATGTATCCAAAGGGAGATCTCTGCAAGTGCGATTTCAAGAAGAAGTCGCCATTCGACCTGGCTCGATGGCATGACGATCCCCCGGTTCAGTCGACTTCCGGAGGAGGGTTCTACTCCAACACCAAAGGCGGCGTGAATAGCACGCTACGCCATCGCCTGTCTCCGGAGGTGGATCCGACATTATTCGTCGCAAACAAGTATCCGCTCATCAGATATTCGCCCTGGGTCAGACTGAGCGAAGGCATCCACTACGTTGGCAATGTTTCCATTTCGCCAACCTACCAGACATTGTGCCACTTTAAGTATCACGCTGAGTTTGCAGAAAAGATTCAACGAGAGATTCGCAGGAAGCAACACTACGGTGATGCTGTCGAGTACCGAAGATACCAGCAGATGCTTGGCGAGGCGCAAGGCAGTTTCTATGATCCTTCAAAGAGTGTGGAATTCGATGTATCGAGAGTCTATGACTTCGGCCTGCAGGGACACCCGCTCAAAGAGGGCATACCAAAGTGAAACGTACAAAGCCCCCGTTTATCATCTGGACTCTTCGCCGGACTGGCGGAACTAATCTTGCCGACCACATTGGGGTTAAACATCACGAGCCATTCAACAAGGACCGTGTTTTCGGCGAGGTTTCGACGGCATGGATTGAAACAAAGGACGAAACCGGATTACAGGTTGGGGTCAAGGCTGCCCTGAAGGGTAACCCCTCTATCAAGCATTGCGTTGAGACGGTGCCTGAAGAAGTGACGCGAGAACTGGTCAGGCAATCGGTAAAGAAGGGCTACCAGCACATCTTCCTGATCCGCAGAAAACCCCACGGACGCGTGCTTAGCCTGCAATTTGCAGAATCCTTTGATATCTGGGGGGCAAACCATGCCCGAAGAAGATCTCTCGGTGAGGTCGAAGCGGCCGTGGCGGATCAGGACTTGCCAATCAACAGTATGATTCGCCAGGAAGTCGGGGACAGGGAGGCACTTCGGTTTGCTTACGAACAGATTCTGTCTCTTGATGTCACACCAGCGATTGCCGTGTTCGAGGATATCTATGACGCGTTCAACGCCCCCCTATCGATCGCGTTGTTCGATCGCATCTGTGGCCATGTGGGGGCTGCGCGTCCGCAAAGTGATGAGGAGGTGAACAAGATCCTCTTTTCTGGTGGGCAGAACACAAACGACAAGTACAAGCTTTATAGAAACTATGATGAGTATCTGGAGAAGATCGCCGGGATCGGAGAGTTTGCACTTGGTGGCATCTTGCCTGATGTCACGATCGACAGGTCAAGCCTGCCGGAGGATACGGTTGTTGAAATCTTCAAACCGCGCCAGTCATGGCGGTCAGACCTGATAAAGGTTGAAGGGTTGGCTTTTCACAGTGCAAGCACTGGATTATGGCAGTTGACCGCAGACGGTCTGAACCTGTCGGTTATCTGGAATTTGCCTTCACCGACCTTCGCTAATAAACGTGGCAATAAAGCGGCGAATGCATCTCGTTTCGAGGCTCTTGATGTGACGTTTGAGAACGCAACGAAACTCAAACTTAGCCTATCGAACTGAAACTAGGGGTCTTCAAAGTGGCGATTTCGATTTCATATTCTGACTTGATATATTTCCCGGTTCCCAAGGTTGCCTGCACAAGCCTTAAGCTTTTTGTTTACCAAATTGAATTCGGTGAGCCTTTTCGAGCGTATACATCAGGGTCTAAAAAGATTCACATTCATAATTGGCGGGAGGATTATCAAAGCCGTAGCTTTTTCAATAGAAATGATAATGGGTATTTTGAGGGTTCCTTCGTTGCTGTGATCCGCGACCCAGTAAAACGGTTTCTATCGGCGTATAGCAACCGTGTCTTGTACCATGGGGAGCTGAGTAAAACTAAGGTAGACATCGGAACTGCTCGCGACTTGGGTGTGCAGTTGGACCCCGCGGTGGATGAGTTTGTATTGAATCTGGAAAAGTATGCAATTTTAAGCCCATCAATAAAACACCACATAGCTCCAGCAACGACTTTTCTCGGTCATGATATGTATTTTTTCAATCATGTGATTAAAATCGAAGAAATCAGTTTATTCGTGGATTTAGTCAATAACGCCTGTGGAACTTCCGTCGAGATGCCCCACGAGCAACATGGTGGGAAGAAAGTTGGTTTCTCTGACTTGTCTCGGGAGGCGAAGATAAAGCTTTTGGAATACTGTGCCGGGGATTATGCTTTGCTGCGAGACTACTATTCGCCACCGAAAAGTGTCTGACGTCAGCGCCTACCGGACAGATTTAGCAACTGTATCTGTCAGGTTTCCGCGGCGGTCCATTTCTGACCGCTCTTGCACAGGGCGTTCGCGATGGTGACGAGCTTTCTGGCGACGGCGGTGATGATGACCTTGTGCGGTTTTCCAGCCTTGCGGAGGCGATCTGCGAAGGCTTTCATTATGGCGTTGTGATGTGCTGCAACCAGTGCCGCTTGGAACATCACATGCCGCAGGGCACGGCGACCTCCAGCTATGGCTCGTTTCCCGCGAAGGGTTCCACTGTCGTGCGCGACCGGGGCTAAACCAGTGAGTGCGGCAGCTTGTTCACCGGTGGTAGTGCCGATCTCGGGCATTTCGGCGATCAGCATTGTGCTGGCAACCGGGCCGATTCCCGGGATCGAACGGAGAACACCTGCGGTCTCCGACAGGCGATCATCGCTCGCGATGGCCCGGGTTATCCGGTCCTCCAGTTCCTTGATCATGCTGTCGATCCGGTGCTTCAGCTCGGTGTCGATATCCTCGAACATCGCGGCGGTGCCGAGTTTCTGGTGCGCCCGGATTTGGGCCAGAAGCCGTTTGCGCATTTCGACCAGCTGGGCTCGCTTCGACGCCAAAGCTCTGAGAAGGCGCAGTTTTTCCGAAGGAAGACTGCGGCCTGCCTCAGGCCGGAATGCGAAGAAGCGGGCGATGAGTTCCGCATCGATCCGGTCTGTCTTGGCGCGGGTGCCCGGGACTATCCTGAATTTTGTGCGCTGACGTGGTAACTGCTCACAGAGGGGACCCACGTATGAGCATCGATAAAGACATTCTGGACCGGCTGATGGAAGGCCGTTCGCCTGGTTGACCTGCCCCCCGAGTCTCCCTCATTCATAACGAGAGTCTGCGGGTCTGGTTTTCATATTCGTCGTCGTTGGTTTGGGCAAGCGCGCGGGGCGCGGAGCCCTCAAATTGCTCAAGCGTCCGGCGCGCTTCTGCGGGTGTTCGGTTTCCGAGCGATGAGTGCGGTCTGACATTGTTGTAGTCGTATCGCCAAAGCGCCAGCTTTCGGCGGGCATCGTCCAGACTGTCGAACATCTCCTCATTCAAGAGCTCGTCGCGCAGGCTGCCGTTGAATGACTCGATGAAGGCATTCTGCTGTGGCTTGCCCGGGTCGATGTAATGCCACTCGACATCGTTTTCGTTGGCCCATTTCAGGATCGCCCGGCTGGTGAACTCCGTCCCGTTGTCGCTGACAATGCTGGCGGGCTTGCCGTAGACCCGGACCAGTGCATCCAGCTCCCGCGCGACCCGGGCACCCGAGATGCTGGTATCGGCCATCAGGCACAGGTTCTCGCGGCAGCAGTCGTCGTTCACCGCCAGGATGCGGAACCTGCGCGATGCTCCGAACGTATCGGACAGAAAGTCCAGCGACCAGCGCTCGCCAGGCCTCAGGGCCTCCGGCATCGGTGTTCGCGACCCACGCGCCCGTTTCCGACCCCGTCGTCGCCTGACGCCCAGCTTCTCTTCGGTGTAAAGCCGATAGAGCTTCTTGTGGTTCATGCTCATCCCCTTGCGTTCCAGCATCACGCCAATCCGCCGATAGCCGAACCGACGTCGCTTGGCAGCGACGGCTTTCATCTCCTTGCGGATATCAGGGCTATCCGGCGGGCGTTCGCGCCGGACGGTCTTGGGATCGACACCAACGAGCTTGCACGCCCGACGCTGCGAGATGTCGTGATCCCGCATCGCCCTGAGCGCTGCATCACGCCGTTCGTTTGGCGTCGTCAGCTCTTTCCCAGCAAGTCCTTCAGTACAACGTTGTCCAGCATCGTATCCGCCAGCAGCCGTTTGAGCTTGGCGTTCTCGTCTTCCAACGACCTCATCTTGGCAACGTCGGAAACCTCCATGCCGCCATACTTCGATTTGTATTTGTAAAAGGTGCCCTGGCTGAGGCCGTGCTTGCGGCACACCTCCGCCGTAGGCATCCCGGCTTCCTGTTCTTTGATCATCCCGATGATCTGGGCTTCCGTAAAACGGCTCTTTCGCATTCGTTCGCTCCTTCAAAAGGTTGAGCAAACTCTACAACAGAACGAGGGAAGTTTCGGGGGGCAGGTCATGGTGATTTATTTGGCAAGACCGGCATCTTGGCAGAACTGACCAAGGCACTGGCGGAACGTGCGCTGAGCACTGAGATGGACGTCCATCTCGATGAAGAGCGCGCCGAGGAGGTTCCTGAGGGCCACAACCAGCCCCTCAATCGGCGCAATGGCAGCAGCCAGAAGACGGTGACCACCGACAGCGGCAAGGTGGTTCTGGACATCCCCCGGGACCGAAACGGCACGTTCGATCCGATGCTGATCGCCAAGTATCAGCGGCGCTTTCCTGAGTTCGATCGCAAGATCATCAGCATGTATGCCCGGGGTATGACAACCCGCGAGATCCAGGGTCATATTGAGGAAATCTATGGGGTCGAAGCCTCGCCCAGCCTGATTTCCGCGATCACCGACGCGGTCATGGAGGAGGTCACCGCCTGGCAGAACCGCCCCCTGGAGCCTTGCTATCCGATCGTCTTCATGGACGCGATCCGGGTCAATATCCGCAGCGATGGGGCGGTCTCGAACAAGGCAGTCTTCGTGGCCCTGGCGGTTTTGCCGGATGGCACGCGGGACGTACTGGGCCTGTGGTTCCAAGCCAATGAGGGCGCGAAGTTCTGGGCCAAGGTTCTCAGCGACCTGCGCAATCTGGGCGTCCAGGACATCCTCATCGCCGTCGTGGACGGGCTGAAGGGCTTTCCGCAGGCCATCGAGGCCGCCTTTCCGCAGACCCGGATTCAAACCTGCATCGTCCACCTGCTGCGCCATTCCATGAACTTCGCCAGCTACAAAGACCGCAAAGCTGTCGCGGCAGCCCTCAAGGCGATCTACACGGCCGTTGATGCTGAGGCGGCAGAACTGGCCCTGGCAGAGTTCGAGGATAGCAACCTGGCCAGGCGGTATCCGGCGATCGCGCCCAGCTGGCGCCGGGCCTGGAACGAGGTCATTCCGTTCCTCGACTACCCACCCGAGGTACGCAGGCTGATCTACACCAAGAATGCCATCGAGGCCTTGAACTCGAAGATCCGGCGCGCTGTCCGCACCCGGGGCCACTTCCCCAGCGACGACGCAGCAGCGAAATTGATCTATCTGGCACTCAATGCTACATCGACCGAGTGGAAGCGTTCGGTGCGCGAATGGCACGCTGTTAGAAGCCAGCTCGCCATCATGTTCGATGAACGCTTTCCAATGACGTAAGAAAACGCGTCACGCACAAAATTCGGCACAGTCTCTGTCCATCGCCAGATGAACCTTGCGCCATTGGCGGCGGCCCTGCACTCCTTGCTTGCGGGCCTGCCACTCGCCGTCGCCCAGAAACTTGATCCCGGTGCTGTCCACCAGAAGATTGAGCGGGCCGTCAGCGCGGCGATATGGGATCTGCACTGCAACGGTTTTCTGCCTGCGACATAGGGTGGAAAAGTCGGGAACAGGCCAGTCCAGCCCCGCAAGTTTAAGCAAACTGCTCACCATCCCAACCGTCTGTCGCAAGGGCAGCTTGAACAGCACTTTGATCTAAAGGCAGAACTGGATGGCCGCATTGGAAAATACCGGCGGACGCCCTGGCTTGCCCTCATGAGGCGCATACCAAGTCATCTCCTTGTCCACCCAGATCAGCAGCGAACCGCGCCGGCGCGGCGCATTATTGTAGCTGGACCAGGGTCACGTCCGTCAAGGTGGTGTAAATTGCGAGATGGCCTGAGGTCATGATCAGGCGGCTTTTGTGGCAATGCTGAGGATGGGGTCGATCTCCTCCTTGTCGATTTGGGCGAAGGCCTCGACCATCATGTAGCGGCTTGCTGTCTGCCATTCGTCATTCTGCTCGAACAGGACCGCACCGATCAAACGCATGATCGAGGCTTCATTGGGAAAGATTCCCACGACGTCGGCGCGGCGTTTGACCTCTTTGTTGAGGCGTTCGATGGGGTTGGTCGAGTGCAGCTTGGTCCGGTGCTGGCGGGGAAAGGCCATGTAGGCCAGCACGTCATGTTCGCTGGCGTCCATCAGATCGGCGAGCTTGGGCCAGCGGGGTCGAACCTGATCCGCCACGCGATGCCATGTCTCGGCGGCATGGCTGCGGTCCGGTTGTTCAAAGGCCTGACGGATCGCAGCGGCCACGACCGTGTGCTGGCCCTTCGAGACATGGGCGAGCGCGTTGCGCATCCAATGGACGCGGCAGCGCTGCCACGTTGCCTCGAAGACCCGGGTGATGGCGGCCTTGAGGCCGGTGTGGGCATCGCTGATGACCAGCTTCACCCCATCGAGCCCGCGGCCGCGCAAGGATCGCAGAAAGTCCGTCCAGAACGTCTCGGCTTCCGAGGGTCCAATGCCAAGACCAATGATTTCCCTGCGGCCTTCGGTGTTGGCGGCGACAGCGATTATGGCCGCGACGCTGACGATCCGCCCGCCCTGGCGCTGCTTGAGATAGGTGGCGTCGAGCCAGACATAGGGCCAGTCGCCGGTCAGTGGGCGGTTCAGGAACTCGCCGACCCGTTCGTCAATGTCCTTGCAAAGCTTCGAGACGGTGCTCTTGGATATGCCCGACAGCCCCATAGCCTGCACGAGATCGTCAACCTTGCGGGTCGAGACGCCGCTGATCCACGCCTCCTGTATCACCGCCACCAAGGCCTGCTCAGAGGTCTTGCGGGCCTCGAGAAAGCCCGGAAAGTAGCTGCCCTGACGCAGCTTCGGCACCTTCAGGTTCAGGGTACCAAGCCTGGTGTCGAGCGTGCGATCGCGGTGTCCGTTGCGCCACGTCGTGCGACCGTCGGCCCGTTCGTGCCGCCCGGCACCGATCAAGCCATCTACATCGGCTTCCATCATCAGCTGAAGGACGGCCTCGGCGATGCTGCGCAATAGATCGCCTTGATCGTGCTTGGTCAGAAGCTCGGACAGGTCCATGTTGGTCTTGGTCATCGGGGTCTCCGTGTGGTTCGTGGTTGAAGCGTCGAAACTCCACCTCGATCATACACCTCGATGGCCACCTCGACCTACACCGGCAGCGCAGGTGAAATTACACCACGTCCTCGGACGCTACCTGGACCAGTTGGTCGTGCGATAGCGGGGGGGTGAAGGCTTAGGCATGCAGACTTCCTAAGCCCATAGATTCGCGTTGTGAATCCTCTACAGAAAGAATTGTGCAACAACGCCCTAACCAGCGCAAAATGTCTCATAACCGTGCCCCATTACAATCCGCAATCAGCCCGAACCGGCGCAGTTGCACGACCAGATCCAGCAGGATCGAGATAGTGGTCCAGGGCATGACCCTGCGGGTGCCGCCGGACATCGACGAAGCGGACCTGACCCGGATGATCCGCGTGATCCGGACGGCATCGCAATAATCGCGCCGACTGGCGGGCTGCGCGTCTATGGGGAACCGCATGCCGCCCCGACAGCTGGGCAGGGGGTCTTTGCGCGGTCAGATTCCAGTTGCGCACGCGCAGTCACATATCCAACCCATCGTCCTTCAGGTCGGCGATTGTTTCCCTCGTATCCCCGAGAAGTGCGAGACCCTCATCCCGGATGAATTTCGGCATGCCCGGCAGCTTCAGCCATTTCACGAAGCGCGTGAGCAAGGGTTCCAGGCGGCTCAATATCCACTGGGCCTTCGTGGCCTGAGCCTCCGTGGCGTTCTGGTCACGTTCAAGCTGACCCTGGTCCATCGCGAGTTGATCCTTATCTTGGCGCAACGCTGCTAGGTCCTTTTCCAGGGTTTGCCGCTCGATGTTGATCGCGGCCTGTGCTGCCTCGCAGGTTTTCAAAGTCTCATCATTCAGGCGCCGGGCCCTGCGGCGGAGCCCGTCGGCGCTCTTGACGGCGCTCACCGCCATCTCGACCGCCGGGGCGATGTCCGGAAAAGCAGGCTCAAGGCGGTCGATGTCCTGCGCCTGCAGCCTGCCTTCCGCGTCCCGAGAGATCGTGCCTCTGGCGATCTCTTTGACCAGAGCGCTCAATCCGTCGGCCACCACGCCGACCCGGTCCCGCGTTTTCGCTGCCCGGGCCTCATCTTTCCGGGCCTTCTCAGCGGCAGACTTTTCAGCGTCCTGGGCCCTGATACGCTTCGCCTCGGCCGCATCGAGGGCGCGGGCCTGCTCCTCGGCTTCCGCCTTCAGGCGCGCAACCTCGGCCTTCCTGTCCGCCACGATACGGGTCATGACGACCGCGTCCACGGTCAGTTTTTCGATCTGCTGCCCAAACTCGGCCGCCCGGGCCGTCTCATTCCGCGCCAGTTCGGTGGCTGCCTTGGCAGCGTCCTCGGCCTCGACCCGGTCCGCCTCCGCGGCATCGCGGGCGCGCGCCTTCTTCTCGGCTTCCGCTTTCAGACGCCCGGCCTCTGCCTTCCGGTCGGCCACGACACGGGTCATGGAGACCACGTCCACGGTCAGCTCTTCGGTCTCCTGCGCAAGCTCGGCCTTGCGGGCTTCGGCGTTCCGGACTTCGGTAGCGGCCTCTTCGACCTTTGCCTCGGCCTCTGCCGTGACCCGCGCCGCCTCCGCCTCGGACCTCTCGGTCTCGGCGGTCGCCGCATTGCGGGCCGCCTGCGCCGCGTCCCTCGCCGCTTCCAACATCGAGACCCGGTCCTTCAGGCGGCGGCGGTAGGTCTCGAGTCGCTTCACCTCCTTGTCCGTCAGGCTTGCCTTGTCGCTCAGTTTATCGACCCAGCCCTGCATCTGGACCACGCGCTTGCGGGCTGCCTCTTCCTCCTCTTCCAGACCCGCGAGCCGGTCCCGCGCTTCCGCCTCGGCTGCCTTCAGGCCCGCAAGTCGGTCCTCGACCGCCCGGGTTTCGGCCCGGGCGGCGGCGGCCCTGGATTTTCTTTCCTTCCGCTCTCTGTGAGCGATCTTCGCGAGCCGCTCCGACGCGTCCCGCGCGACCTCAGCCGCTTCCTGGTCCCGGATCAGGTCGTCCAGCTCCTCCTCCACCCGGGTCTTCTTGTCCTCCAGCTGCGCCACATCACCCGACGCACGCTCGACCGTCTGGTCGAGTTTGGCCACCTCGGTCCGCAGCCCGTCGATCCGGTCCTGCGCCTCGGCACCGACCTGTTCCAGGGCCTCCAGCTCGGCCCGTTTAGCGGCGAGATCGGCCGGCAGCTCCCGATGGAGCTGCTTCACCGATTTGTGGATTACATCCGGCCAATCTGCGCCCGCCGCCAGCCGATCGCCGTAACGGGTGCCGCGCTCGATCTCGGGGCAGTAACGCTGCAGGACCTCGGCAGTCAGGTCCTGCAACTGGGACAGGATCACGGGCGTGGTCGCGCGGGACAACGGGACGCCGTCATGATCATAAGAGCAAAGCATGCAATGAGCGTGGAGCGTCGCCTCGTCGAGATGCACGACCAGCGCGTGAAGGGACGTGTTGAGATGGGCTGCCACCGCCTCGGCGAGGTCCCGGAACGCCGCGTCCTGGTCTTCCTGTGAGAGAGCCTCGAACATCTGGGCGGCCTCCGAGCCGAAGGTGATGATGCCCGCCGTGGCGATCGCCGCGTTGGATTTCATGGCGCGCTGAGTGTCCCTCCGGGCCCGCCGGGACTTTGCGATCTCGCGCATCTCAGCGGGGGTGGGTGGGGTGATCAGCACACGGTTCAGATGGACACGTTTCTCGTCCACGTATTTCGGAAGCGTCCCGACTCGGAGATCGTGGCGGCGCTGACCGGAGTACCCGGACATGGTGTCGGCGGCGATCCGGATGGAGCCTGCGCGGGGATTCGCGTGTTTCTTGTCATCGGTCAGGACGGGCATATCGAAAAACCTACTAGCCATAATTTCGCGGCGAGCCGCTCCTTTATGACTATCCGGCGAAGGGGTGAAAAAACCTAACCGGTTCCTTTCCCCCCTTTCGAAACCCCCCTTTGCTCCGCCCTAATGACATATTGTTTTTCCTATCCTTTCTCGGGCCCGACTGTCACGCAAGCCCCGTTTTGCTGGGCGGTGTCAGGTCGTCCCGGACCAGCGGATGCCCGATGCCTGACCCTTGTGCGGACCCTTCTGGTGACCCCTCGCATTGCCGGTCTGTTCGGCGTTCCGTCGGGTGGGCGGGCCGATCGTGGGGCGTGGAGCGGCAGGCCGGATACCGTCCCGCCTTGGCGCACCCTGGAGGATGACGGAGCCCGCGTTGAAACCGCTCCTCCACTGATCATCAACCAGCCCGCAACCTGATCCCGCGACCTCGCCTCGCCTACGCCTGATGGTCTTTCGACCCGCACTGGCGGACCCGTCTGCGGCCACCACTGTGCCAGCCCCATACGCGTCTCGTCATTAGCCTATCTTATAGACGTGGATTACGTATCCCATGAAAGAAAGGCGGACATGTTCAGTCTTCAGTTGCCGGAGCGGGCCCGTTCGCCGTTCCCGTAGGAAATCGACGCCAAGGCGCGTCGCCGCGTCAGCGGTCCGGGCCTGCAGACCTTTTTTCCACCGTCGATCGCTACGGCATCCAGTCGCACGACAGCATCGCGCAGCCCGGAGACCGGTCAAAAACCCGCCGATCACTTGTTGGCCCGCAGGGCTTGGCGGAGATGCCTCTGTCTCTGCCGCTCGACACGCTGATCCTGATCGCCGGCAGCCTAGGCGTCCACACGGCGCTCAGCATTCTCTCCACGATGAAGGCGGAGGCGATGACCGGGCTCAGCGGGCCGCATCGCCGTGAGGTTTTTTGCGGTGCAGGTCAGCAGCTATGAAATGTGCGATGAGATAGCTCAGGAACCCAGATCATTATCGTCGATTTCAATGAATGATCCGCCTTCGAGGATCCAATTCACCAGATACTCGACCGTGCGATGAACATCGTCATGCTTTTTCAGCGCACATTCCCAGACAATCGCGATCCGCCAGCCATCTTCCGACAACGTTGCCACGACTTTCTGATCGCGCCTGATATTGGCCGCGAACTTCGCCGCCCAGAATTCGGGGCGCGTTGCAGGCGTCGATGCAAATCGACAGCCTTCATGTCGGTGCCAGAAGCATCCATGCACGAAAACGGCAACCCTGTACTTGGGCAGGACCATATCCGGTCGGCCGCTCATGGTTTTGGGGTGAAGCCGGTAGCGGAACCCGCGCGCATGAAGGGCGCGGCGCAGCAACAGCTCGGGCCGTGTGTCCTTGCCGCGTATTCCGGACATCATCCGGGATCGAGTTTCCTTGTTCACAATATCTACCATTTTGCTCCTGGCATCGTCCCTCTCACTTGGTATACAGGCATCAGTCCCCTGACGAGAGGTCCCCGACTTGGCAGCCAAATTCGGCATTGTCGATCTGTTTGCCGGCCCTGGCGGGCTGGGCGAGGGTTTCTCCTGCCTGAAGGTGGGTGACCACACACCCTTTCACATCGGCATCTCGGTCGAAAAGGAAGCCTCGGCGCATCGGACGCTCAGGCTGCGGGCCTTTCTGCGGGAACATGAGGCGCAGCACGGCACACTGTCGCAAGCCTTCGTCGATTTCCATGCGGGGCTTTCGAATGAACCGGACTGGCACGAGATCGACGCCCATGCATGGGCACAGGCCGAGGCAGAGGCGCGCTGCCTTGAACTGGGGGCCGAGGGAGCGGGCAAGGCCATCGACGCAGCCATCACGAACCTGCGTCGGGATTACGACGACACGATCCTGATCGGTGGGCCGCCCTGCCAGGCCTATTCGCTGGTCGGCCGCGCCCGGTCGAAGGGGAAGGTTGGCTATGTGCCCGAGGAGGACGAGCGGCACTACCTGTTCAGGGAATACATCAGCGTTCTCGACCGCCTGCGCCCGGCGGCCTTCGTTATGGAAAACGTCAAGGGCATGCTCTCCTCGACCATCGAAAGCCGTCTCGTGTTCGAGATGCTGATGGAGGATCTGGCATCGCTCGGCACTGGCAAGGGCCACCAGTACGAACTGCGCGCGATCCATGTCGCAGATGGCAAGGCAAGCCTGCGCGAGGCGGTGCAACCGTCAGACTTCATCGTGCGAGCTGAGCGCTTCGGCGTGCCGCAGCGCCGACACCGTGTCATCATCATTGGGATCCGCTCGGACCTTGCCAAGGGTGCAAGCGAAGCGGAGATTCCGGTGTCGGATATTGCCCGGACGGTCGATGACGTGATCGGCAACATGCCGATGCTGCGCAGCGGAATCAGCCGGGGGCAGGATGACCCGGACGCATGGCTGACGGCTGTCACTGATGCTGCCCACCTGCTGGCCAATCTGCATCGTGGCAAGGCGAATGCACCGATCCGGAACGCTTTCAAGGATGTCGCGAAACGGCTGAAGTCGGGCGGTCCAGCCGTCCGCTCGGCGTCACGATTGCCCGAGGGGTATGGCACCGCCAACGACGCTCTGCTGCAGTGGCTGGAAAAGCCCGGGATGCGCGGGCTGGCGCAGCACGAGACGCGGGGACACATGGCACCAGACCTTGGCCGCTACCTCTTCGCGGCCGTGTTCGGTGACGTGCATGGTTACAGCCCGAAGGCCGCCGACTTCCCGTATCTCATCAGCCCGGACCACAAGAACTGGGACAGCGGGAAGTTCAACGACCGGTTCCGGGTTCAGCTGGCAGGCGAGGCCTCCAGGACCGTTACGAGCCACATCTCGAAGGATGGTCACTACTTCATCCATCCGGACCCCATCCAGTGCCGCAGCCTGACTGTGCGGGAGGCTGCGCGCCTGCAGACCTTCCCTGACGACTATCTGTTCCTCGGCAACCGGACACAGCAATACGTGCAGGTGGGGAACGCCGTGCCGCCGTTCCTGGCACGGCAGATCGCGGATCTTGTCCATGCTGCGCTGACAAACAAGGGCAAACTACAGCTCTGAAATCCTTGCAATATCGAGCTCATGCCGCCAAAGTTGTTTAGAAGTTTGGATGAACGAAGGATAGCATGCAGGAAGTTGTTTCGACACGTCGCGCCGATGCAACTCCGCATGCAGCCTCATTGATCGAGGGTTTGAGGGATATCGGCTATTCCCTCGAGACCGCAATTTCCGATGTCATCGACAATTCGATAACTGCGGGAGCGCGGCGCGTCCGGATCGTGACCGAGACTTTCGCGGACGAGCCCCATATCGCCATCATCGATGATGGTGGCGGGATGACGGAAGAAGAATTGATTGCGGCCATGCGTCCGGGGAGCCGCAACCCGTTGGCATCACGGGATGAACCCGACCTTGGCCGTTTCGGTCTTGGCATGAAGAGCGCAAGTTTTTCGCAATGCCGTCGGCTGACAGTCGTGTCGCGGAGGGATGGCAGGACATCGGCAGCGGTCTGGGATCTGGACGATGTCGCGGAGCGGAACGAGTGGGCGGTGCAGCTTCCCGATGACGTCTCCCGAATTCCCGAGGTCGAAAATCTGGGTGAAACCGGTACCCTTGTTCTTTGGGAAAAGCTTGATCGTTTGTCAGGCGGGTATGCCCATAACGCCGCAAAGCGGGCCGAGGTTATCAATCAGCGCATTGCCGAAACGGAACGGCATCTGCGCCTCGTCTTCCACCGCTTCATGGAGGATGCAAAACCGCTTTCGATTTTGCTGAACGGTCGGGTGCTTCCGCCTCTCGATCCATTTGCCCGAAAGAACCCTGCGACCATTCCCGACCCCGAGGAGCGGCTTTCGCTGATCCGGGGTGATGTCGAAATCCAGAGCTTCACCCTTCCGCACCACAAGCAGATGAGCAAGACGGACTGGGAAGACATTGCCGGGCCGGAGGGGCACCTGAAGTCGCAAGGCTTCTATCTTTATCGCGGCAAGAGGCTGATCCTGTACGGGACCTGGTTCGGCCTGTGCCGCCAGTCGGAATTGACGAAGCTGTCGCGGGTCAGGGTCGACATCCCCAACAGCATGGATGCTGACTGGAAGATCGACGTCAAGAAATCCTCCGCGCAGTTGCCGCCAATCGTCAGGGACAGACTCAAGAAAGTCATCGAACGGATCCAAGATGGATCGAAGCGCACCTATCGCAAGCGCGGTCAGAAGCTGGTCGATCACGAGCGTCTGCCCATGTGGAATCGCATCCAGGCCGAGGGGCAGATCCGTTACCGGCCGAACGTCGAGCATCCGGCCTTTGCGGGCTTTGCCGAAAGCCTGCCGCCAGACCTGCGCCGCGGGTTCTTCAATTGCATCGCTCTGGTCGGTGCGTCCCTGCCGATCGAGACGCTTCACGCCGACATGGCCGGGACGGCCGAAGAGATCGTGCCTGATCGAGTGGATGAGGACACCCTTGCACAGGCCGTTCAGGCGACCCTCTCCGTTCTGATGGGTGCGCGAAAGGATATCAAGGAAATCATGGCCTTGATGAAGGACGTTGATCCGTTTCGGTCTGCCTGGGACGATACGCAGCGCATCATCGCGACGACGCTTGAAGAAAAGGAGCAGCAATGACCCCGCTTCTCAGCAGTCTCGAGGGCATGACGTCCATGTACATGGCGTCCCAGGCGGGGCCTCATACTGCACAGTCCATTCGGGACATCGTCGCCCAACTGCGCGAAACCCCGATGTTCGCGGGCAAGATCGGGGATGAGGACGCCGAGGAACTGGCGCGCCTGATCGAGGAGAAATACGGCATCAGCATGGGCCTCGGCGCCATTGTGGATGCCGAGGATTTCAAACCCTGGCTTCATGACGCGCGGATCAATGGCGAGGTCGGGGATTTCTACTGGGGGCGGTATCGCAAGCTTCTGGGCCTGAAGGGGCTTCCCAAGTCGGTGATCGACGGCACGGACGAAGTCACGGACAGGGTGCTGGACCGCCTGGGCAATCCGAACAACCTGAGCCCCTGGAGCCGCCGGGGCATGGTCGTCGGGCATGTCCAGAGCGGCAAGACCGCGAACTATGCCGGCCTGATCTGCAAGGCGGCGGATGCGGGCTACCGGCTGATCGTGGTGATCGCGGGCATCCACAACAACCTGCGTAACCAGACCCAGGCGCGGATCGACGAAGGCTTCATCGGACGGGATACCGGGCGGCTGGCTCATGCCAACAAGGCGCAGCGGCAGAAGATCATCGGCGTCGGACAATTCGATCAGCGCGAATTTCCCGTATCGCTGACCAACACTCTGCGCGATTTCAACAAGGCGACGGCCACGACCTTCACCGCGCAGCTCAGCCAGATCAACGTGCCGGTGGTGCTGGTGATCAAGAAGAACTCCAGCACGTTGAAGAACCTGCTGGAATGGCTGAAGGAACATTCCGTTCACCAGAGCACGCAGATGGTCAGCCAGCCGATGCTGCTGATCGATGACGAGGCCGACAACGCCTCGATCAACACGGCCTATCAGCGGGACGAGGTGACGCGGATCAACAGCCAGATCCGCGAGCTGCTGTCGTTGTTTCATCGCAGCTGCTATGTCGGCTATACCGCAACGCCTTTCGCAAACATCTTCATCGATCCCGACACCGATGACGAGGCGCTGAAACAGGACCTGTTCCCGCGGGATTTCATCATCGGGCTGGATGCGCCGTCGAACTATTTCGGGGCGCAGAAGATTTTCCTCGACGCGCGCGACCAGCACATCCGGCTGATCGACGACAACGAGGACGTGCTGCCGATGAAGCACAAGATCGACCATCCGGTCGATGTGCTGCAAGGTAGTCTGGTCGAGGCGGTGCGCGCCTTCATCGTGGCCCGAGCGATCCGGAATGCGCGCGGGCAGCAGGCCGGTCATGCGTCGATGCTGGTCAATGCCTCGCGGTTCACCGATGTGCAGGGGCGCTTGCGGTCACGGATCGCCGATGTGGTGGCGCGTATCCGTGACGCTGTGGCCGTCGACGCCGGAAAGGGTCCGTTTGCGCTGCGGAACCCCGAGATCGCGGCGCTGCACGCGACATGGAAACGGGAATTTGCCGACGCGGAGGGGGGCGACTGGCCATCGGTGCAGGCGCGATTACACGAGGTTCTGGTGGCGGCCCGCGTGGTCGAGGTCAACGCCTCCAAGCGCGCCCAGGCGCTGGACTATGACCATGTAGGGGAACACGGGATCACGGTGATCGCTGTCGGTGGCTTCTCGCTGTCACGGGGGCTGACCCTCGAAGGGTTGACGGTCAGCTACTTCCTGCGCAATTCCATGATGTACGACACACTGATGCAGATGGGCCGCTGGTTTGGCTACCGCCCGGGATACGAGGACCTGTGCCGCGTCTGGATGCCTGCGGATGGCGTCGGCTGGTATGCCCATATCCACGAGGCCATGGACGACCTGCAGACCCAGCTGAAGCGGATGGAACTTGCCAAGGCAACGCCCGCGCAATTCGGTCTCGCCGTGCGCAGCCACCCCGAGGCGCTGATCGTGACGGCGCGCAACAAGATGGGGACGGGCAAGGAGTTGCCGGTCAAGGTCGGGCTGGCCGAGAACCTGATCGAGACCACGCGGATCGTTCTCGACCACGCGCAGCTTGATGCGAACCTGCGCGCGGGCGAGGAACTCCTGTCTGTCGCCGCCAGTATGGTAATACCTCGCTCCGAACGGCCGAGGGGCTACTTGCTCTCCGGGGTCGGCGTTGAATCGATCAGGGATTTCCTTCGCAAGTACCGGACAGAACCGGGTCTCCGGCCGGTGAACCCGCTTACCGATCCCAAGTTGATCAACGATTACATTGACGCTCGAACGGATGATGAGCTTGCAAAATGGGATGTCTTCATCGCCAGCTCTACCCGCAAGGACATGGACCCCATAGCCTTTGCGGGGCTCGATATCGTGCCCTACGAGCTTTCCGTTGATCTGGACCTCGCAAAGGGCGGTGTTCTTGCCTTCAGCGGTTCCAGCCGTCGGATTGGCTCTGCCGAGGACGAGACCGAAGGCCTGACAGCGACGCAGATTGCCGATGCGCGTGAAGCATTCCGCCTTTCCCGGCCAGATCAGAAACTTCCCAAGACCGTCAACCCGAGGATCTACCGCCAAGTTCCCGGTCGCCGCCCGTTGCTGATCCTCCGTCTCGTCAAGCCAAAGCTGGCCGATCCCGACATGCCGGAAGGGGTGCTTGTGTGGGGTCTTTCGTTCCCGTCCAGCAGGATCGGTGGCGGCACGGTCGAGTACGTCGTGAACACCATCCGCATGCGCGAGATGTTTGGCGAGGAAGAGATCGAGGAGGAGGCGCTTGGTGATCCCGAATGACACGCCCTGGTCCGGCCTCGAGGCAGGAAAGGTCGATACGAGGCGGGTGGATGCCGCGGCTCGATGGAACTGGTTTTGGGCCGTCATGCCGCGGGCGGATGCGACGCTGGTTCTGCAGCTCAGTGATCTGCCGCGCCCCGTCCCGGACCTCCCCAAGCTCAAGAACCTTGAAATCCGTTTCCAGACGCTGCCCGGCGGCCCGATCCTCTATATACGGCTGAAGGACAACGCCCAGATGGAGCTGTTCGAGACGCTCTGCCGCGACGTGATGGCGGCAGGGGAACTGGCCGAGACCGAAGCCGAGGCCCTCGAGCGCGCCATCGGGCGCACCTTCCGGTGGCACTACCTTCTGCGCGGTGGCAAGCTGGAAGTGCTGTCCGAGGAGGCCCAGAAGGGCCTGATCGGCGAAATAGAAGTCCTGAAGCTTCTGATCGCCGAGCTTGGGCCGAAGCCCGCCCTGTCCGCATGGATGGGACCATCCGGCGCGCCCAAGGACTTCGAACTCAAGGCGGATTGCATCGAGGTCAAGGCCCGTCGCGGCGCGTCCCAGCCTTTCGTCAAGATCACCAGCGAGCATCAGCTGGCCGATGTGCCTGATCGCCGTATCTGGCTGGCGGTGCTGGCCGTCGACAAGGTGCAGCCGCCGCATGGGCTGACCCTGACCGAGCATGTCGACTCGGTCACGGAGCTACTGGAGCGTATCGAGCCATCGTCGGCGATGGATTGGGACCTGCATCTCACGGATGTCGGCTATGATGCCCTGCATGACTATTCGGCATGGCGCTGGATCGTTTCCGCGCCCGAGTTTTTCGCGGTCACAGACGATTTTCCGCGGATCGCTGCACCGGTCCCGCTCGGCGTGTCCGGCGTGACTTATGCGCTGGCGCTTTCGGCGTGTTCGCCTTTTCTCAAGGCTTGGGATGATGTGTGCGTCGGCTTGACCGAAGGTGGGCAAGCATGAGCGAGCTTCAGGAATACCATCAGAACCTGATGGCCGACATCCGCCGCGAAGCCGACGCCAGCGGTATCTTCCCGGTCGAGGCCTTCTTTGATCGGATGACCGAGCGCCTGACGGAAGCGGGCGAACTCGAGGTTGCGGATCGTTCCTACTACCAGAGCGGCGAGGGCGGGCGGAGGCTTAGGATAGACGGATATGCAGGCGACCCGCGCGATAGCGGGGGCGTGTTGGGCCTGATCGTCTGCGACTTTGTGGACAGTGAAGATATCCAGACCTTCGGAAAGGGCGATGTGCCGCCCATTCTGAACCCCTTGATCCGTTTTCTGAAAAAGGCCCGGACGGAAGATTTCCGTGATGCACTGAACGAAGTCAGCCCCGCTTTTCAGGTCTCGGACCTGATCATCACGACGTGGTCGCAGGTCACCAAGGTCAAGCTGATCCTCGTATCGAACCGCCAGTACATCGGGCGTGACGATGCGGTGAAGCTGCAGGAGCTCGATGACGTTCCGGTCACATGGTCGGTCTGGGACCTTGCGCGCTTCGAGCGTTTCGACCGGTCCGGTCAGGCGCGCGAGGACATGGTGATCGACTTCGCCGGGGACTTCGGCGGGCCATTGCCGGCGCTGAAGGCATCACAGACGGACGCTGCGCTGGAAAGTTACCTCCTGATCGTGCCGGGCGAACAGTTGGCTTCGATCTACGACCGCTGGGGCGCCCGGCTTCTCGAGGCGAATGTGCGCTCGTTCCTTCAGGCGCGCGCCAAGACCAACAAGGGCATCCAGAAGACGATCAAGGAAGAGCCGGAGCTGTTCTTTCCCTACAACAACGGGCTATCCGCGACTGCTGACGACGTGACCTGCGTCCGCACGGATGACGGTCTTGCAATCGCCTCGATCAGCAATCTGCAGATCGTGAACGGTGCCCAGACGACGGGTTCTATCCACACAGGGCTGAAGAACGCCCGCGAGCAGCTTCCGCAGGTTTTTGTCCAGATGAAGCTGACCGTGGTGCCGCCCGACCGGTCAGAGGAGATCGTGCCGAAGATTTCCGAGTTCGCGAACACCCAGAACAAGGTGAACGCGGCGGATTTCTTCTCGAACCATCCGTTCCATATCCGGATCGAACAATTCTCGCGCAGCGTGATCTTCACGGCCCGCGAAGGTGAGCGCCATGATAGCAAGTGGTTCTATGAGAGATCCCGAGGTCAGTTCATCAACGCGCGTGGGCGTCTGACGCCTGCCCAGCAGAAGAAGTTTGACCTCGAGTTCCCCAAGGCGCAGCTCTTCAGCAAGACCGACCTCGCGAAATTCGAGTATTCGGCTGCAGGCCATCCTGACTTGGTTTCGAAAGGCGCACAGAAGAATTTTGCGGAATTCGCCAAGGAGATCGGTGAGGCCTGGGCCAAGAGCGATGCGCGATATGATGAACTCTGGTATCGGCGGATGATCGCGAAGGCCATTATTTTCAAGAAGCTGGAAACCGAGGTGCCGAAACAGCCTTGGTACGAAGGCGGCTATCGCGCGAACATCGTGACCTACGCCATGGCGAAAGTCTTTCATGACGCAACCAGCGACAAGCAGGTGCTGGACGTCGACGCCATCTGGCGGCGTCAGGCAGTCTCAGACGCCCTGTCGCGTGCGCTGCTCGTCGCCGCGGCAGAGGCCAACGATGTCATCACGCACCCACCGGCCGGGGTCCGGAATATGTCCGAGTGGGCAAAGCAGCAGGCGTGCTGGAACGGCCTGAAGGGCAGGCAGCTCAACTACGATGACGACTTCGCCAGCTGCCTGACGCTGGTGGAGACCGTGCGAACCGCGGTGCGGGACGCGAAGGCCAAGAAGGCGTTGACCGAAGGCATCAACGCCCAGACCGAAGTGGTCAACCTGGGGGCCGAGTTCTGGGCCAAGTTGATGGACTGGGGGAAGGTGGAACGGAAGCTGTCACCCAAGGACCTGCAGATCTTGCAGATATGCGCGTCGATGCCGCGCAGGATCCCGTCGGATTTCCAAGCCAAGCACGCTATGGACGTGCTGCATAGGATGAAAGATCACGGTTTTGAGGCCCAGCAATGATCCTTTTCGGCCCAATCCGGACCCTGATACTCCATGGCGTTGAAGTCTGCTTAAGGCTCGTGACACCGAATTCTGCTATGCTCGGACGATCAAATATGTCAAGGGTGCCCTCAGTTGGATGAGTATGCGGCTTAAAAGAATTCCTAGGCGAACTCTTGGTGCTTTGGGCAAGACTTCCAAGCAATCATCGCTTGAAGAAGAGACCGTTCGGACATGCGAACGGGATCCCCGGACCTAGCGTCGATACGGAATCCTTCTTTGCCCGCCCAATCGACTCGGAAAGGAATGGGATCCCCGGGAACGCGCGAGACCAGGATTACCCGAACTGTGTCTTGAACCGGTCTACGCATAGTCGAAAACCATCTTCGAAACTGCCGTTGCCAGGATGGTAAACGCTTTCGAACGAAATCACGCCGTCATAGGCGTCGGTGCGCAGAGCATCCGCCACCGGCTGGAACTGGTCGGCCAGTTGGCCTTCGCCCATCCGGCGCACTTCCAGTGTGGCGCGCGGTGTGTCGACCTGTACATCCTTGATGTGGACATGCCCCAGATAGCCGTCCTTCACGGCGTCGTAGCCATCCGGCCAGGCCGCTTCGTGGCACCAGCAGTTATTCGCTGGATCCCAGAGCACCTTGAGCACGTCCTTCGCGTTTAGGTCGTCGATCAGCTTGCGCCCGGTGTAGTTGGAATTCACCATCGTGCCGTTGCCGGTTTCTACAACCAAGGTCACCCCGGCATCGCGTGCGACGTCGCAGGCAGGTGCAATCAGTGGCAGCATCGCGTCCCATGCCCCATGCGCCACGTTCCATTTCTCGGCACCGTTCAACCCCCACAGGATTTGTTCTTTCTTTGGCGTCATGATCCTGACCAGCGGGCTTCCGACCACATGCGCCATGTCGATGACGCGTTTGAGCGCATCCATGTGACGTGAGTGCACCTCGTCCCCCGGCCGGTTGTCCTTGGTCATGCCCGCAAAGATGTGACGCGACAGGCAGCTGACCGGCTTGCCACGGTCGCGCAACAGCCGGTCAATCTCGGCAATCTCGGCGGCGGAATGGTCGCCCACCTCGGTATCGCCCACGAATTGCAGTTCGGCATAGGTCAGCCCGAACTCGTCCATGACATCGACAGCATGGGACAGGTCGCGGCTGATCCCGTCACATATGACACCCAGTTTCATCGGCTTTCTCCTTTTCAGCGGTGCAGTTCCGCGCCGACGATCTCTTCGATCACCCGCGTGCAGGCCCAGTTGTCCCCGTCGGGGTATTTCGACTTTCCGGCATGGAAGATCTGCATCGCGGTCGAGGCCATCTGCATCGGCACTTCCAGTTCTTCGGCAAGATCCATCGAGATGGTCAGGTCCTTGTGCATTGTGCCGATGCCCGAACCGGTATTGGCAAACTTTCGGTCGATGATGTTTTCCAGCGCCGTGTTGGTGCATCCGCAGCCCGCACCCGAGGTCGAGAAGACCTTGAACAGGTGCTCACCCTTCACCCCCGCCTTGGCGGCCAGAACCGAGGCTTCGAACGTGGCCGAGAAGATCGAACCGATCAGCGTTTGAAGGCAGGCTTTCACGGTCTGGCCCATGCCCGGCTCGGTCCCGATATGGTGGATGGTGGCCGAGACCGCCTCCATCGCCGGGCGGGCCTGTGCGATGATGGCATCAGGCGCCGAGGCCATCATGGTCAGCGTCCCCCCTTGCGCGCCGGGGAAGCCACCGGATACGGGCGTGTCGATCAGGTGGATGCCGGTGCCGTCCATGGCGTTGCCGATCTCGACAGCTTCGCGCGGCCGGATGGTGGCGGTCAGCAGAACCGAGCCGCCGGGGGCCATATGCGCGGCCAGCCCGTCAGCCCCAAGGATCACGGCCTTGGCCTGATCGCCATTCATCACCATCACGAAGGCGGCCTCGGCCCCGTCACCGGCCTGCGCCACGCTGGCAGCGGGCCTGCCGCCCATTGCCTCGAAAGCGGCTAGGCGGTCGGGGCTCAGGTCGAACCCGGCAACATCGAACCCCGCCTTGATCAGGTTTTTCGCCAGGCCCGAGCCCATGTCACCCAATCCGATCACACATATGCGTTTCATGCATCTTTCCTTTTCTGCGCGCACGGGCGCGGTCCATCAGATCGGGGGTTTCAGCGTCCGTCTTGCGACGGTGCGAGGCACGTCCAGCAGACACCCCAGTGCCAAATTCCTGTCGCGACTACGGTCCCATGACAGCATCCGGTATCCACAAGACCAGTTCGGGGAAGACACAGAGCAGACCCAGAACCACCACATTGGCCATCAGGAACGGTGCTGCCCCCAGGAAGATCTGGCCAATCGGCAACCGGCAGATCGCGGCGCAGACATTAAGACAGTTTCCCACCGGCGGCGTGCAGGCCCCTACGGCGAGGCCCGAGACAAGGACCACACCGAAATGCACCCCGGACACGCCAAGGTTCTGGGCAACGGGCAACAGCACCGGCGTCAGCAGCAGAATGGCGGGGCTGACATCTATGAAGGTGCCCGCCAGCAGGATCAGCACTGCGGAGACCAGCAGGAAAGTGGTCGCATCCAGTCCCAGCCCCTCGACGAAATCGGCCAGTTGATCGGGCACGCGTTCCAGCGCCAGCACCGTGATGAAGACCTGGCTGAAGGCGATGATCATCATGATCTTGGCCGACATGATGATCGCGTTGCGCATCGCGCCGGGCAGATCCTTGATGACGGTGAACCCGACAAGGAAGAACCCGATGATCAACCCGTAGACCGCCGCCGTGCCCGCCGTTTCCGTGGGCGTGACAAAGCCGAAGACAACCGACCCCACAATCAGCACCGGCATGATCACCACGGCAGCGGATCGGCGCGCCTGGCGCAGGGCTTCTTTCAGTGTGAAGGGCACGGCCTCGGTCGGGTAGTCGCGTGCCTTTGCGATACGCCAGACGATCACCAGTTGCAGCAGACCCACCATGATGCCGGGGATGATCCCGCCCAGAAACAACCGACCGATCGATTCCTCGGCGGCGATGGCGTAGATGATCATCGGTACCGAAGGCGGGATGATCATCCCCATGGTGGACGAGGCCACCGTGATCCCCGCCGCGAAGCTGCGCGGATAGCCGCGACGCTCCATTTCCGGGATCAGGACAGATCCGATCGAGGCCGTGTCGGAGGCAGATGACCCGGAAATGCCGCCGAAGATCATCGAGCCCAACACGTTCACAAGGCCAAGACCACCCTTCATCCGCCCCACGAAGAAGGTGGACAGGTCCAGAAGACGCTGCGTGATGCCGCCGGAATTCATCACCAGCCCCATCAGAATGAAGAAAGGCAGCGACACCAGCGGGTAATTGTTGATCCCGGCAAAGAAGCGCTGGATCACGAAGCCGGTTCCGAAAGGCGCTTCGATCATGAAATAGGCCAGGCTCGCCAGCCCGAGCGCATAGGCAATCGGAACCCCGATGACGAGCAGAAGGAAAAGCGCACCGAACAGGATCAGCATCTCAATCCTCCGGCATCCACAGACGGTCCGTTTCGATCTCGCCCCCGAGGGCAAGCACGATCTTGACCAGGCTGAACAGCACCCCGAGCCCGCAGGAGATCGGGACAACCACGAACACATAGGCCTGCGGCATGCCGAAGGGCTGCCAGATATTTCGACCCGGCCCGGCGATCCAGTCGAAAGACAGGTAGACGAGCGCCCCGTTCATGACGGCAACCAGTGCAAGCCCGAGGATATAGAAGGCCAGCGTCACCCCCCGTGGCAGCGCCTCGATGAACACCGTGATGGCGATGTGTTCCCGCCGGCTGATGGCCACGGCACCGCCAAGGGCGCTGGTGGTCAGAAAGGCGATCTTGACCAGTTCATCCACGCCATAGATCGCCGCATCGAAAGGGCGCATCAGCACCTTCGTCACGACGATCACGAGAAACACCGTGAAGAGAACGATCATCACGTTCTCGATCAG
This sequence comes from Nioella sp., assembly GCF_965215655.1. GTDB lineage: Bacteria > Pseudomonadota > Alphaproteobacteria > Rhodobacterales > Rhodobacteraceae > Nioella. The sequence goes on from NZ_OZ244111.1 coordinate 1,884,432, forward strand.
GCGGGCCAACCCGGCCTCAAGTGCGGCGAGCTGTTTCATTCGAGGTGCCTTTCGCTAGAGACGACTGCGCGAGGCCCAAACGGACCCCGCGCAACCAGAGGGAGAGGAACCCTCAGCCGCAGGACTGCGCTGCTGCGCGGGCTGCTGCGACATCTTCGGCGGTGAAGTGACCCGCCTCGATCATCTGCTGGTAGACAGGCTGCACGCGATCCTGGAACTCGGCAAGTGCCTCTGGGGTCAGCGTGTTGATCTCCATGTGCTCGGCCAGATCTTCGATGACCGCCGTTTCCGCTTCGCGATACAGCTGATCAGACATGGCCATCGCCTCGACCGCAACCTCGTCGAAGATCTGCTGGAGGTCTTCGGGAAGGCTCTCATACCAGGCCAGATTGACGATCAACGGATCGGGGCCTGTCATGTGGTTGGTCAGCGACAGGTAGTCCTGAACCTCGTGAATATTGAAGTCCCAGATATTCTGCGGCGGGTTGTGCTGGCCGTCGATCACCCCCTGCTGAAAGGCCTGATAAGCCTCGGAAAAAGGCATCGCCACGGGAACCGAGCCAAGCGCAGTACCGGTCGCGATCATCAGGTCGGATTGCGGTTCACGGATCTGAAGGCCCGCGAGATCGGAAACCTGGGTAATCGGGTGTGCATTGGTCGTGTAAGCACGGAAGCCCTGGCTGATGCCGGTGGCCGGAATGTGATAGCCGTTAGCCTCGGCCCGTGCCTGAACACCGTCGGTAAAGTCGGACGCTACTAGGCACTGCATCTCGTCCCAGCCCGATACGAGGAAGGGCAGCTGATAGATGTTGAAGGCGCCAGAGGCATCCGCGAAGAAGCCGCCCCGCGTGCCCTGCAGCAGGCCAGAGGTTACCTGGTCCATCATTTCGCGCTCATTGCCGAGCGTCGCGCCGAAGAAGTTTTCCACCTCGATTCGGCCGCCGGAACGCTCTTCCAGCTGCTCTTCGAAATAGATCATGGATTGCGAGCGGATCGAGCTTTCAGGCTGTGCATTTCCGTAGCGGAACGTGAAGTCCTGAGCTGCTGCGGCTGTGCTCAGCAAGGCCAACGTGGCCGCACCGGCCAGAAGACACTTAGTGATCGTCATATTATCCTCCCTAGGTCATCCTTGCCCCAAGATCAGAGGCAGGTTGCGGCACCGGTATTTCACTGGCGGTTCCATTCGGGCAAGAACAATAACATCAATCCGATGAAATTGATGTTGTTTGATGTTTTGAATGGAGATTGCCATGTACTATTGATCGAAGTTGATGGACGAAAACAAAAAAGATCCGAATCAGATGATCAAGCAAAGGGCCACAGTGGCCCAGATCGCAAAGCTAGCCGGTGTGGGTACGGCGACTGTTGACCGGGTGCTTCACGGACGCGCCCATGTGGGGGCGGCCACCCGGCAGAGGGTCTTGCAGGCAAAAGAGGCTATCGAGGCCGGTGCAACCCCTGCTGAACGGCCCCGCCCATGGCGGTTGCGCGTGTTTCTGCCCGAAGATGCCGGGCCTTCGACCGAGTTCCTGGGGATGTGCTTTCAGGAATTCGGCGGGCGAGGAAATGCTACCATTGAATGCGTGTTCACCAAGAAAATGGAGCCGGGCATTCTCGCGCGAAAACTACTGGCTACTTCCGGGCAGGGTGTGGATGCGGTGGCCTTTCAAGCGCTCGACGACCCAAGGGTTCACGACGCAGTGCATGAGCTGGATCGTCTGAACATCCCTGCGTTGGCGATCCTGTCGCCCATAGAACACCCCGCGCTTGCCGGCTTCATCGGCTTGAATAACCGGGCAGCGGGGCGGACCGGCGGCTACCTGATGGGGCGTCTCACCCGTCGGCCAGGGGCCGTCGTTGTCGTCACATCCGGCCAGCTCTACCGCAGCCACGAAGACCGCGAAATGGGGTTCCGCGTCGCGCTACGACAGGATTTCCCGCATGTGCGAGAGGTGCTGACCTGCAACGCCCATGACGATGGCGAAGGTAATTATCAGGCAATCAGCCGAATTCTTTCGGACCGAGATGATGTCGTCGGTATCTACAGTGTCGGTGGCGGTAATCTCGGGATCGCGCGGGCGCTTGGGGAGGCTGGGCGCGAAAAGGAAATCGTTTTCATCTGTCACAACCTGACGCCACGCACCCAGGGTTTTCTTATGGACGGCACCATCGACATCGTTCTGCATGTCAATATGCGATTGGTGGCAGAGGAGGCAGTGGAAGCGCTTTGCGCCCATCTGGAACGCCGCTCGTTCAAACCGCGCGCGCTGCTGACCGGGGTGATCACACGCGAAAACATCGTCGGCGCGACGTTCGGCTAGAGGTTCTCCGTTGTCAGCAATTCAAAACGCTCGGGCTTCGGTGGCGGGACCGGCCGCCCGACGCTGACAGATTGCGCCATGCAGGCAGTCACGTTCTGTGCCATCTGCGAGAACGATCCGCTGATCACAATATCGGCGACACCGCTGCGCAGCGCAGCTTCGCTTTCAGGGCTTCGTGAATGGCAGATATAAGTGATCTCGCCCGCGCGTCCCGAGGCTTCCAGCGCTTGCGCGACACCACCAACACCACCGCCCGAATGATAGATCCCGGCAAGATCGCCAGACCGGGCCAGCAGCTCCTGAGCAGCCTCGAGGGCAACAGCCTCATCATCAAGGTAGATGAGTGACTCCCTGAGAACGCGATCCGGGGCGTAGCGGCTCATTGCATCGCGGAAGCCCCGTTCGTTCGCCAACTGCCCCAGATAGCGTTGTGAGCCGACAAGGACACCGATGTCGCCTCCGGGACGCGCCAGCCGGGACATCGCCCACCCGGCCGTGCGCCCTGCCTGAAGACCATCCATTCCGATATACCCCGCAAGGCCCTTGGCGCTGATCGGGCTTAGCAGTGCATAGACAGCGACACCACGGGATGCGCATTCGTCAACTGCCGCGTTGACTGCTGGATGTTCGACCGACACAATGGCAAGCGCATCCACCTCTGACCCAAGACGGGTGATCTCCTCTGCCAGCCGATCCGCCGAAAGGCTGCCAACGAAGGAAAACAGTGGATCGGCCCGGACATCCTTTCGCGCCAGCGTGGCGTTTCGAAGTTGCTCGGCGAGCCGCTGATAAACCCATTTCCCTTCCTTCTGCAGCAGGAAGCCGAAGCGACAGGCAGGCGCCAGTTCCGCGATGCGCCGCTTCAGGATCGCCTTGCCATGATAGCCCGTCGCCTCTGCCGCTGCCATGACCTGGGCCGCCGTTTCCGGTGCGACCCGCGCCCGCGCATTCAGCACCCGGTCAACCGTGGCCACGCCCACACCTGCTGCACGGGCGACGTCTTCGAGCGTGGTTCGCCGGTGTCTGACCATCAGAGACTCCTATCATCAGTCGGGATCAGCCCCGTGATGGGAATGATAGAAACTATCATGCTTGCGATTGACCGATGCGGCAAGCTGATGCCTGCTTGGTGCATCAACCCCTGCAATGAGGCCAGATATGACCGCCCCTGCCTTCGCCCGAGACTATCGCCTGACCGGTGCTGAGTCCGGACCCGGATTTGCCCATGCCGAATGGTATGCTTCACCGGTTCCACGCAAGCGAATGAAAGAGCTGATGAAACGTTCAGACCGCGCGGGGCTGATCGATTTCGGCCTCTGGGCCGGATTGACCATCACCTTCGGCGCGTTGCTGATCTGGGTCTGGGGGTCTGTCTGGGCATGGCCCGTGGCGCTTGTCTACGGTGTGCTTTACGCTTCGTGTGCCGAAAGCCGCTGGCACGAATACGGACATGGCACGCCGATGCGCACCCGCTGGATGAACGACGCAATTTATCAGCTGGCCTCCTTCATGTCGCTTAAGAACCCTGTGCTCTGGCGGTGGAGCCATGCGCGCCACCACACCGATACGGTGATCGTCGGGCGCGATCCGGAAATCGCCTTTCCCCGCCCACCTAGCCTGCTGAACTGGGCGCTGAACCTGCTGCATGTGGTGGCGACCGGCAAGGAGATGTGGAAGTCTTTGCGGCTAAGTGCGGGCCTGTTGACAGCGGACCAGAAGGATTTCCTGCCTCAGAGTGAGCGACCCAAGGCATTTCGCGCTGCCCGGGCCCATCTCGGTATTCTGATCCTCGCCGGGATCGCCGCCAATCTGCTCGGCTCATGGCTACCGCTGGTCCTGATCGGGGGGCCGACCTTCTACGGATCATGGCTGCATCACGTCATGGCCACCACACAGCACGCAGGCCTTGCCGAGGATGTGCCAGATCACCGGCTGAATTCCCGCACCATCCTGCTGAACCCGGTCTTCCGCTTCATCTATTCCAACATGAACTACCATGTGGAACACCACATGTACCCAATGGTGCCCTTCTACAATCTGCCCGCGCTTCATGAGGATATCCGCGACGATTGTCCTCGGGCTTACCCCTCTCTTCTAGCGGCATATCGCGAAATCGTACCGGCCGTGATCCGCCAACAGACCGACTTCAACCACTATGTCCGCCGTCCCCTTCCTGCCGGGGCCGGTCCGACCCCCGCCTATCAGCGTCCGCTGATCGCGGCAGAATAAGGAGACGCCCCATGCCCAACTGGATCCGCGCATGCGCGGCGGATGAGATCGAGGAAGAAGATCTCATCCGCTTTGACCATGACGGTCGCACTTTCGCCGTCTACCGCAGCCCCGATAGTGAATATTTCTGCACGGACGGGCTCTGCACCCATGAGCAGGTGCATCTGGAGGACGGATTGGTGATGGACTACGTCATCGAATGCCCCAAGCATAACGGCCAGTTCGACTATCGAACGGGCGAAGCGCTGCGCACCCCGGTCTGCGTGAACCTTACCACCTATCCCGCGAAGCTGGAAAACGGCGACGTTCTGATCGACATCGGAGAGACCGGATGAAACGGATCTACGACTGGGATGCCCGCTCTGTGCTGCGCAACTATACCGCTGCCGACCTCAAGGCTCTTAAAGGCCAGCGCAAGCTGACCCAGACCACCGCAAATTCCGTCGAAGAGGCCGCAGCGGCGCGGGATGCCGGTATTGATCTGATCATGGGCAATGCCCAGAACACAAAGGCCGTGCGCGAAGGCGCGCCGGATATGTTCTTTACTGCCGCGCTTGGCCTTCCAGATTATCCGACAGAAACGGATGTTCTGCGCGCTGCATTCGCGGCAATGAAGGACGGCGCGGATTCCATCTATACCGCGCGCGGGCCGCATATCGTCGAAATGCTGGCGAGGGAGGATATCCCGGTCATGTGCCATCTTGGTCTTGTCCCCCGAAAATCGACTTGGAAAGGGGGTCTGCGCGCGATCGGTAAAACGGCGGAAGAGGCCCTGGAGCTTTGGGCCGCCTTCCGGCGAATGGAAGATGCTGGTGCTTTCGCGGTCGAGGCGGAGGTCATCTGCGCCGATGTCATGGCCGAGATCTCGAAGCGCACGTCCCTGGTCACCAGCTCACTTGGGTCCGGAGATGGCGCTGATATCATTTACCTCTTCCAGACGGACATTTGCGGTGAGACCCCGGATCGCCCCCGTCATGCACGCGCATTTGGAGACCTCCATTCCCTTAACAAACTTGTTGCGGCCCAAAGACTAGAGGCACTGTCGAGGTTTCGCGAAGCAGTGCAAGTGGGTGAGTACCCGACACACCAAGAAAAAACCACCGCAGGGGGTTCTAATTTCAAAGAGTTTCTTCAGGGTATGACTACGAGTCGCGATTCAACTGGCTAAAATTGAGCTTTGCATCAGATGAACTGAGTCAAGTTCAGTCATTAGAATGAATGCCGACAAGTCATGAACCTGCATTCCGGACATTGACCCATAGTGCAGCGAATGACTGGAATCCGCCCATCACGTTCGCCCCGACCATCCTGACGCGCTCGCCCCTAGCCGGCAGCTGCGAACCTCAAAATATCCCGGGAGATGCGGTAAGCGCGTGGCCTGCCGGGGACGCGGCTGGGCAGCTTGTACTGATACCCCCTCTCACCGCCGGGCTTGAGCAGATCCTGGACCTGCAAGAGATCGAAGAGGCGCCCGAGGTCAGCCTCTGCTGCTTGCGCGATGCCAGCCATCGTGGGCGCGGTGAGGTAGACGAAGCTGTCGTCGAACCACCCGGTCTCGCTGATCGGAACGGTCCCGTCCGGTTCTTCCAGCAACACTAGCGCCTCGTCTCGTAGGAGATCCCGAACCGCAGTGGCGGCCCGGCTGAGCAGGGCGCGATCCTGCGCCGACAGCACGCCGCGGTGCCTGGCGATCCAGCTTTCGAGAAGCTGGGCACAGAAGGTCTTGAGCCTTTCCCGAAGCGGCTTCGTCGCCCCGGCCTTTTCGCTCGACATGCACAAGACTGCCAGATGCACCGCTCCATACATGTCGCCACAGGCCAGGGCCACGCGGTCGGTTTCAGCGTCGAGGGAGAGATCATCCGATCCCGTGATGGTCTTTTTGATCTCGTCTGTCCTCTCGCCCAGGTAGGTTACATGCGACTGTATCGCCAAGCCCCAGTCAATGCTCGCCCGCAAGAACTCCGGACCGAAGCTGCCCGCATGCTGCGCTGCGACCGCCAGGACCAGCTCGGGGTCTTCCACCTCCCAGGATCGGCAGTCGATATCGATGATGTTTCGCAGGTCCTGCCCCGGCAGCGCCTTGCCGTCCCCGCCAAGCAGCGGGACCATGCCCGTCGACAGCACGACGACCCGGCCGCGACCTGCGGCGTCAATCCCGGTCAGCGCCTCGGCGATTGCCGGGATCTTGCGGTGATGACGTGGCTCGTAGCCGGAGATCAGCACCAGACCGTCCCGGGCCTCGCGGATCGCCGCAAGAAGGCGCGACTGCGGTTCCGACCAGGTCAGATGCAGCTCGCTCGGCTGTGCCCATACACTCGCGGCGACCGCACGGCTCAGCCTGCCGGCCCCGTCGCTGCCGTGCAGATGCAGCAGGAAGGACCACGACTGCTCCGCCCTGATCGGCATCAGCACCGGCGCGATCGCGGCGCAGAGACCCAGCATAACGGCATTATCTGGCTTCCGCCCGATCACCCCCTCGAGCCACTTTTCAGCTGACGCGGCGCGGTCAGCCTCGGTCTTTGGTAGTGCCGTGACCCGGGGGGCACCTGTGAAGAGGACGCCCGCCGCATTGGAGTTTTCTGACCCGGTCAGGACCTCGCCCGAGGGGAGGATGAACCGCTCGAAGCCCGCTCCAACCCACCCCGTCACCCCGACCGCGAGGCCGACGCGGTCGACCTCCATCGACCGCACCAGATCGCACACCTCGCCGGGCTTGCCCCGGAGATCGAACCCCCGATCGACAAGCCCCGCCACCACCCGCGCCGGCGCTTTCAGCAGATCCCGCATCGGCAGCACTGCGCTTTGCCAGTCCCCATCGAAGGTGCGGAATGCCACGTCCAGGCTCCAGCCAGTTCCATCCGCCCCGCGGGCCTGCGAGCGGACGAGGATTGGGCCACAAAGGGGCTTCGTGCGCCCGGCCGACCGGTTCTGGTGGATCATGGGGCCGATCAGCTCATAGTCTTCCGGCAGGCGGGCGCGGACCTGCTCCAGCAGCGGATCAGCCTGCGGCTGCGGCGCATCTTCAGGCCCGATCTTATCCGCGGCGGGTGCCTCACGTTCCGTGGTCTTGTCCGACATTCGCGTCTCCTTGGCTGGCGTCGACCGCCACGCTCGCCCAAGTGGACAGGCAGGACTCAAGCGATCCGACAATTTTCACATATATAACAACTGCGTCCGCCCATCCAATGGATATGACTTTTCAAATGCAGGCCTAGACCGAGCCCCGTGCCAGTCGCGCCGAGCGAGTTGCGCGGGGCCTCTCTCGCGCCACTCCGAGAGGCCTCCCAGATTACCGAGTCACACTGTCCGTCGGTCTGTATAATTTACTGTCCGACATAATATTGTTTATATACAAGTATGTACGCAAATACACGGTGATAATATTTATTTACACAAAACACTTAACATCTGGAACACTTGACCCCAACTTTATCACATGGTCACCGGGCGCCCGATGAGCGGGCGAAGCAGAGGCTGCAACCTCTACCCCGCCCTGACCACCTAAGAGTCCTCAGGAGACCCTACGATGGCTAAGAACTACGTAACGCCCTTTAGTGGCGGATTCAATTCCGCTTCCCCCTTCACCACCATCACCCAGTTCATCCGCGCTCGCGCGATGACCCGTGCACTGGTCGATCTGACCGCCGCCGAGCGCGATCTGGACGATGAGACCGGCTTCGACCCGGCTCTCTCTGCCTATCAGGCCGCCGTCGATGAGGCCCGCGCTCGCGTCCTCAAGCACTGCGAGGCGCTGTGCGCCCAGCCTCTCGTAACGCTGCAGACCGCCGGTCTCCAGCGGGTCGCGATGCTGGTCGCGACCGTCGTCCGGTCCGATGACCCGATCGAGGTGGCCCGCATCTGCGCCAGTCTTCAGGTGGCGCGCTGGGTTTGGCAGCTGCCGACCACCGTGCCGGGCCGCCGTATCTGCAATGAAGTCCTCGATGCGGCGCTGGACGCGCTGGGGTCCTACATCGACCAGCCGGAGGGTCCGCAGGACAGCCCGCCGACGGCGGGCCCGCAGCTTCTGATGGGAGCAGGCCCGGCGGCGAACGGGGAGGATCATCCGGTCCCGGTCGCCCATACCGAGGTGAGCGCCGCGTTCAGCGCTCTTCTGCGCGATCTCGATGTCTGTGTGGCGGCGGAGCGGCGGATCCAGCGCGACGTTGTGGACGACAACGTGTTCGCCCCGCAGTTCGCTTCGGACCTGGCCGCGGCAGAGGCGGCCCGCGAGGATCTTCTCGTCCGGCTCGCAGGGGTCACCGCGCTGCCGGAGCGGCGCGACCTCGACAGGCCCCTGCGCCTTCTGGCGAAGGGGCTTCATGCGCTCCTCTCGGTGGAGGATGACGGCGACCGCCAGCATATGCATGCGGTAATGGCCGGAAGCATCGACCTGCTGCTCGTGCGGGGGGATGCACCTGCGGCGCGCCGGGTGCGCGCGTTGCAGCGCCATTATTTCCGCGCCGTCGCGCGGCTCATGTCGATGGCGGACTACGGAGGAAGGGGAGCCGGGCCGGACGATGACGGCACGGACGACGCACCCGGGCTCGCGGCCTGAGCCGCACCGGACCTCGCAAGGGGGCCCGAGGCCCCCTTTCCCTATTCCCGAACGATGGAGGCGCGCATGCCCCAACAACCCTTCCTGCCTGGCATCACTTTGCCGACCCGTCCCGCCGAGACACGCGACGCCCGTGAGGCGCTGGCGGCCTATCCTGACATGTCCACCGAGGACCTTTGCCGCTATGCAAAGATTCTCGGCCATTCGGCAGAGCTTGTCGTTGCCTCGATCCTGATGCGCCTCGGGGAACGGGACTATCCCGCGCTCGAGTATGAGCGTCACGACAGGGTCCTGTTTCTTCCCGGTGACACGCCCCTGCGCATCCAGGTCAAGACGCGCCACACGCGGACACCTGCCGGCGACTACGTCTACAATTTACGGCAGAGATCGGAGAGGGGCGCGACTGGGCGCGGTCCGTATTCAGCGGAGGATTTCGATATTCTGGCGATGGTCGCACTGCCCGAAATGGCTGTGCGCTTTACCGCCGACTGGCAGACGCGCCACACGATCTACGCGAGCGAGTTCTCTGAACTTCGGCGCAACCCGCGCGCCACGCTGGACGCGGCCCTCATGCGCCTCGGCCGCTCCCACGCGATCCCTGGCCGCGCAGACGGGCCGGACTGGCTCGACTTGGCCGCCTGACCGACCGGTCGCTTTCCCACCCGCAGATCCATCCTCGGCCCGCCCCTCGGCGGCGGGCCGACTGGCCACCCCTTTTTTCGGAGCTCTCCCATGACGCAGCCCTCGACCTCCATCTCGACCCCGCCTGCCGCCACGCCCGTCACCGATAGCCCGGACTGGGCCATCCTCGCCGCCAAGCTTCGGCACTGCCTCATCTCCCGGGCCGCCAGTTGGGCCGTCATCGCCTACACGGCGTCCGAGCCTGCCGGCGAAGGCGACGCAGACGCACCGGCCGCGACACCCGCCGAGACCGGCGGCGAAGAGAAGGCCGAAGCGGACGCCGGGCGCGATACCACTCTGGCCGACACCGCCCTTTCGAGTTCCCACAGCGACACCTGGGACCTCAACGATCTGCTCGACCAGATCGAGGCCGAAGCCGATAGGGCCATGACCGAGATCGCCGACGTGCTGCCCCCGGTCACCGAGAAGGCCACGGCACCGCGCAAGATCTACCGCCTTCGTCCGGAGGCCGCACTGGCCGTGGTCCGCGTCGCCAAGACCTTCGGCTCCGCCGAGGCGATGGTCCGCGCCCTTGGCGCGCCGGGCGCGGTGACCCTGATCACCACCGCTGACCCAGCGCTCGACGAACACGTCATCCGGCTGATCGAGCATCTGGCACAGCCCCACACGCTCTGGCCGCGCGGCGCGGCGATCCCCGTGGTCCTCACTGCCGAGAAAGCCGGGTCCACCAAGCCGGGCGCGTCTGAACCGGCTGTCGCTGCCCTGTCTGGCTCGCTGCGGCTGGCGCTCGACACGCGTCGCCCGGCGGTCTTCGTTGCCCCGGCGGTCGGCACCGCTCCGAAGGCGCTCAAGCCCCTCAACCCGGAGGTGATCGCGCTCGCGCCCCTCGACCGCGAGATGCTGGCGCAGATCCTCGTCGATGCCTATCCGGAAGCGGACGGCCCCGGCACCGCGCTCACCGCGCTGCCCGCCGATGCACCGGTCGCGCGGCTCACCCCCGGTGATCTGCTCCTCGCGCTCCGCTGGCCCGACCCCGACCGCGCCGCCGCAACGCTGGCCGCCGCGCTCGCCCCCGAAGAGGCTGCGGAGGCCGGGCCGGGGCTGGCCGCCTTCCCGCTGCCCGAGGATGTCCGCGTACCGCTGGAGCAGCTCGTCGAGGATCTGCGGGCTTGGAAGGCCGGCGAGATCCCCTGGCGCGACGTCAGCCGCGGCCTCCTTCTCGCCGGCCCTCCGGGCACCGGCAAGACCGAAACGGCCAGGCAGGTCGCGCGCGAGGCGGGCATCGGCATGATCGCGGCCTCGCTCGCCACGTGGCAGGCGCGTGGGGAGCGCTCGTCCGATCTGCTCAGGGCGATGAAGGCGGATTTTGCGCAGGCCGCCAGCGAGGGGCCGTGCATCATCTTCATCGACGAGATCGACGTGTTCGGGGACAGGAACCGCCGCGACCATAATGCCAGCTGGACGGAATATGTCGTCGGAAGTTTGCTGGAGTGCCTCGACGGTTATGCGGCTCAGGAGGGGGTCGTGGCCATGGCTGCGACCAACCACGTCGAAAGGGTAGACCCCGCCTTGCGCCGCCCCGGCCGCTTTGACCGCATCCTCCATCTGCGCCACCCGACGGTCGAGCTGATGCCGCAAGCGCTGCGCTGGCAGGCCTGGCCCGACCTGCGCGATGCGGACTTGACGGCCGTCGCGGCGCAGGCCGTGGGCATGAGCGGCGCCGATGTCGCCGGCCTGGTCCGCGCGGCCCGGGCAAAGGCCCGGCGCGCCCGGCGTCCGCTCAGCGTGGAGGATCTCTCCGCCGCCCTCGCGGAGATCAGGCCCCGCATGCCGGAGGCCGTCCGCTGGCAGGTGGCCGTGCACGAGGCCGGTCACGCGTTGGTCGGTGCCGCCACCGGCGTCGCGACGCCCCGCGTGCTGGCGCTTCAGGGTGATGGCGGCGTCACCCATGCGGAACGGCGCGTCGTCCATCAAAGGCGCTGCGAGCTCGACGCCGCGCTCGCTCTCGACATGGCCGGCCGCGCAGCGGAACGCATCGTCTTCGGAGAGGCATCGGCCGGCGCCGGGGGTGCCTCGGATTCCGACCTCGCCCGCGCAACGACCATGGCCGTCGCGCTCGAGGCCGCTTGGGGTCTCGGCGATCGCCTCAGTTGGCTGGGTGACCCCGAGACCATCGTCGCCCGCCTGCGCCTCGACCCGCCGCTTGCGGCCCGCGTCGAGGACCACCTCCGCCACGCCGAGGAGCGGGCGCTGCAGATCTTGCAGGTCCAGAGGCCGGTTCTCGAAGCCATCGCCACCGCGCTCCGCGACCGGGGTCTGCTGCAGGGGGCTGCGCTCGAGGAGCTCATGACCCAGGTGAGGCCGGAGGCGGCACAGCCGACGCAAGGCGAGGGGACAAAGGAGTTCCCGAAGGAGCCGGCACGACCCGGGCGGGAAGATGAACCAGCGGACAACCGGGACGCGGATTGGTCCGCGCCCTACTGGCCCCTTGATCGCGCCGCGTGATCCGGTCCGGACCCGCCCGCCTGTGCGACCCCATGCAGGCGGGCGGCGAGGCGAGGACCGCGGAAGCCTCTCGGTCGCTCGCAACCATCCATCGACCCAGACCACAACAACCAGATACTAGCGCCGCAGGCACCCGGCCCGCGCGATGGCGCGGGTCGCCCTCTCGCGCGCCCCGGGCGCGCGCTCTTGATCCATATGAAGGATCCAGCATCCTCACAACTCAATACGCCAACACCCCCAACCAGCAAAAAAACCAAACACGGCGCCGCAGGCACCCCGTCCGCGCCAACGCGCGGTAGGCCAGATCAGGACTGACTGACCCGGATCGAGAAATCCCTGCTTTGGAACCGCTCAGCATCCTGCGAGATGGTAAGCGCCCACCCCGATCGGATGCGGCTGCCAGACGCCGTTCAGGCCAAGGAAGCACGGCACCGGCCGAGGTTATCCACATAATCCCGACCCGCGATGGCATCCGGCACGGTCGAATTCCCCCAAACCGAAATTCCGAGTCTACATCACCCTCAGAGACGCGGGGACACCCCGCAGCAGGTTGATCACATCGGAGAACGGTGCCGGAGCTCCCGGCACCGCAGGGGAGACCGCGGCCCATGGCACGCGACCGGGAGAGGCATGTCAAAGGACGGGATGGCGTAAAGCCAGCGCCGCAGGATGACATGCCGCCCGGAACCAATGCGACGCGCCGGGCCGACCACCGTTTCAGGACCACCGCCACCGCCCAACCGGACCGACCCGGCGGCCGCCAGCCGCACGGGCAGAGATCCCTCGAGGAGCGCATCAAGAACGCCCTGCGCGTGGTGGCCGAGCTGCTCGAGCAGGACGAGGCCTATCTGCCGATTTTCATCCGACTCGAGGCCGAACGCGACAAGCTCGACGCCCGCCGCGCCGCCCTCGACCGCGCGCGGGCCGTCCTCAGGGAAACGCCCCCTCGATCGCGATCCGGGCCAGCTCCCCGGCCTTGAAGAAAAGGCCACCGCCCTGGCCGTATTTCTGGCGACCGAGGGAGTGCCCCATCAGCTCGCGGCGGATCCGCTCATCGATCCGGCCCCGCAGCATCCGGTCCTCGAAACTATGACGCAGGCTGTACATGACGTGGCTCTCGCTCTCCATCAGCCCGTTTTCGCGCAGGTACTTGTTCACCGTCGCCGACAGGTTCGCGGGTTTTTCGCGGTAATGGGGAAAGCCAGAGGGAAACGCACGGAACACTTCGAGGCTGACCCCGGTCAGCGGGATCTCGCGCTGCGAGGTCTTGTTCTTGATCTGGCGGGTCTCATCAGAGGCGATCACCAGGTGGGGCACCTCATGATCAAGCCGGATCCGGCCGGCCGTCAGTCCCGCCGCCTCGGATGGACGGTAGCCGGTGTTGATCATCCCGACCAGGATCGCGCGGGCCTCGTCGTTCAGGCCCGAGAGCGAACCCGTGGCCAGCAGTTTCTCCCGAATCCAGTCATCCGAGAAGGGGATCCGCTCCGCCTTGTCGCCTTCCTTCAGGGTCAGCTTGTGCAGGGGCAGATCGAGACCAAGCCCCTTCAGCTCGTCCACGGTCCGCAGGACATCCGCCAGGTGAATCAGGTCCTTGTTCGCCGAGTTGGGCGTCAGGTTCTCCTCCGCGATGCGCTCCAGCCACCAAGACCGGAAGTCCAGAAAATCGGCCCGTGTGAACGCGGCGACGGGGCGGTCGCCGACCACGTCGATGAAGTTCCGGACCGCCTTTTTCCTCGGGTTCTCCCAGCGGCGCTTCTGATCGGCGCTCTTGCCCCGGACCCGATCGGGCGTCAGCGCCCAGTACTCAGCCAGCGCCTCGGAGACGGTCATCGAGGGTACCTCCACCGTCCCCAGCACGGCAGGGGCCGCAGCCGCGTTCAGCGTGCCGTCGCGGCGCTGCAGCACCTCCACCCGCGCGAGCAGCTCTTCCAGCGGCAGATCCTCGAGGTCGCGGGCGGGTTTGTAGGTCAGCCCATGGCTCGCGGCGATGGCCTTTGCCACCTCGAGCCGGGCGGCCCCATCCTCGGACCGGCCCGCCAGCTGCGCCTCCCAGCCCGCGACAAGGCTATCCCAGACCGCAGGGGCCTTCTTCGCCGCCTGCTGGCGCGAGTCGGTCTTGAGCGACACCCAGACCTCACGGCGCGGCTCGACCGAAGCGAACCGGGCCGGCACGCGCCGCCGCAAGTGCCAGGTCTTCCCCCGCATCATCAGCTGCATTGCACCCCTCCACATCCGCTAATCGTGTAGCAAGATGTGTAGCAGATTCGCGGAATTTCAAGAGAGCGCCACGGGCAATGCGGCTTCAATTGCCACCTAAGTAAATGATTTATCGTGGTATTTTTGGATAGCCATCTACAGCAAAGTGGCGGAGAGACAGGGATTCGAACCCTGGGTGGACTTGCGCCCACAACGGTTTTCGAGACCGCCCCGTTCGACCACTCCGGCACCTCTCCGCGCTTTATCAGGGGTCGTGAGGCGGGGATTTAGACGGTCCTTTTCGGGCGTGCAAGGGGGGAAGTGACGGTTTCCCGCCGATCAAGCGGATTTGTCCGGGGCATGGCTGGAAATCCCGCGCGGTGCCCCCCATTGTCCTCTACAGGACCAACACGGGTTTCCAGCGAAAGGACCGTTCATGCTGCGTGCGATTTGCCTCTCTGTGTCTCTTGTCATCGGCGCGGGCCCGGCCCTGGCCCAGTCCGCACCTCCGTTGCGAGAGGACACGCTGGCCATGCTGGACGCAATCGGCATGGAACAGAGCATCAATATCATGGTGCAGGCAGGGGTGCGCGACGGGCGCGGGCTGGAGGATGACCTGTTTCCCGGGCGCGGTGGCGCGGCATGGGGCAGCGTTGTCGACAGGCTTTATGCCCCTGACACCTTGCGCGCCTATTTCTACGAGGGTTTTCCCGAAGACCGTCTCGCCCAGGATCGCGCGGCAGAAATCACGGCCTTTTTCTCCTCCGATCTTGGTGAACGGATTGTCGAGGGCGAACTGACCGCGTGGGAAGCCATCACCGATCAGGCCGTGGAAGACGCCGCGAACGAGGTCTATTTCCAGCACCTTGCCGAGGCCAATCCGCGGCTTGAGCTGCTGGAGCGGTTCACCGAAGTGAACGGGTTCGTGGACTTCAACGTGATGGGTGCGCTCAACGCCAATTTCGCCTTCCTGCGCGGCATGTCCGATGGTGGTGCCTATGAACGCCCGATCCCCGAGGACATGATCCTGTCGCAGGTCTGGCAATCGGAACCCGATATCCGCGAGGACACGGTCCTGTGGCTCTATTCCTTCCAGTTGATGGCCTATGCGGATCTGAGTGATGAGGAACTGGAAGCCTATATCGCGTTCTCGGAATCCGACGCCGGACAGCTTTACAACTCGACAGTGTTCGCAGGCTATGATGCGGTGTTTTCCGAGATGAGCTATCGTCTGGGGAATGCCGCAGCGCTGTTCATGACGGGCGAGCCGACCTGACAGGTGGTCTCTGGGCCCGCTTTGCTTTAGGATTTGATCCATTCTCGACGGATCAGATTTCTGAAGGAGGTTGGTATGTTTGCCCGGATTTCACTCTGCGCTTTGCTGTGCCTGTCCGTGCCTGCGACCGCTCAGGATCAAGGCCCTGACGCCGAACTTGTCGATGCTTTGTTCGACGCGGCCGGGTTCGAAGCGAACCTCGCCAATCTTCGAGAGGCCGCGCTGTCGGAATGGCAGGGCACCGGGGACGGTCTCTATCCAGAGGCGATCCCTGCGGCCTGGACAGTCGCCATGGAGGCAGCCACCGATCCGGCGCAGATCGCCGCCGATTTCCGGCGCGGCTTTCTGACCGTGCCGTTTTCGCCCGAGGATATGGAGACAGCGATTGCTGCACTGCAAACACCGTTCGGACATCGCCTGACCGAGATTGGCCAGACGATCTCGACCCGCCTGGCCGAAGTCGAGAACCTGCAAGGGGCGTTCGCCGGGGCAGAGCTGACCAATGATCCGCGGGTCATCGCCGCAGACAGGGTTCTGGACCTGCGGGGTTCGATCGAGACGCATTTCGCCTTTCTGCGGGCGTCAGAGCAGGCCTATTACCTGGGCCTCAACGATGCCCCGCTGGAGCAGACCGATCGTCCGGCGTCGGTTGCAGATGATCTGAACGCCTATATGTCCGAATGGGAAGCCTATTTCGAGGACATCCAAGACGATGTGACCCTGTCCTATCGGCAGATGTTCTTTCTGGTGACAGACGGCTTTACAAGCGATGAAGTGGAAGACTGGGTGACGCGGGCCGAACAGCCTTGGGCACAGGCGTTGGAGGATGCGTTTCAGGCCGGATTTCGTGAAGCCTACACGCAAAGCATGTACCGTCTGGGTCAGGCGGTTGCCGCCGGTCATGCGCCGGCGGAGGAGGACGGAGGATAAGCTGCAAACACGGCCTTTGCCGCTTGACTTCACCCGCAGCCTCAGGCATCAGCAGGCCTCATTCGCCGCCCATGACGACTCGGACGGCGCTTGCTATTTACAACCGATGTCCCAAAGCGGGGCACGCTGTCCGAGGCGCGACACCGGTCGCACCAACACCCGAGTAGGGGGCCACAGGGCGCGGGAGAAAAAGGAAGATGCCTATGTTTGCGGTCCTCAAGACCGGTGGCAAGCAGTACAAGGTTCAGTCCGGTGACGTTCTGCGCGTCGAGAAACTGGCTGCCGATGCTGGCGAAACCATCCAATTCAACGACGTTCTCATGCTCGGTGGCGATACCACCGTTCTGGGTGCGCCGACCGTTGCCGGTGCTGCCGTTCAGGCCACCGTCATCGACCAGATCAAGGGCGAAAAGCTCATCCACTTCGTCAAGCGTCGCCGTAAGCACAGCTCGAAGCGGACCAAGGGCCACCGTCAGAAACTGACCCTCGTGCGGATCACCGACATTCTCGCCTCCGGCGCAGATGCAACCGGTGTGAAAGCCGCCGTGGGCGCAGGCTCGGTTTCGACCGCAGCAGACGCAGCCCCCGCCGCCAAGCCCGCCAAGAAAGCCGCCAAGGCCGAAGCCGCCCCCGCAGCAGAAGCTGCCGGCGCTGACGACCTCAAGCAGCTGTCCGGTGTTGGCCCCGCGCTGGAAAAGAAACTGCACGAAGCTGGCGTGACCACCTTCGCACAGATCGCCGCGTGGAACGCTGACGACATCGCAGCCATGGACGAAAAACTGTCGTTCAAGGGCCGCATCGAACGCGAAGGCTGGGTCGCTCAGGCTCAAGCCAAACTCGCAGAATAAGGAGAGACACCCATGGCACATAAAAAAGCAGGCGGTAGCTCCCGTAACGGTCGCGACTCTGCCGGTCGCCGTCTCGGCATCAAGAAGTTCGGTGGCGAAGCCGTCATTCCGGGCAACATCATTGCGCGCCAGCGCGGCACCAAGTGGTGGCCGGGCGAAGGCGTCGGCATGGGCAAGGATCACACCATCTTTGCAACCGTCGACGGCGCCGTGAAGTTCCACAAGGGACTGAAGGGCCGCACCTTCATTTCCGTACTGCCGGAGGCGGAAGCCGCCGAGTAACGCCGGACCTTTTGCAAGACTTAAAGGGGGATCGGCATCAGGGCCGGTCCCCCTTTCACTTTTCGGGGCTATGGCCTTGAGGTGCCCGACCGAAGGCCCCAAGTGAAAGGGGCAGGTGGCGGGCCCGACCCCGAAAAGACCACTGTTCTGAGGAGGAGCAGAATGAAACAGGAGACGATCGTTCAACAGACCGCCGTCGATACCCCGCGCTTCGTGCTGCGGCCCTTGCGGACCTCGGATGCCGGGCTTTTGAACATGTACGCGTCCGATCGCCGGGTTGCTGAACAGACCACCTCTATCCCGCACCCGCTGCCACCCGGCGCGGCCGAGGCGCTGGTCGCCAAGGCGCAGCGCGAGGACCGGCGCGAACATGTCTGGGCCATGGACGCCACCGAACAGGGCGGGTCTGAACTGATGGGGGTGATTTCCCTTCAGCAGATGGACCGCAACCAGTCGGAAATCAGCTATTGGGTCGCGCCGGCAATGTGGAACACTGGCCTGGCCTCCGAGGCTGTGAAAGCATTGGTCGGGGCCAACCCGCTGATGAGCGACACGATCTTCGCCAGCGTGTTCCAGGACAATCCCGGCTCCGCCCGCGTGCTGACCAATGCCAAGTTCAGCTATCTTGGCGATGCCGAGGCGTTTTCCGTCGCGCGCGGCGCCAAGGTGCCAACCTGGACCTATTTGCGCAAACTAAGCTGAGGGCGCGTGCCGGGGCTTGAGCCCCGGCCCGGTTCCCTCTAATCCCTCTGACCATGCGGGACGACCCCGCGGGGAACCGACATCATGAAATTCCTCGATCTAGCCAAGGTTTACATCCGCTCGGGCGCGGGCGGAAACGGCTGCGTGTCCTTCCGGCGCGAAAAATTCATTGAATATGGTGGCCCTGATGGCGGCGATGGCGGTCGCGGCGGCGATGTCGTGGTGGAAACCGTCGACGGGCTGAACACGCTGATCGACTTCCGCTACCAGCAGCATTTCTTTGCCAAGAACGGCCAGCCCGGCATGGGCAATCAGCGCACCGGCAAGGATGGCGACGATATCATCCTGCGGGTTCCCGTCGGCACCGAGGTGCTTGAGGAGGATGAGGAGACCGTCATCGCGGACCTCACTGAACTGGGGCAGCGCGTGGTTCTGGCCCGTGGCGGCAATGGCGGTTTTGGTAACCTGCATTTCAAAAGCTCCACCAACCAGGCGCCCCGCCGCGCCAATTCCGGTCAGCCCGCGATCGAGCGCACCATCTGGCTGCGGCTGAAGCTGATCGCGGATGTGGGCCTGTTGGGCCTGCCCAATGCGGGCAAGTCCACCTTCCTCGCCGCGACCTCCAACGCGCGGCCCAAGATCGCGGATTATCCCTTTACCACGCTGCATCCCAATCTTGGTGTCGTCGGCGTGGACGGTGTGGAATTTGTGGTCGCGGACATTCCCGGCCTTATCGAAGGCGCGCATGAGGGCAGGGGGTTGGGTGACCTCTTTCTCGGCCATGTGGAACGCTGCGCGGTGCTGTTGCATCTGGTCGATGGCACGTCTGAGGATGTGGTCGAAGACTACCAGACCATCATTCACGAGATCGAACAATACGGGGCGGGTCTGGCTGACAAGCCGCGCATCACGGTCCTGAACAAGATCGACGCGCTGGACGAGGAAGAACTGGCCGAGAAGAAAGCCGCGTTGGAGGCTGTCGCAGGCCCGGTCATGACCATGTCGGGCGTCGCCCAGATGGGCGTGACGGACGTGCTGCGCGCCCTGCGTGGCAAGATCGACGCCAAGCGCCTGCGCGAGAAAAAGGGTGCGGAGGAGGCACCCGCGAAATGGGAGCCGTAAGCCTGTCGGACGCGCGGCGTCTGGTGGTCAAGATCGGCTCGGCGCTGCTGGTGGACAAGGATACCGGCGCGCTGCGTACCGAATGGCTGCATTCTCTGGCTGCCGACGTCGCGCAGGTCAAGGCACGGGGCGTGGATGTGGTGCTGGTCTCTTCCGGCTCGATCGCGCTTGGCCGGTCCGTGCTGGGGCTCGGGCAGGGGGTCTTAGCACTGGAACAGGCGCAGGCCGCCGCCGCTGTGGGACAGATCCGGCTTGCGCGCGCCTATGAGGAAGCGATGGCCCCCCACGGGGTTTCCACCGCACAGATCCTCGTCACGCTGGAAGACAGCGCCGACCGCCGCCGTTACCTGAACACCCGCAACACCATGGCCACGCTGCTCGGCCTTGGCGTGCTGCCCATTGTGAACGAGAATGACACCATCGCGACCGACGAAATCCGCTATGGCGACAATGACCGTCTGGCCGCCAATGTGGCCGCGATGGTCGCCGCTGATCAGCTGGTGTTGCTGTCCGATGTGGATGGGTTCTATTCCGGCAATCCAAAGGATGACCCCAATGCCACCCGCTATGACGTGATTGCCCAGATCACGCCCGAGATCGAGGCGATGGCAGGCGATGCCGGTTCGGGGCTATCCAAGGGCGGAATGAAGACCAAACTGATGGCCGCGCGCACCGCCACCGCTGCCGGTTGCGCCATGGCAATTAGCGAAGGATCGGTTCTCAACCCCTTGTCCGCGTTGGAAAAAGGCGCGAACGCAACCTGGTTCACGGCAACACAGGATCCGCAAACCGCGCGCAAGCACTGGATTGCGGCGATGAAGCCCAAGGGCACCGTCCGGCTAGATGCGGGCGCGGTTGCAGCGCTTGGGCGTGGCAAATCCCTGCTGCCTGCCGGCGTTACCTCGGTAACGGGCCGGTTTCTGCGCGGCGACCCAGTGGCCCTGGAAGGCCCCGACGGGGCGCGGCTCGGGCTTGGCCTGATCCGTTATACGTCCGAGGAGGCCAGCGCCATTGCCGGACACCGGTCGGATGAGATCGAGCCAATTCTGGGCTATCCGGGCCGAGCAGCGCTCATCCATCGCGATGACATGGCGCTGTAACGCCACTTCCTGATAAACTCATTCCTAACCAACCCCTCAACGGAGGCTGACATGACCGACCAGTCCAACATCCCCGCCCTCATGGCCGAGATGGGTGCCCGCGCGAAAGCGGCTGCCGCGGAGCTGGCCTTCGCCCCAGCCGAGCAGAAGTCGCAGGCCCTGAACGCGGCGGCGGATGCCGTATGGGCGCGGCGGGCGGAGATTATTTCCGCCAATGAAAAGGACATGGCGTTTGGCCGCGACAAGGGGCTTTCGGCTGCCATGCTGGACCGGTTGATGCTGGACGAGGCGCGGATCGAGGGCATCGTGACCGGTCTGCGGTCCGTAGCTGATCAAGCTGACCCCGTAGGTGCCGTGATCGCGGAATGGGACATGCCCTCGGGCCTGCATATCCAACGCGTGCGCACGCCCCTGGGCGTCATCGGCGTGATCTATGAAAGCCGTCCGAATGTGACAGCGGATGCGGGTGCGCTGTGCCTGAAATCGGGCAACGCCGTGATCCTTCGCGGGGGATCCGAGAGCTTCCACAGCTCCGGCTTGCTGACGGAGTGCCTCAAGGACGGGCTGCGCGCGGCGGGTCTTCCTGCGGATGCGGTGCAACTGGTGCCGACGCGGGATCGCGCCGCAGTTAAGGAACTGCTGACCATGACCGACACGGTCGACGTGATCGTGCCGCGCGGCGGCAAGGGGCTGGTGGGGCTTGTGCAGCGCGAGGCGCGGGTTCCGGTCTTCGCCCATCTGGAAGGCATCTGTCACGTCTATATCGACAAGGACGCCGATCCGGTGAAGTCGCTCGATGTGGTGCTGAACGCCAAGACAAGGCGCACCGGCATTTGCGGCGCGGCGGAATGCCTGCTCATCCATCGCGATGTTCTGGACACGATCGGGCAGGGCGTGGTGCGCGCGCTTCTGAACACCGGTGTCGAGGTGCGCGGCGATGAAACCCTGCAATCCATCGAAGGCGTGACGGCGGCAAGCGACGAGGATTACGGCAAGGAATTCCTCGACATGATCATCGCGGCGAAGGTCGTGGACGACATCGACGCGGCCATCGCCCATATCCGGCGCTACGGGTCGAGCCACACCGAAAGCATCCTGACCGAGGATGACGACGCAGCCGCCCGCTTCTTCCAACGGCTCGACAGCGCGATCCTCATGCGCAATGCCTCGACCCAGTTCGCAGATGGCGGCGAGTTCGGCATGGGCGGAGAGATCGGGATTGCCACCGGCAAGATGCATGCGCGCGGGCCAGTCGGGGCGGAACAGCTGACCTCGTTCAAATACCTTGTCACGGGCGACGGCACGACACGCCCGTAAGTTTTACTGACCTATTATTCATTAGCAACACCAAGCCCGACCAACGTGTCGGGCTTGACCTTTCTCGCAGTCTGAATTTAGGTCAGCCTTACTTCCAGACCATGAAAGGCCAGCCCATGACCGACGGATCCAACCTGCCCAAGACGCTTGTGCGCCGCATGCCGCTGGAGCCCGGCGTGAGCCGCCCGGTGGTGACGCCTATCCAGCCCTCGGTGGTCTATTCCTCGGAAAGCCCCGACCAGTTGGAAGGCCAGTATGAGGGCAAGGAACATGGCTATACCTATAGCCGCGAGGGCCATCCGAACGCCGATCTGCTGGCCGCCAAGATCGACATGCTGGAAGGTGGGCAGAGGGGCATCATCTGCGCCTCGGGCATGGCTGCCGTGGGAACCGCGCTGATGGGGCTTCTCAGCCAGGGCGACCATGTGATCGGGGGCGATCAGCTTTATGGCCGCTCGCTCAGGATGATGACGCAGGATCTGCCGCGCTTCGGTATTGCCACGACGCTTGTCGATACCGGGGATGTTGACGCCGTCGCCGCCGCGATCCGGCCGGAAACCAAGATGATCCTTGTCGAGGTTATGGCCAACCCCACGCTTGCCATCGCGGATATGGAGGGCATCGCCGCGCTTTGCCGTGACAAGGGCATCCTGTTGGCGGTCGATAACACGTTTACGACGCCGACCGCCTACCGACCCTTTGACCACGGCGCAGATATCGTCATTCACTCCGTCACCAAACTGCTGGCGGGCCATGCGGATGTGACGCTTGGCTATGTGTCCGCGAATGACCCGGAACTGACGGAAAAAATGAAGGTTTTCTGGATCACTATGGGCGCAACGCCGAGCCCGCATGATTGCTGGCTGGCGGAACGGGGCATCTACACCTTCGACCTGCGCTATGCAAAGTCGCAGGAGAACGCGGGACTGCTTGCCGATTACCTGTCCACCCTGCCGGGTGTGAAACGCGTCGTTTATCCGGGCCGGGCCGATCACCCCGACCACGCCCGCGCCGCGCATCTGCTGCGGGGCCAGTTCGGCAACATGGTCAGCTTCGAGATCGAGGGCGGGCGCGCTGCAGCCAATGCGATGATCCGGGCCATGCCCGACATGGCCTTCGCCCCCACGCTTGGCGATGTGGGCACCACGGTCAGCCATTCGGCGACCTCGTCGCACCGGCTGGTGCCTGTCGCGGAGCGCGAAGCCATCGGCATCACGGAGGGTTTTTTCCGGGTGTCCGTCGGGATCGAGGATATCGAGATCCTGAAGGCCGATTTCGCGGCGGGATGTGCGGCGGCGGTTGCGGCGGGCTGACACCGCGCCTGTTGTCGAATCGGGTCGGCAAGCGCTAGGCGGGCCTTGATCCCTTCGGAAGGTTCTCAACATGGCCCGAAACACGCTGTCCGCAGCCCTGAACGCTGTGCCCGACCCGATGCTGTTCATCGGCACCGGTGGCATGATCGAGCTGAGCAATCCGGCTGGCGAAGCTCTGTTTGGCGTGTGGATCAGGGGGCGCAGCTATGTCACTGCCCTGCGTCAACCCGCCTTGCTTGGGGAAATCGACCTTGTTCTGCGCGGCAACCGCCCGTCGGAGACTCGATACATCAAGTCCGACCAGACCGGGGAAACCCAGTTTCGGGTGATGATCTCTCCGATTGCGGAAACGGATGCCGGACAGGCCGGGGTGATTTTGCATTTCACCGATATCACCCATCTGCGCGAGGCCGAGGAGATGCGCCGCGATTTCGTGGCCAATGTAAGCCATGAACTGCGCTCGCCATTGACGGCTGTTCTGGGATTCGTCGAAACCCTTCGTGGCCCGGCCCGAAATGACGCCGAGGCCCGTGACCGGTTTCTCGAGATCATGGAGCAGCAGGCCCTGCGGATGAACCGCCTGGTGGGGGATCTGCTGTCTCTGTCTCGGGTCGAGGCGGAGGAACGGGTGCGCCCCTCGGATGAGGTGGACCTGCGCGATGTGATTTCGGGCGTGCTGACCACGCTGCGCCCGCAGGCCGAGGATCAGGGCAGCGCGTTGGACTTGGTGTCCGAGCCGGGTGACTACCGAATTCGGGGCGACCGGGACCAGCTGACGCAGGTGTTCACCAACCTTGCCGAGAACGCGCTGAAATACGGAGGCAAGGGGCGACCGGTTACGGTACTGATGGAAACCGGCGAGGGCAGGGGGTCCATGCGCGGGCCGGTGGTGCGCGCCGAGGTGATCGACCGGGGCGATGGCATCGACCCGCTGCACCTGCCGCGGCTGACGGAACGGTTCTACCGCATCGATTCACACCGAAGCCGGGAAATGGGCGGTACCGGACTGGGGCTGGCCATCGTCAAGCATATTGTGAACCGCCATCGCGGGCGGCTGCGCATCAGCTCTGAGAAGGGCAAGGGCAGCACCTTTACGGTCGTACTGCCCCGGTAATCAACCGAAACGGTTGCGTGTTCGGTTAGCGAAGGCCACCAGCGACAGCATAACCGGCACCTCCACCAGCACGCCCACCACCGTGGCCAGCGCGGCACCCGATTGCAGGCCGAACAGGCTGATGGCCACCGCGACCGCCAGTTCGAAGAAATTCGACGTGCCGATCATGGCGCAGGGGGCGGCGACCCGGTGCGGGACCTTCATGACATATGCCGCGCCATAGGCCAGCGCGAAGATGCCATAGCTTTGCAACAGGATCGGCACCGCGATCAGCGCGATGATCAGCGGCCGGTCGAGGATGGTCTGGCCCTGAAGCGCGAAGAGGATGACGACGGTCACGATCAACCCCAGAACCGACCAGGGCTTCACCTGCTCCTTGAAAAGCTCAATCGCAGCGGGAGAGCCAAGCCGCGCGCGGGTGATCAGGCCCGCCACAAGCGGCAGCACCACGTAAAGCACCACCGACAGCAACAGAGTTTGCCACGGCACCGCAATGTCGGTGACCCCAAGCAGGAAGGCCACGATCGGGGCGAAGGCGAAGACCATGATCACGTCATTCACGCTGACCTGCACCAGTGTGTAGGTCTCATCGCCCTTGGTCAGTTGCGACCAGACGAAGACCATGGCGGTGCAGGGCGCCGCGCCAAGCAGGATGAGGCCCGCGATATACTGGCTGGCATCCTCGGGGCTGATCCACGGGGCGAAGACGGTTTCGAAGAACAGCACGGCAAGGGCCGCCATTGTGAAGGGTTTGATCAGCCAGTTGACCGCCAGGGTGATGATCAGCCCCGTGGGCTGGCGCGCGACGCCTTTCAGCGAGGAGGGGTCCACGCCCACCATCATCGGATAGACCATCGCCCAGATCAGGACGGCGACCACCAGATTGACCGAGGCAACCTCTGCCACCGAGACTGCAAAGACCAGCGATGGCGCGACAAGCCCCAGAAAGATGCCGCCAACCATGGCCAAAGCGACCCAGACGGTCAGATAGCGTTCGAAATTACCCATGGGACTGCCCTTCCGCTCGTGTTGCGGGCGGTTCTGACGGTGATGGCGGTGCTTTGCAAGAGAATCGATTCTGCCCATGGGGTGATATTTTTCGGGTCAGGGTATTTCCAAAGGTCCGTGCCCTACAGAAAAACCGGGTTGCAATGAATGTAACGGCATTCTTTTTTGCGGCCTGGAAGGACAAGGCTTTGAATCCATTCATTTATGCCTTCCCGGAAAATCCTGCTCCACCCGCACTGTCATAAAACCGTTACGTAACTGTCACAAAAGCATAGCGCCCCGCCGATAGACGGCCCCTGAGAGCGCGACCAACCGCGTTCCGACAGGAAAACCAAACGGAGAAATCCACCATGTCTTTCGCAAAGCTGACAGTGTCCGCACTCGCGCTGGCCGCCGTGTCCGCCACCGCTGCCGCTGCCCAGGGCCGCGACAATGTCCAGATCGCCGGCTCCTCGACCGTTCTGCCCTACGCCACCATCGTGGCCGAAGCCTTCGGCGAAAACTTCGACTTCCCGACCCCGGTCGTTGAATCGGGTGGTTCCTCCACCGGTCTGCGCCG
The DNA here is from genome assembly GCF_965215655.1 of Nioella sp. Lineage (GTDB taxonomy): Bacteria > Pseudomonadota > Alphaproteobacteria > Rhodobacterales > Rhodobacteraceae > Nioella. Next base: position 1,910,454 of record NZ_OZ244111.1, read on the forward strand.
CTTCTGTGAAGGTGTTGGCGAGAACACCACCGATATCGCGAACTCCTCGCGCTCGATCCGCGCCTCCGAGATCGAAACCTGTGCCGCCAACGGTGTGACCGATATCATCGAGGTTCGCATCGGCTATGACGGCATCGTCTTCGCCTCTGACATCAACGGCAACTCCTTCGAGTTCACCCCCGCAGACTGGTACCTGGCGCTGGCCGCTGAACTGCCCGTCGACGGTGCCATGGTTGCCAACCCGAACACCAACTGGAACGAAGTCCGTGCAGAGCTTCCCGACCAGGACATCGCGGCCTTCATCCCGGGTACCCGCCACGGCACCCGCGAAGTCTTCGACGAAAACGTGATCCTTCAGGGCTGCGAAGACAGCGGCGCCATGGAAGCGATCATGGAAATCAACGGCGGCGACGAAGATGCAGCCGAAGAGGCCTGCATGGCGATCCGCGGCGACGGCGTGTCGGTCGATATCGACGGCGACTACACCGAGACCCTGGCCCGTATCTCTGCCAACCCCGAAGGCATCGGCGTATTCGGTCTGAGCTTCTACCAGAACAACACCTCGGTTCTGCAGGTTGCCACCATGAACGGTGTTGTTCCCTCGACCGAATCCATCGCCTCCGGCGAATACCCGGTGTCGCGCCCGCTGTTCTTCTACATCAAGGCAGCACACCTGGACGTGATCCCCGGCCTGCAGGAATACGCAGATTTCTTCATCTCTGACGACATTGCCGGCCCCTGGGGTCCGCTGGCCGCCTACGGCCTCGTCTCTGACCCGGAACTGGCCGAAACGCAGCGCATCGTGCGCGAGCGTGTGACCATGGGCGACATGTAATCGCCTGACCCATCGGCGGGGCGGCCTGATCCATTAGGCCGCCCCGTTTCTGACTGAACGGATCTGAAAGACCCGATATGCCCCTGATCTGGATCATCCTGGCCGTTCTGGCGCTTGGCGCCGCAGGCTACGTTCTGGGCCGCAAACGCGCGGTCAGCAGTGCGGGTGGCGATATTCGCATCCTGCATTCCCTGCCCAACTACTACGGCATGAACGTCTTTCTGACTGCCGTTGTGCCCGCGCTTCTGGTGCTGGTGGTCTGGCTTCTGGTGCAGCCCACTGTCATCCAGCGGCAGGTGACGCAATTGATCCCGGACAATGACATCATGGAGTCAGGCGAGCTGAGCCTGATCATGTCCGATGTCCGGCGCGTGGCCGATGGTCTGGACCGCGCGGTAGAGCAGGGGGCCCTGACCCGCGACGAAGCCCGGATGATCCGGACGGAGTTCACCAATATCCGCGATACGCTGGCCAATATCGGCGTGGCCCTCGGCGACGATGTGACTGCCGATGTTCTGGCCGCCGCACAGCGCTACCGGACGCTTCAGACCACCGGCAACACCCTGATGACGGCGGCGGTCCTGATCCTCGCCGCGCTTGGCCTTGGCTATGCCTATAGCCGCACCCACAAGGATTTCCGCGCCCGCAACACGGTGGAACGCGCGGTTCTGGCGATCCTGATCCTGGCCTCGACCATCGCCATCCTGACCACGGTCGGGATCGTGCTGTCGATGGTGCTGGAGACGCGGGATTTCTTCCACCTCTACCCGGCGCGCGAGTTCTTCTTCGGGACCGAATGGATCCCGTCTTTCGAGGGCGGTTCTCACCTGGGCCTGCTGCCGCTCCTCTGGGGCACGCTCTACATCACCTTCATCGCGCTTCTGGTCGCGGTGCCCGTGGGCCTGTTCTCGGCCATCTACCTTGCAGAATATGCAGGCCGCAGGATGCGCGGCATTGCCAAGCCGATGATTGAGGTGCTCGCGGGCATTCCAACCATCGTCTACGGTCTCTTCGCGCTGATCACCGTGGGCCCGATGTTGCGCGACTATTTCGCCGAGCCGCTCGGGTTCGGCACCTCGTCCTCCTCGGTGATGACGGCGGGGATCGTCATGGGAGTCATGCTGATCCCGTTCGTGTCGTCGCTGTCTGACGATATCATCAACGCGGTGCCTCAATCCTTGCGTGACGGCAGCTACGGCCTTGGCGCCACGCAATCGGAAACCGTGAAACAGGTCATCCTGCCCGCCGCACTGCCCGGCATCGTGGGCGCCATCCTGCTGGCGGCCAGCCGCGCCATCGGCGAAACCATGATCGTGGTGATGGGGGCAGGGGCTGCGGCAACGCTCAGCCTCAACCCGTTCGAGGCGATGACCACCGTGACCGTGAAAATCGTGGGCCAGCTGACGGGCGACACCGACTTTTCCAGCCCCGAGGCCCTTGTAGCCTTCGCCCTTGGCCTGACGCTCTTCGCCATCACGCTCGGGCTCAACATCCTCGCCCTCTATATCGTGCGCAAATATCGGGAACAGTACGAATGACCGACGCCTCCACCCCCGTGCCGCCGAAAAGCTCGCTCTACGCGACGTCGGACCGCGTCAAGCGCCGCAATCGCAGCGAGACCCGGTTCCGCGCCTACGGCTTTGCCGCGATCACGGTCGGGGTTCTGGCTCTGATCCTGCTGGTAATCTCGATTGTCAGCAACGGTGCCAGCGCCTTTCGCCAGACCTACATCACGATCCCCGTGGAACTGACCGAAGCGCGGCTTGACCCGGCAGGCAACCGCGATCCCGCCGAAATGGCCCGTGTCACGACCTTTGGCTACGCGCCGCTGCTGGCGCAGGCGCTGCAACAGCATCTGCAAGGGCAGGGGATCTCGATGGAGGGCGTCACGCCCCGCGACCTGATGGCGATGATCAGCCAGGAAGCGCCCGCGCAGGTGCGTGCCCTCGTGCTCGCCAACCCCGAGATCGTGGGACAGACCGTGACGATGGAAATGCTGGCCGGGGGCCGGATCGATGGGTATTTCAAGGGCCGGGTGACGCTGGAAACCGCGGAACGTGACAGCAATGTCAGCCCCGCGCAACTACTGCTGGCCGAGCGTATGGCCGAGGCTGGACTGATCGAAACCCGCTTCAACTGGGCCTTCATCACTGGCCCCGACGCCTCTGACCAACGACCCGAGGCCGCCGGACTTGGCATTGCGATCCTGGGGTCGTTCTACATGATGATCGTTGTGCTGGTGCTGGCGCTGCCGATTGGCGTGGCCGCCTCGATCTACCTGGAGGAATTCGCGCCGCAGAACCGGTTCACGGATGCGATCGAGGTCAATATCTCGAACCTTGCCGCGGTGCCGTCGATCGTCTTCGGCATCCTGGGTCTGGCCATCTTCATCAACTTCGCGGGTCTGCCGCAATCGGCCCCCATCGTGGGCGGTCTGGTGCTGACGCTGATGACCCTGCCCACGATCATCATCGCAACGCGGGCCTCCCTTCGGGCCGTGCCGCCCTCGATCCGCGATGCGGCGCTTGGCCTTGGCGCATCCAAGATGCAGTCGGTGTTTCACCATGTGCTGCCGCTGGCCGCGCCGGGCATTCTGACGGGCACCATCATCGGGCTGGCGCAGGCGCTTGGGGAAACCGCGCCGCTCCTCTTGATCGGTATGGTGGCCTTTGTCCGCGAATTCCCGGATGCGCCGCCGGAAGGCTTCTTCGACCCGACATCGGCGCTGCCGGTGCAGGTCTATAACTGGACACAGCGTTCGGACCCGGCTTTTGTGGAACGTGCCTCGGGGGCGACCATCGTGCTGCTTGTGTTCCTGCTTTTCATGAATGCGATGGCCGTGATCCTGCGCCGCCGCTTTGAACGCCGCTGGTAGTCCGGGGATGGATGACATGAACGATATGAGATTGGTGGAGCGTGCCGTGGACGACAAAGAGCTGAAGATTGCGGCCGACGGGGTAGACGTGTTCTATGGGGACACGCATGCCATCAAGGCCGTGGATGTGAACATCCTCGACAAGACCGTGACGGCTTTCATCGGGCCCTCCGGCTGCGGGAAATCGACCTTCCTGCGCTGCCTGAACCGGATGAATGACACCATTGATGTGTGCCGCGTGACTGGGAATATCCTGCTCGATGGCGAGGATATCTATCACCCCAAGGTCGACCCGGTTCAGCTGCGCGCCAAGGTAGGGATGGTGTTCCAGAAACCCAACCCGTTTCCGAAATCGATCTATGACAATGTCTCTTACGGTCCGCGCATCCACGGGCTTGCAAGGAACAAGTCGGAACTCGATGAAATCGTTGAAAAATCCCTGCGCCGCGCGGCGCTGTGGGACGAGGTCCAGGACCGTCTGACCGCCCCCGGCACTGGCCTGTCCGGCGGCCAGCAGCAGCGCCTGTGCATCGCGCGGGCCGTGGCCACCAGCCCCGAGGTTCTGTTGATGGACGAACCCTGTTCGGCGCTCGACCCGATTGCAACGGCGCAAGTCGAGGAGTTGATCGACGAGTTGCGCGAACGGTTCTCGGTGGTGATCGTGACGCACTCGATGCAGCAGGCGGCGCGCGTCAGCCAGAAGACCGCGTTCTTCCATCTTGGGGAACTGGTAGAATTTGGCGACACGAGCCAGATCTTCACCAACCCAAAAGACCCGCGCACCGAATCCTATATCACCGGACGTATCGGTTGAGGAAAGAGCTGTAAGCCATGGAAAACAAATCACATATCGTTGCGTCCTTTGATCGCGACCTGGAGGCGATCCAGGCCCTGATCATGAAGATGGGCGGATTGGTCGAAGAGGCCATCGTCGATGCCACCACAGCTCTGGAAACCCGCGATGAGGAGCTGGCCCTGAAGGTGCGCAAAGGTGATCGGGCCATCGACGAGATGGAAGAGCGCCTGAACGAAGAGGCCGCGCTGGTGCTTGCCCTGCGTCAGCCGACGGCTGGCGATCTGCGCACGGTTCTGACCGTGTTCCGTCTGGCCGCCAGTCTTGAGCGGATCGGCGACTACGCCAAGAACATGGCCAAGCGGGCAGGGGTCATCATGCAGATGCAGCAGATAGACGGCGCTGGCGCCGGTCTTCGCCGCATGGCCCGGCAGGTCGAACTGATGCTGAAAGACGCGCTTGACGCCTATATTCAGCGCGATCCGGACCTGGCTGCCGATGTGCGCGAGCGGGATCTGGAAGTGGACCAGATGTATTCGGCGCTGTTCCGCGAATACCTGACCTTCATGATGGAAGATCCGCGCAACATCACCGCCTGCATGCACCTGCATTTCATGGCCAAGAACATCGAACGGATGGGCGACCACGTGACCACCATCGCCGAGCAGGTGATCTACCTTGTGACCGGTGAATACCCGGATGATGAGCGGGAGAAGGGCGACCGATCCTCGCATGATCTGGGTGTCGAGGAGGAATAGGCGATGGCTGGCGAGCCCCTTGTTCTGATTGTCGAGGATGAGCCCGCGCAACGCGAAGTGCTGGCCTATAACATCCGGGCCGAGGGCTATGCCGTCATGGCCGCGGGGGCAGGGGACGAAGCACTGGTCATGGTGCGTGAAACCCCGCCTGACGTGATCGTGCTGGACTGGATGCTGCCCAATGTCTCTGGCATCGAGGTGTGTCGGCAACTCAAGGCCTCTGACGATACGCGCAAGATCCCGGTGATCATGCTGTCTGCCCGGTCGGAAGAGGTGGACCGGGTGCGCGGCCTGGAAACCGGGGCGGATGACTATGTGGTGAAGCCTTATTCCGTGGCTGAACTGCTGGCCCGGTTGCGCACGCAGCTGCGTCGGACGCGACCGGCCTCTGTAGGCGAACATCTGACCTTCGAGGATATCCTGCTGGATATGGAAGAACACCGGGTTTACCGCGCGGGTCAGCAGGTTTCGCTTGGCCCGACGGAGTTCCGGCTGTTGACGGCTTTCATGGAACGACCGGGCCGCGTCTGGAGCCGCGAGCAGTTGCTCGACCGGGTCTGGGGCCGTGACATCTATGTCGATAGCCGGACGGTCGATGTCCATGTGGGCCGTTTGCGCAAAGCCCTGAAAGCTGCGCATGACGAAGGGGACCCGATACGGACGGTTCGCGGCGCAGGCTACGCACTAGGATAAGTGATTGTTACTTCGGCTTCATCCTGGCAAGACTGGCCATCCAATATGGCCAGTAATCATGATTATGTTAATATACAAACAACCAGACAACCCGTTGTGTGAACCAGTTTCTTCTATTAATCAGAACCTTACGATGCATTGTTGAAAAACAAGTTAATACTTGCGCACTGCCCTTGAGCCACCAAGATCACTGTCCTGCAGATGCCACACCGGATATGCCCAAGCGCAATATCTCTGCAACATCCTGATTTTGCGCAAAATTGTGCCTCGACAGTTTGGATGCGCCGCGCATATCTTGAAAGAGATTTCGGGGACAACGATGCCAAGCAAGACTTTACGCTTTCCTTTGCAGGACATGGCGGGACCATGCAAAAGACAAAAGCGCCGTTTCCACATCGGTGATCCCGCATGAAGCGCCTGCAGCCCTATCTGAAGGCGCGCTCTGTCGAGGAGTTGTGGGAGTACCACACCGAGCAGATGGGTGCCTATGGCTTCGATCGTCTCATCTACGCCTATACATGCTTTCAGTCCGCAAAGTCGCTCAGCAACCCCGAGGATGCGCTGATCCTGACGAACTACCCCTCGGACTACATCGAAGCCTATATCGGCCACGGCCTGTACCGGGCTGCACCGATGATGAAATGGGCGTCCCGCAATGTCGGGTCCATTAGTTGGCGGCATATGTGGGATAAATTCGACGACAGCCCGAACGGTCCTGAACGGCGGGAACTGATGGCGTTGAACAAGCGGTTCGGAATTTCCGCGGGATATACAATGTCCTTCCCGATGGCGATAAAGCGATCGGCTGCCGGTATCGGGCTTGTGGCCCGCAGCGGCCTGAGCCAGCAAGACGTGGATGCGCTGTGGCGGGACAAGGGCGAAGAGCTGGAGATCATCAACCAGGTGGCCCATCTGGCAATCACCCAGCTTCCCGCAACCGGTCAGAGCCGTGTCCTGACGCCGCGCCAGTCTGAGGTGCTGGAGCTGGTGGCCGATGGCAAATCGGTGCGTGACATTGCGCTGTTGCTTGGCCGCAAGGCCGCGACGGTGGACAAGCATCTGCGCGGCGCGCGAGAGTCGCTTGGCGTTGAAACAACGGCGCAGGCAGTGCGCAAAGCCTCGGTCCTGAACCAGATTTTCATCGTCGATCCGGGGGCTCAGACAAGCTGATCGGCGGTATTTGGCCAAAAGGTAAAGGATTCCCTACTTTTCCGGGCCCTGACTTTGCGTCAAGTTAACCTCGTTCCGTGAGTGATGGCTGAGATTTTTTCGGTCAGGAGCATCGGACCGTCAGGAACATTTCCGGCCTGGCGGTCCAGTTCACCCCAAGACCCGGCGGCCATAACCCCGACGTCCTGGGCCGCGCCCGCCCATCCCCATTCCGGCATGCGTGGTGACGAAAAGAAAGCGGTGCTGCCCCCTTTGTCCCTGGCAGCACCGCTTTTTTTTCGTTCAGGTAGGTGGCAGGGGCGCCTCCCAACACCCCTGCCCCTCTTCCAAGGGCCTTAGCCCTGGGCGGCCTTCGCAACCTCGGCTGCGAAGTCTTCTTCTTTCTTCTCGATGCCTTCGCCCACTTCGATGCGGACGAAACCGGTCACAGTCGCACCAGCTTCCGCGGCGGCAGCACCGACGGTCAGATCGGGGTTGATGACGAACGCCTGGTTCAGAAGGGTCGACTCGGCCACGAATTTCTTCATGCGGCCTTCAATCATCTTCTCGATCACCTGCTCGGGCTTGCCGGATTCACGGGCGATGTCGATCTGGATCTGGCGTTCTTTTTCAACAACGGCCGGGTCCATGTCGTCTTCGTTCAGGGCTGCGGGATTGACAGCGGCGATATGCATCGCGACCTGCTTGCCAAGCGCCTCGTCCCCGCCGGTCAGTGCAACGAGAACGCCGATCTTGCCCATGCCGGGCGCGGCTGCGTTGTGGACATAGGTCACAACGGTGTCGCCTTCCAGGCGGGCCATGCGACGCAGGGTCATGTTCTCGCCGATGGTGGCGATCTTGTCGGTCAGCGTGTCGGCAACGGTCTTGCCACCCAGATCGGCAGCGGCCAGTGCTTCGATATCGGCAACACCGGTTGCGGCATTGGCGATGTCGCCCACCATTTTCTGGAACTCGGCGTTCTTGCCGACGAAGTCGGTTTCCGAGTTCACTTCGACGGCGACGCCAACGCCACCGTCAACAGCGACGGCCACCAGGCCCTCGGCGGCGATGCGGCCGGATTTCTTGGCGGCTTTCGCCAGACCCTTGGTGCGCAGCCAGTCAACGGCGGCGTCGAAATCGCCATTGGTTTCGACAAGTGCCTTCTTGGCGTCCATCATGCCTGCGGCGGTGGCTTCGCGCAGCTCTTTGACCATTGCAGCGGTAATTGCCATCGGTCTGCTCCTTTATTCGGGGTATGGGGTGGACCGGCCCATAGCCGGTCCATGTATCAGATGCGTGACGGCGATCAGCCTTCAGCGGCTTCCTCGGCGGGGGCATCGGCGGCGATGGCCTCTTCGATATTGCCCTCTTCCAGTGCGCCCAGGTCAACGCCTGCGCCTTCCATCTGGGCGGTCATGCCATCCAGGGCCGCGCGGGAGACCAGATCGCAATAGAGCGAGATGGCGCGGGCCGCGTCGTCATTGCCGGGGATGATGTAATCCACACCATCGGGCGAGCAGTTGGTGTCGACCACGGCCACGACCGGGATGCCCAGTTTCTTGGCTTCCGCGATGGCCAGATCTTCCTTCTTGACGTCGATGACGAAGATCAGGTCGGGCAGGCCGCCCATTTCACGGATACCGCCGAGCGAGGCCTGAAGCTTCGCCTGGTCACGTTCCATGCCAAGACGTTCTTTCTTCGTCAGACCTTCCAGACCGTTTTCCATTGCCTCGTCGATCTGCTTCAGGCGAAAGATCGAGTTCGACACGGTTTTCCAGTTGGTCAGCGTGCCGCCAAGCCAGCGGTGGTTCATGTAGTACTGCGCGCAACGCTCTGCCGCTTCGGCGACGGGCTTTTGGGCCTGACGCTTGGTGCCGACGAACAGGATGCTGCCGCCCTTGGCGACGGTTTCGCGCACGACCTGCAGCGCCTGGTCCAGCATCGGGACGGTCTGAGTCAGGTCGAGAATGTGGATGCCATTGCGCTCGCCATAGATGAACTCGCCCATGCGGGGGTTCCAGCGTTGCGTCTGGTGGCCGAAGTGAACGCCAGCTTCAAGCAGCTGACGCATGGTGAAATCAGGAAGCGCCATGTCCTAGTATCCTTTTCCGGTTTGCGCCTTGGCAGAGGTTTAGGGACTAAACCCAACCGGTGGACCGTTCAGGGATGTCTCCCCCGAGGGCCCGCCTCTGCCTGTGAAGTAAGCGCGCCATTAAGGCAGAGCCGGGGGGAATGCAACCCCCCTGCCCCATCAGACCGCGAAATCGGGGCAAGAAGGCGCGTCATGCGTCTTCGGTGCGGCGATCCGGGTCCGCTTCGGGGGCATGCGGCCTGTCCAGCAGAGTGGCAGCCGTGCCTTCGACCTCCACAACCTCGGCCTCGTCCGGCACCCGGTCACCATCCTTGTCGCCTGTGCTCGGGTAAACCAGCCCTGCCGAGATCACCAGTTTCGCGGCGTCCTCGACCGACATCTTCAGGATCTGCACATCATCCCTCGGGACGAACAGCAGAAAACCCGAGGTCGGGTTCGGCGTGGTCGGCAGAAAGACAGAGATCATGTGCTTTTCATGGCTGTCCGCGATCTCGCCCTTCGCATCGGTCGAGATGAAGGCGATCGCCCAGATTCCCTTGCGCGGATATTCCACAAGGCAGGCCTTGTCGAACGACCCCTTGGACTGCGCCAGCACGGTTTCGGTGATCTGCTTCAAACCCGAATAGAGCGACCGCACTCCGGGAATCGACAGAACCACGCTTTCCGAGGTGCGGATCAGCGACCGCCCGATCAGCCCCTTGGCGATCCAGCCCACGATGATCGTGAACAGAAGGAACATGCCAACGCCGATGCCGCGAATATCGACGTCGATGTTGAAATATTCCCGGATCAGGATAGCGGGATTATAGGCATTGGGCAGGAACGGCAGCACCCAGGAATCGATCCAGCCGATGATCGACCAGATCAGCCAGGCTGTCAGACCAATGGGCGCAATCACCACGAGGCCGGTCAGAAAACTGGCCTGTAGCGAGGATATCCAGCCGCGCCGTGGCGGCGGTGGCGGTTCGGGCAATTCCATTCTTGCCGGTCGTCCCTGTTAAACTCTCTTCCCTGTTACTAAGGGCGCGTTTCACGCCAAACAAGAGAGTGTCTTCAATCCTGCGCGACCATGGCGCAGGCAATTGCCGATGCAAGGCGGGCATTGTTCAGAACGAGGGCGATATTTGCCGTCAGAGACCGTCCTTCGGTCAGTTCGAATAGCCGCTGCAAGAGGAAGGGCGTCACCGATTTGCCGGTGATCCCTTGTGCATCGGCCTCAGCCTGGGCCTGCGCGATGATCGGGGCGAGGGTTTCGGCGGCGATCTCGTCGGTTTCTGGGATCGGGTTCGCCACCAGTTGCCCCCCCGGCAGGCCAAGCCGCGCGCGCATCAGGGCAGAGGCGGCGATGCCCTCGGCCCTGTCCATCCTCAGCGGGGCGCTCAGGCCTGACTCGCGCGACCAGAAGGCCGGGAAATCATCCTGTTCGAAGGCAATGACAGGCACGCCTTGCGTTTCCAGAACCTCCAGCGTCTTGGGGATGTCGAGAATGGCCTTGGCGCCAGCGGCCACGACCGTCACCGGGGTCTGCGCCAGTTCCATAAGGTCAGCGGAGATGTCGAAACTGTCCTCCGCCCCCTTGTGAACGCCACCGATCCCACCCGTGGCAAAGACGCCTATTCCCGCCAAGTGTGCCGCGATCATCGTCGCAGCCACTGTGGTCGCCCCGGTCCGGCCCGTGGCCAGCGCAACCGCCAGATCGGCGCGGCTGAGCTTCATCACATCCTTGGCCTGCGCCAGCGCCTCTAGTTCCCCATCCGTCAGGCCCACATGCAAGCGCCCCTCAAGGATCGCAATCGTGGCAGGCACCGCGCCAGCCGCGCGCACCTCGTCCTCCACCCGGCGGGCGGTCTCCAGGTTCTGCGGGTAGGGCATGCCATGGGTGATGATGGTGCTTTCCAGCGCCACAAGAGGGGCATTGGTGGCGCGGGCCTCGGCCACTTCGGGCGAGAGGGTCAGATAATCAGGTGTCATGGGCTATCCGGCAACATAGGTGGCGGCGGTCGTCAGCGCGTGGGCCAGCGCGGCCTCGGGCGCGCTGCCGCGGATTTCAGCGGCGATATGGGCCGCCATGAACGTGTCCCCGGCCCCGGTGATCCGGCGTGGGGTGATTTGCGGCGGCGCAAGCGAGAGGGTTCGATCAGGCGTTGCATCCACAGCCAGCCTGCCGCCATCGGTGACAAGCACCCGGCGCGCGCCAGCGGCCAACAGGGCCTCGGCCCCGGTTTCGGCGCACCCGGTCGGGACACCCGAGATCAGCCCGGCCTCCTCGGCATTCACATAGATCGTGGCGCCGGGATGGGACAGGAAGGGCCTCAGCCTTTCAGCCTTGCCCGGAGAAGCTGGCGCAAGGCGCAGATCGGCGCGCGCAAAGAGCGGGCTGTCCGCGATCTGGGTCAAAAGCTCCAGCGTCAGGTTCCCGTCAATGGCCATGGGCCGCGTCCATGGCGCATCCGCAGAGGCGAGGCGACCGTTCTCCAGTGGCTCCAGAATACGTGCGCCCGCCGTTTCAAGCGAATGCGCATCTGCAAGCGCGGCCAGCAGATTCCCCTGCGCCTCAATGGCCATGTATTGATCGGTCGGAAGGTTGTGGTCGACCAGCACATGATCGACCTCGATCCCCATCCGGGCAACCTCCACCAGCAGCGCGGTGCCCGCCGCATCGTCGCCGACAACGCTCAGCAGCGAGGGCCGCAGCCCCTGCCCCACCAGCGTCATGGCGATATTCAGCGCCACCCCGCCGGGCAGCCGGGTGATACGGCCGGGCTTGTCATTCCCGGCCGCCATCGGCAGATCGGTGCGTCCGATGATGTCCCACAGGACGGACCCGATGCACAGAATGTCAGGGCGTTCTCTCATGCCCGCTCCTTAGGCAAGCCAGCCCGCGCCGTCCATGCCTTTCATCTTGGCTAAAATACCTCGGGGGGTCCGGGGGGCAGCGCCCCCCGGCCGGTCGGCGCGGCAAAGCCGCGGCGAAACGGCTCATTCCTCCTCGTACCACCAGACATCCGGCTGGAACCCCAACCAGTCGCCATAGATGGGCAGCGTTTCGGGATAATGCAGTTCTCGCACATGGGCGATGCGGCTGACCGGCGAATACCAAATCGGAATGACGTAGCGGCCAGAGGTCAGAACCCGGTCGAGCGCCCGCACAGCCGCGCGGTAGTCATCCTGGCTTTCTGCCGTCAGCATCTCGCCCACCATCGCCTCGATGGCCGGATTGCAGACCCCCATCAGGTTCCGGCTGCCCTCCACATCTACCATGTCGCAGCCCCAATAAAGGTACTGCTCGTTTCCGGGGGACAGAGACACGCCGCGCGCGAACCACGTCATGTCGAAATCATAAGCGTCCGTGCGTTCGCGGTACTGGGCGCTGTCGATGGTCGTCACCGTTGGCGTGATCCCGAGACGAGAGAGCGATTCCACGTAGATATTAATGATCGCCTGGTTCTCGGCCGATCCCTGGCTCAGCACGATCTCGAAGGTGAAGGGCTGCCCGTCAGGGCCGGTCATGACGCCCTCCTGCACGGAATAGCCCGCCTCTTCCATCAGCCCCATGGCGGCGCGGATACCCGCGCGGTTGGCCTCTCGCCCGTCGGAGACCGGGAATTCATAGCCCTCCAGCGCGCCGGGCAGCAGATCGCCCGCGAAGGGCTCCAGAAGCTCCAGCACCCGGCCCGTCGCCGCTCCCGGTTCCATCCCGAGAATCGAGTTGGAGAAATAGGAGGTGATGCGCGGCGCCAGCCCGCCATTCTGGGTCTGGTTGATGAATTCGTAGTTGAAGGCCTGAATCATCGCCTCGCGCACCCGCCAATCCTCGAATTGCGGTGAGCGGGTGTTCATCACGAAGCCCCACATGCCCGTGGGCCGCTCATGCGGTACCTCGGACAGCACGACCTCACCCGATTGCACACGCGGGAAATTGTAGTTGGTTTCCCAGTCGGCGGCATTGGTTTCCCGGATCGTGTTGATCTCACCGGCGACAAAGGCCTCCCACATGGCGGTGCCATCCCCGAAGAATTCCAGCCGGATCTCGTCGATCACATTGGTGCCCCGGCGGAACGGCAGGTCAGCGCCCCAGTAATCGGGATTCCGACGCAGGGAGACGAAGCGCCCGGCCTCGAAATCGTCGATGACATATGGCGCGCTTGAGATCGGAATCGCGTCGATCCCGCTTTCAGTGAAATCACGCCCCTCCCATTGCGCCGCCTGCAAAATCGGCCGCATCCCCATGATCAGCGCCAGTTCCCGGTCCGGCTCGCTGAAACTGATGCGCACGCCCCGTTCGCCCACGGCCTCGATGGTCGACACCCGGTTCCAGGCATTCAGATATCGCGGGTGGCCCTCGGTCCCCAATGTCTCATATGACCAGATCACATCGGCCACGGTCACCGGGCTGCCGTCGGAGAATCGGGCCTCGGGACGCAGCTGAAACTCCACCCAGGCCCCGCCCTCGCCAACCTCGACCGATTCGGCCAACAGGCCGTAGAGAGTGAACGGTTCGTCCCAGGATCGGCCCATCAGGCTTTCATAAGCCAGAAAACGCAGCTGCCACGGGGTGGAGCCCGCACGGATATGGGGATTGAGGCTGTCAAAGCTGCCGACCTCACCAGTGACGATCCGGCCACCTGTTGGCGCATCGGGGTTGGCATAGGGCAGATGCGCAAAATCTGGGGGCAAAGCGGGGTCGCCATACATAGCGATGCCATAGGACGGCTCTGCCGCAGCTCCGCCGGAAAGAATCGCCATGACGCCGAAAACGCCCGCAATCTGTCTGAAACAATTCCTGCTCATCTGTAAACAATCCCCTTGATGCCTTGTTTGCTTGTTCAAGACGCTACTCTCCCCTGAATTGGGTTTCAAACTTTTCGGTTGGACTCTGAGCAAGTGATTGCTTATAAAGGATGCACTGCTCGATAGGTTTCTTGCCTGTATGAAACCTGCCTCAATAACTTAACGCCGGCTTCGTGCCGGCGTTTTTTTTGGTCCGGCTGCGCGGCTTTTGCCTCTGTCCATACTGCATGTGCAGCATTACGGTGCTGGCAAATCGTTAAGGACAGGAGCCCCCGATGGCCATCACCACCTCGCTTGCCGGCAAAACCGCCGTCATCACCGGATCCAACTCAGGAATCGGTTTGGGAATCGCCCGCGAACTGGCCCGTGCCGGGGCGGATGTTGTTTTGAACTCCTTCACCGATCGCGACGAAGATCACGCCATCGCTGCGGAAATCGCGGCAGAATACGGCGTCACGGCCCGCTACATCAAGGCGGACATGTCGAAGGGCGAGGAGTGCCGCGCGCTGATCGAGCAGGCCGGGACCTGCGATATCCTGATCAACAATGCGGGCATCCAGCATGTGGAAGCCATCGACAAGTTCCCGGTCGAGAAATGGGACGCGATCATCGCGATCAATCTCAGCTCCGCCTTCCACACAACCGCTGCCGCCCTGCCGATGATGCGCGCCGCCGGTTGGGGGCGGGTGATCAATATCGCCTCGGCCCATGGCCTGACCGCCAGCCCCTATAAATCCGCCTATATCGCAGCGAAGCACGGCATTGTCGGCCTGACCAAGACCACCTCGCTGGAAACGGCAGAGGAACCGATCACCGCCAACGCGATCTGCCCCGGCTATGTGCTGACCCCGCTGGTTGAGGCGCAGATCCCCGACCAGATGAAGGCCCATAACATGGACCGCGACACGGTGGTGCGGGAGGTCATGCTGCTGCGCCAGCCCTCGCGCGAATTTGCCACCGTCGAACAGATGGGCGGCACGGCGGCCTTCCTCTGCTCTGACGCCGCTGCCCAGATCACCGGCACCACGATAAGTGTCGATGGCGGCTGGACGGCCCTGTGATCTCCCCGCGTTAGCCCCACATTAAGGTTAACGCGGCCCCCTGCCCTTCTTCTTTGTTCAAATACCCCCGCCGGAGGCATCCCGACCATGCCACAGGTCAAACCCTGGAAATGACACCCAAACGCATCAACCTCGCCCTGCAAGGTGGCGGCGCTCATGGGGCCTTCACCTGGGGTGTCCTCGACCGGCTGCTTCAGGAGCCCGGCATCAAGATCGCTGCCATCTCCGGCACCTCCGCAGGGGCGCTCAATGGGGCGGCGGTCAAGGCGGGTCTCAGCCAGGGCAGTCGCGCGCTTGCCCGCGAGAACCTCGCCTGGCTCTGGGAACAGATGGGGGCGATCACGGATGAGCGGTTCAATGCCTGGCTCGGGGCCATTTCCCCGCTGGCCATCAGCCACTGGATCGAAACCTCCCTGCCCTTCGCCATCGGCGACGCGGTCAGCCGCATGGTCAGCCCCTACAATTACGGGCCATTCTTCGGCAATCCGCTGTCCCCGATTGTCGAGAAATTCCACTACGAGAACATCTGTTGCGCGGAGGGGCCGGAGTTCTTCGTCTGTGCCACCAATGTGCGGACTGGCAAGATCCGGGTGTTCGGAGGCGATGAGATCGGCACCAGGCCGCTTCTGGCCTCCGCCTGCCTGCCGACGCTGTTCAAGGCGGTGGAGATCGAGGATCGCGAAACCGGCCAGAGCGAGGCCTATTGGGACGGGGGCTATACCGGCAATCCTGCGCTTTTCCCTCTCTTTGAACCACATCTTCCGGACGACATCCTGATCGTCAATATCAACCCTTTGATCCGCCACAAGGTTCCGACAACCGCGCGGGAGATTCAGAACAGGGTGAACGAGGTCAGTTTCAACGCCTCTCTGCTGAGCGAGCTTCGCGCCATTCGTTTCGTACAGCGATTGCTGGCGGATGGGTCGCTCGCCCCTGGCAGCATGAAAAACGTGCTGGTTCACATGATCTCCGACGACGCGCTGATGCGGCAGCTTTCTGTGGCCACCAAGGTGGTTCCGGTTCCGCAGGTGCTGCACCAGATGTTCGAGGCGGGTGTTACGGCCTGCGACAGCTTTCTTGCCGAGCATGGGGACCGCATCGGGCAGGAGAGCAGCGCCGATCTTGCGGCGATGTTCGACTAACCACCAACCCGAAGCGCGGCTGCTCACGGCGGGAGCGAGGGGCCAGCCCCTCGCGCTCCCCGAGGTATTTTTGCCAAGCTGAAAGGGGCGCCGACATTTTTCGTCAAATGTGAGGGGAACGGTTATCCCAGGCAGGTCACCCAAAGGATCGTCGCATCCTCGGCGCTGACCGAGATCACGTTATGCCCCATGGTGGCGTCGTAATAGGCGCTGTCGCCCCTGCGCATGTTCACCGGGGCATAAAATTCCGTGATCAGCTGGATCTCCCCGGTCAGCACGTAGAGAAATTCTTCGCCTTCATGGCGCACCCACCCGTCGAATTCCTCGAAGCTGCGGGCGCGGATGCGGGCGCGATAGGGCAGCATCGCCTTCTGGGTCAGCTGCGGGGCCAGCATCTCGTGCTCATAGGTGGCGGTCGGGTGCGGTTCGCCCGCGCCGGTCTGGGTCACGGCGAGGCGGCCGTTGACCTTGGGGTTCACCGTCGGCGTGAAGAGCTGCGGCACCGAGATATCCAGCCCGTCCGCCAGTTTCTTCAATGCGTCATAGGTGGGCGACATCTGGCCGTTTTCGATCTTGGACAGTGTCGAGCGCGCCAGACCCGCCTTCTGGGCCGCCTGTTCCAGCGTCCATTCCCGCTGCTTGCGCAACTCGCGCACGCGAATGGCGAGGTCCACCGGTTGCGGGCGATCTTGCGTGCCGCTTTCACGGGCGAGGCGTATGAGGCTGGGTTCGTCAGAAAAATCCATGCCTGCGCATGTAGCCTGCGGCACCGGGTCTTGCAACTGTCCCGCGTGGGGCCTACGCCGGTTTCATGCCTCTGCCCGATCCCTGCCCTGCCCCGTTCAACCTTGCGGCCTATGTGCTGGCCCAGGCCCCGCGCCTGCCCGACAAGATCGCGCTGGCGGTGCTGTCGCCCTCCCGGTCGGATCGCTGGAGCTTTGCGCGACTGGAGGACCGGGTGTTACGAGTGGCCAGCGGATTGCTGGCGCAGGGGTTGGAACCCGGTGACCGGGTGTTGCTCAGGCTCGGCAACCGGCCCGATTTCCCCGTGGCCTATCTGGCGGCGATTGCCGTGGGGCTGGTGCCGGTTCCGACCTCTGCCCAACTGACCGGGCCGGAAATCAGCCGCCTCGTGCCCGAGATCGCCCCGAAGCTCATCCTTGCGCATGCGGGTATCGCCCTGCCCGATCCGCTGCCCTGCCCGGTGGTGACGGATCTGGAGGCCCTGACTGACCATGACCGCGCCACCTACCAGATGGGCGACCCAGACCGGCTGGCCTATCTGGTCTACACTTCCGGAACATCCAGCAGGCCCCGCGCCGTCGCCCATGCGCATCGGGCCATCTGGGCGCGGCGGATAATGCATGACGGCTGGTATGGGCTGAGCGACAGCGACCGGCTGCTGCATGCAGGCGCCTTCAACTGGACCTTCACGCTTGGCACCGGGTTGCTGGACCCTTGGTCCGTGGGGGCGACCGCGCTGATCCCGGCGGAAGGCACCGATCCTGCCACGCTGCCGCTGCTGCTCAAACGCCACGACGCGACGATCTTCGCCGCCGCCCCGGGTGTCTTTCGCCGGATGCTGCGCAGCCCCATGCCGCCAATGCCAAAACTGCGCCATGGGCTGAGCGCCGGGGAAAAGCTGCCCGAGCCGATCCGCGAGGCATGGGCCGGGGCGACCGGCACCACGATCCATGAGGCGCTCGGCATGTCGGAATGCTCCACCTTCATCTCCGGCTGCCCCGCGAGGCCCGCACCGCCACACACGCTCGGCTTTGCGCAGGAAGGTCGGCAGATCGCGATCCTCGATCCTGACGGGCACCCGCTGCCACAGGGGGAGACCGGTCAGCTTGCCATCCATCGCAGCGATCCCGGCCTGATGCTGGGGTATCTTGACGATGATGGCGTCAACCTGCCCCTGAGAGGCGATTGGTTCGTCACCGGCGATATGGTGCATGAGGACGCGGATGGGTCGCTCATCTACCACGGCCGTTCTGACGACATGCTGAACGCGGGCGGCTTCCGCGTCTCCCCGCAGGAGATCGAGCGCGCCTTTGCGCCCCTGGTCGAGGATTGCGCGGCTGTTTCGGTGGAAATCCGAGAGGACACGCATATCATCTGTCTGGCGCATGTGAGCGATCTGGCCGATCCCGAGCTGCGCCAGCACGCGGAAACCTGTCTTGCCCGTTACAAGCAACCTCGGCTTTATGTGGCGCTCGACGCGCTGCCCCGTGGCGGGAACGGTAAACTCAACCGAAAGGCGCTGGCCGCTGCAATCAGGGATATGACATGATCAAGATCGACATCCTTTCCGACCCGATCTGCCCCTGGTGCTATATCGGCAAAGCCTATCTCGACCGCGCGCTTGAAGCCGCGGGCGACCATCCCTTCGCCATCGAATGGCACCCGTTCCAGCTGAACCCCGAGATGCCCAAGGAGGGCATGGACCGGCGCGCCTATCTGGAGGCAAAGTTCGGCGGCAAGGAGGGCGCGGTGCGCGCCTATGCGCCGGTGGTGGAACATGCGGAAACGGCCGGTCTGAAGATCAACTTCGAAGGCATCGGGCGCACCCCCAACACGCTTGACGCACATCGGCTGATCCACTGGGCCGGGATCGAGCAGCGCCAGACGCCGGTCGTCTCGGCGCTGTTCAAAGCCTATTTCGTGGATGGGCGCGATATCGGCGACGCCGCGACGCTGGCCGAGATTGCCGGGGAGTGCGGGCTGGACGCGGCCATGATTGCAACCCTGCTGGAGGGTGAGGCCGATGCAGACGACATCCGCGCCCGCGACGCCCATGCCCGCGAACGGGGCGTCACAGGCGTGCCCACCTTCGTTGTCGCCAACCAGCACGTGCTGACCGGCGCGCAGCCGCCCGAGCTGTGGGGCAAGGTGATCGAAGATATCCGGGGAATGATGAAAGAGGCTGAATGAGCGCGGGGCTGATCCTCGGCCTTTCTGCAACCGGGATCTGGGCGGTGATCCTCGTCCTGTCGGATCGCGCCCCCGGCCATGGCCCATGGCCCCCTCGAAAGGGTAACCTCCTCACGGCGCTATGGGCCTGGGGGCTGACCACGCTGATCTATGTAGGGCTGGTTCAGACATGGGGTCAGGACCCGGTGTTGCCCATGCCACTCAGGTGGGGACTTGGCCTACCGCTCGCCGTTGCAGGCAGCCTTATGCACACATGGGCCACGGCGATGCTCGGCCTGAAAGGCACAAGCGGATGGGATGTGGGGATTGCCACCAAGGGCCCCTATGCGCTCTGCCGACATCCGCAATACCTGGGGCAGATTGTCAGCATCGCCGGGCTCGCGCTGATCATCGGCTCGCCAGAGGCGTTGACCCTCGGGCTTGCCGCCTGCGTCATGCTGGGATACGGATCAAGGGTCGAGGACCGCGCCATTCAATCGCGCTACCCAGACCTCTACGCGGCTCATTCCGCTAAAACCCAGTTCCTTTTGCCGAGATTTTCGAGCCGCTCATGACCGATTCCACCTCCCGCCGCCTGTCCCAGGGCGAGTTCATTGCCCTCATGGGCATGATGTTCGCAACCATCGCCTTCTCCATCGATTCGATGCTGCCCGCCCTGCCCGAGATCGCGGAAGAGCTGACGCCCGACGCCGCCAACCTTGCGCAGCTTGTCCTGACCTCCTTTGTCTTCGGCATGGGGGCGGGCACGCTGGTCACCGGGCCGCTCTCGGACGCGTTTGGCCGCAAGGCGATCATCTATTGGGGCGCGGGGCTTTATGTGATTGGCGCCGTCATGGCCTACTATGCGCCGACGCTGGAACTGGTTCTTGCCGCCCGCGCTATTCAGGGGCTTGGGGCGGCTGGCCCGCGCATCGCTTCGATGGCGCTTGTGCGCGACCTTTATTCGGGCCGCCAGATGGCGCGGATCATGTCCTTTGCCATGCTCGTCTTCATGATCTTCCCCGCCGTCGCCCCAATGATCGGCGCGGGCATCATCGCGCTTGCGGGTTGGCGGTCGATCTTCCTGGCTTTCGTTCTGTTCTCGGCCCTGTCCACCGCCTGGATTGGCATTCGCCAGCCCGAAACCCTGCCGGTCGACAGGCGCCGGCCCCTTAAGGCCGCCATGCTATGGGCGGGGATGAAAGAGGTTCTTGGACACCATCAGGTGATGCTCTCGACCCTGATCCAGATCATGATCTTTGGCATCCTCTTCGCCACGATCAGTTCCGTGCAGCAGGTCTTTGACATCACCTATGACCGGGGCGGCAATTTCCATTTCTGGTTCGCGGGAATCGCGGTGTTTGCAGCCCTGCCGCCGCTGGTGAATGCCTCGCTGGTGGTCAAACTTGGCATGCGGCCCCTGATCCGGCGGGCGTTGATGGGGCAGATTGCGGTTTCGGCACTGGCCGGGCTGGTATTCTTGGCCATCGGCACCGAACCAGCTTGGACCTTCTGGGTCTTCCTTGTCTGGACCGCAGGACAGTTCGCGGCCACCGGCTTTACCATTGGCAACCTGAACGCACTGGCGCTGGAGCCCATGGGCCATATCGCGGGCATGACCTCCTCGGTCATGGGGGCCGTGGCGACCGTGGGGGGCGCGGTGATCGGCGCCGTCATCGGGCAGCTTTTCAATGGGACGCCGACGCCGCTGGTCCTGTCGGTGCTGTTGGTCGCGGGCGTGAGTTTCGTGATCGCCACGCGCCTACCCCGCGAAGGGCGTTAAGCCTTTTTCGCGGCAATGACCTTTTCGGCCAGATCTCGGGCAATGGCGAAGGCCCCCTTGATCTTTTCGCTGTCCTTGGACCAGTCGCGCCGCACCACGATCTTGGTATCGCGTACCTTGGCCAGCCCCTTTTGCGCCTGCACGAATTCCACCAGCCCGGCGGGATTGGCGAATTTGTCATTGTGAAACTGGATTGTCGCACCCTTCGGCCCGCCATCCAGTTTCGCAATCCCCGCCCGTTTGCACATCGCCTTGATGCGCACGACCAAGAGCAGCGTGTTGACCTCCTTCGGCAGCTTACCGAAGCGGTCGATCAGTTCCGCGGCAAAGCCTTCCAACTCCACCTTGGTGTGCAGTTGCGACAAGCGCCGATAGAGCCCAAGCCGGACATCCAGATCGGGCACATAGTCAGCCGGGATCAACACCGGAACGCCCAGGTTGATCTGTGGGGCCCAGGTGCCATCGTCATCGGTCAGGGCCTCCATATTGCCAGACCGGATCTTGGCAATCGCCTCTTCCAGCATGGATTGGTAAAGTTCGAAGCCCACCTCTTTCACATGGCCCGACTGCTCCTCACCCACGATATTGCCCGCCCCGCGAATGTCGAGATCCTGGCTGGCAATGGTGAAGCCCGCGCCGAGGCTGTCGAGACTGCCCAGAACCCGCAGCCGCTTTTCGGCGGCCGGCGTCAGCTTGGCGCGCGGTTTCGTGGTCAGATACGCATAGGCGCGGGTCTTGGCGCGGCCCACGCGCCCCCGGATCTGGTAGAGCTGCGCGAGGCCATACATGTCGGCCCGGTGGATCACCATCGTGTTGGCGGTCGGGATGTCGATGCCGGATTCGATGATCGTGGTGGCCAGCAGCACGTCATATTTGCCGTCGTAGAAGGCATTCATCCGGTCATCGAGGTCGCCGGCTGCCATTTGGCCATGGGCCACGACGAAGCTGACCTCAGGCACCTGTGTTCGCAGGAACTCCTCGATTTCCGGCAAATCCTCGATGCGCGGCACCACGTAGAAGCTCTGCCCGCCCCGGTAATGTTCGCGCAGCAGCGCCTCGCGGATGGTGACCGCGTCGAACTCGCTGACATAGGTTCGGATCGCCAGACGGTCGACGGGCGGCGTGCCGATGAGGCTGAGGTCGCGGACACCAGAGAGCGACATCTGCAACGTGCGCGGGATGGGCGTAGCCGATAGCGTCAGGACGTGCACTTCGGATCTCATTTCCTTCAGCCGTTCCTTGTGGCCGACGCCGAAGCGCTGCTCCTCGTCGATGATCAACAGCCCGAGGTTCTGGAACCGGATGTTCTTGGCCAAAAGCGCATGGGTGCCGATACAGATATCGACGCTGCCATCTGCCAGACCCTTGCGCGTGTCGGTCGCCTGCTTTGTGGGAACAAAGCGCGACAACTGTCTGACATTGATGGGAAATCCCCGGAACCTGTCGGCGAAGGTCTTGGCGTGCTGGCGGGCCAGCAAGGTTGTCGGCGCAATCAGGGCCACCTGCATACCGGAGGCCGCCGCAACGAAGGCCGCGCGCATCGCGACCTCGGTCTTTCCGAAGCCCACATCGCCCACGACCAACCGGTCCATCGGCCGCCCGCGTTCCAGATCCTCGATCACATCGCCGATGGCCGATAGCTGATCGTCGGTTTCTTCATAGGGAAAGCGGGCGCAGAACGCCTCCCACATATCGCCGGGCGGCTCCATCACCGGCGCATGGCGCAATTCGCGTTCGGCGGCGATGCGGATAAGCTTGTCGGCAATTTGGCGAATGCGTTCCTTAAGCTTGGCTTTCTTGGCCTGCCACGCCCCACCACCGAGCTTGTCGAGCAGCCCTTCCTCATGCCCGTATCGGCTGAGAAGTTCAATGTTTTCAACGGGAAGGAAAAGCCGGTCGCCGCCCGCATATTCCAGCGCAATGCATTCATGGGGCGCCCCCATGGCGGTGACGGTTTCCAGCCCCTTATAGCGCCCAACGCCATGGTCCACGTGCACGACGAGATCGCCGGGGGAAAGGCTTTGCGCCTCGGTCAGGTAGTTTTCCGCCCGTTTGGTCTTGCGCTTGGGCCGGATCAGCCGGTCGCCCAACACGTCCTGTTCGGAAATCACCGTCAGCCCGTCGCCGGTGAAGCCCTGTTCCAGCGGCCAGACCGCGAGATTGACGGCCCCCTTCTTCAACCCGGCCAACCCGTTGGAGATCTCCGTCAGATCGGTGATGTCCTGATCTTCCAGCAAGCCGCGCAACCGTTCCCGCGCGCCCTCGGACCAAGAGGCCATAATCACGGCATGTCGCCCGGACTCCGCACGAATGTGATCGGCCAAGGCCCCGAAAAGGCTGATATTTTCCTGCTGACGTTCCGGCGCGAAACTGCGCCCGATCCGCCCGCCAGCATCCACCACACCGGGACCGGAAGCCTGCGGCAAAGGCGAGAACTGGATGACGCGATGGCCCGCGATGGCCTTCTCCCAGGCCGCGTCATCAAGATAGAGCAGCTCCGGTGGGCATGGTTTGTAGACCGTGTCCATCCGGCCCTTCTGTGTCATCGCGGTCTTGCGCGTATCATATTGATCTTCAATGGTTTCCCATCGGGCCAGCCGCTGAGGCGTGGTCTGATCGTCCAGCGTGACCGTGGCATCGGGCAGATAGTCGAACAGGGTTTCCAGCCGGTCATGGAAGAAGGGCAACCAATGTTCCACGCCCTGATGCTTGCGGCCCGCGCTGACCGCCTCGTATAGCGGATCCTCGCCGCCGCCTGCGCCGAACTCCACCCGGTAATTCTGCCGGAACCGTGAAATGGAGGGGTCGTCAAGAATGACCTCTGATACCGGCGCGAATTCAACGCGGGTCAGTTTTTCGGTCGTGCGCTGCGTGGCCGGATCGAACCGTCTTGCCCCGTCCAGCACGTCGCCAAAAAGATCAAGCCGAACGGGGCTGTCTTCTCCCGGCGGCCAAACGTCGATAATACCGCCCCGGATCGCGTAATCTCCGGGTTCCATCACCGTTGGAGATTGGGAAAAACCCATGCGAACCAGAAAGTTACGAAGGTCTTCTTCATTCAGGCGATAGTCAACTTCCGCCACGAAGGCAGAGCGTTTCAGCAAAGCGCGTGGCGGCACGTATTGGGTCGCGGAGCTGAGCGTCGTCAGGACGATGAACCGCCCGTCCAGCCCCGACGCCAATGCTGCCAAAGTCGCCATCCGTGTGGCTGAGATGTCGGCATTGGGCGATACCCGATCGAAGGGCAGGCAATCCCAGCCCGGAAAGCGCAGGACCGGGACAGAGGGGGCAAAGAACGCCAGTGCCGTAGCCATGGCTGCCAGCCGCTTGTCATCGCGGGCCACATGCAGGACGGGGACTTCGCCCCGCTCCAGTTCCTTGAGCAACCGGGTTGCGTCGAATCCCTCGGGGACACCACCCATGAGGACATGGTTTTTCTTTTCCATGAATGGGTTGCCTTGCGAAGTTAAAGTTATAGAGCGCCGTAGTGCAGATTGGTCCACATGCCCCAGAAGGCCGTGATGAAGATCGACACCATGCCAATCATCTGAACCATCATCCGATGCGTGCGCAGGCGCCGGCCCAGATCCTCGAACCCCGTATCGCGCAGCTTGTGGGCCGTGCGCACATTCAGGGCGGCAACGCCCGTCATCGGCGCCATCAGCAGAAAGACAGCCTGGCAGAACTCCACCCCATAGCCCCAACCCAGAACCGCAAGCCCGGTGATCAGGAAAGCAAGAAAACCGATGGCGAACACACCCGACAGCTCCACCATGGCGAGGATACGGTTCACATTGACTTCTGCCAGCACCCGCATGTCATGGATCGACCGTTCATGCCCGCGACGGGCGCGCGTGACCATGTCAAACGGCACACCCACGATCCAGTGGCTGGCCGTGGACCACAGGGCCGCCAGAGCGATCCAGTACCACAGGTTCGAAAACGACCTGAGGTCGATCACTTCCGTTGCAAGTTCGAGAAAGTCCAAGGCCGCTCTGCCCACCAGATCACAATTTCGGAGCACATTAGTCGCGCGTTGCGCGGGTTTCCAGCCCTTGAGAAAACTGCGCGAACATGCCACCCCATTTTGCAACACATGATGGCGAGGACGACCCCATGCGCAACAATCAGGCCCCCTTCCCCAAGACCCGGTTCCGCCGCACCCGTGCCAGCGCATCCGTGCGGGCATTGGTACGCGAAAACAGCCTTTCGGTTGACGATCTGATCTGGCCGGTGTTCGTGCGCGAGGGCGAAAGCATCGAGGAACCGGTGTCGTCCATGCCCGGCGTCCATCGCTTTTCCATCAACTGCCTGGTGAAGGCCGCGCAGGAAGCTTATGACCTCGGCATTCCCGCGATCTGCATCTTTCCCTATACCGACCCGTCTCTGAAGACCGAGCTGTGTGAAATTGCCTGGGACCCGGACAATATCTCGAACCGGGCGATCCGCGCGATCAAGGAGGCTGTGCCGGATCTGGCGATCATGACCGATATCGCGCTCGACCCCTATAATGCCAATGGCCATGACGGGATCGTGCGGGATGGGATCATCGTCAATGATGAAACGGTTGAGGCGCTTGTGAAAATGGCGCTGGCGCAGGCGCGGGCCGGAGCCGATATTCTGGGGCCGTCCGACATGATGGACGGGCGGATCGGGGCAATGCGCGATGCGCTGGAATCCGAGGGCTTCGGCAATGTGTCGATCATGTCCTATGCCGCCAAATTCGCCAGTGCCTTTTATGGCCCGTTCCGTGATGCCGTCGGGGCCTCGGGCGCGCTGAAGGGCGATAAGAAGACCTATCAGATCGACCCCGCCAACCGGAACGAGGCGCTGCGCTGCGTGGAACGCGACCTGACCGAAGGCGCTGATATGGTGATGGTCAAGCCCGGCCTGCCCTATCTCGACCTCTGCCGGGATGTGAAAGACGCCTTCGGCGCACCCACCTTCGCCTATCAGGTGTCCGGTGAATACGCGATGATCGAGGCGGCGGCGGCCAATGGCTGGATCGACGGTGACCGGGTCATGATGGAAAGCCTGATGAGCTTCCGCCGTGCCGGGTGTGACGGGGTGCTGACCTATTTCGCGCCGCGCGTGGCGCGCATCTTGAACGGCTGACATGAAAAACCGCCCCGCCGGATCATCGGCGGGGCGGTTTCTTCCATGGCATGCGTGGTCGAGGGAGCGCCCACGCCGCCGGATCAGACCGGCATGTCGTTGAACAGGTCGTCGTCTTCTTCCTCCACCGCCGGATCGGGTTTCCAGCGCGGTGCGGGTCGCGGATTATCGACACGGGCAGCCGCCGGATCGACCTTGGACTGGCCCTTCTCTTCGGGCTCTTTCGGGTTCGGTTTGGTCATCAGGCGGTCCTCCATAAAACCTTTTGGGCGCTTTCTTTGGGCCGGACCGACAGGCCCGGCCCCCGCAGGATCAGCCGCAAGTCCCCACCCGGGGCCGATCCTGGTATCTGGTCAACTAGCGCATTTGCGGCAGAAGGGCGTGCAGGGCAGCACCTCCAGCCGATCCTCCGAAATCTGATCGCCGCATTTCACGCAATACCCGTACTCGCCCGCATCCATGCGTTCGAGCGCGGCCTTGATCATGCGAATCTCGTGCTGTCCGGACACGCCCATCCCTTCCAGCACCTCGTCGCCTTCACGCTCTACCGCCGCCTCTTCCCAATCGCGGTTATTGTGGCTTTCCAGCTCGTCCTCGATTTCATGGAGCTTCACGTCCAGGGCATCGAGGCGTTTCATCATGCTTTCGCGGCGTTTTGCGAGGTCGATCATCTCCCGGTCCTCCTCGGAGCTGTTCTGTCGTTCCACCATGTTCCGGCGTCTGGACAGGAGCTTATCGCGCAGCGCCCCCCCTCACTTTGACCGAGATCAACGGACCGGGCGAATTCACGGCGCTTTCGGCTTTTCATTCGCCCCGCCGCACGGCAGGTTGGGTCATATCATGGACCAGATGGAAGAGACCGAAGATGGACCTGCGCCCGCTTTCCGATGATCACTCTGTTGCCGGTCAGCTCGATCCGGCGGACATGGCCGCACTTGCGGCGCAAGGCGTGACCACGGTGATCTGCAATCGCCCCGATACGGAAGTGCCGCCAAGCCATCAGGCCGCTGCCATGCAACAGGCCGCCGAGGCCGCGGGGCTCGACTTCATCTTCAACCCGGTGAACGGGGCGGCGATGACCATGGACAATGTCGAAGAGCAGGCCGAGGCCCTCGACAGCGCGCAAGGTCCGGTCGTGGCCTATTGCGCGTCGGGTATGCGATCGGCGGTCATGTGGGCCTTTGCACAGGCGGGACGGATGCCTACCGACGACATCATCGCCGCAGGCGAGGCCGCGGGCTATCAACTGGCGGGTATGCGCGGCCAGATCGACGCCTTGGCCGCCCGCGCGGGCTGAGACCCCTGCCCGCTTGAGATCATCCCGCGCCCTGTCTATGTGTGGTCGCCGGTGGCCCGTGAATGGGCCGTCCTGCTAGGAATTGCTGCCCTCCATGGCTGTAGAAGACAAGCAAAGCCGCACCCTGGGTGACTGGATCGTGGACCGCATCGCGCGGGCCGTGATTGCCATGCTGTTGCTGCTGCCGCACCGGGTGCGTGTTGCCACCATGGGCTGGATCGCCCGCAATCTCGTCGGGCCACTGACCGGCTACACCCGGCGCGCCCGGAAGAACCTCGCCTATATCTGGCCCGACATGTCCGAGCGTGAGCGTCGCCGGATCGCCCGATCCGTTCTGGACAATGCGGGCCGGGTGATCATCGAGAACTACGCCACCGCAGATCAGCTGGCCCGTGCCGCCACCTGGACCACGCATGGACCGGGGCTGGACCCGGCGCAAAAGGCCCTTGCAGACGGTCGACCCATCTTGTTCGTGTCCGGCCATTTCGGAAACTACCAGGCCGCCCGCGCCGCGATGAACGTGCGGGGCTACAATCTTGGCGGGCTCTACCGGCCGCTCAACAACGGCTATTTCAACGATCACTATGTCCGCACGGTCGAGGCGGTCGGTGGACCCGCCTTTGCCCGTGGGCGCCGGGGGCTGGCCAATTTCATGCGCCATGTGAAAGAGGGCGGGCATGGGGCGCTGCTGATCGACCAGTATTTTGCCGATGGAGTCGTGGTCGACTTCCTTGGAAAACCCGCCCCGACGGCGCAGTCGGTCGGTGATATTGCGTTGAAGTTCAACGCCCTGGTCATCCCGATCTATGCGCGTCGTCTTGAGAACGGCATAGATTTCGACGTGCTGCTAGAGGCACCCGTGCCGCATAGCGATGCCAAAACCATGACGCAGGCCCTGATGGACAGCCTCGGCGCCCAGGTCCGCGAACGACCCGGTCAGTGGTTCTGGGTGCATCGCCGCTGGAAGCCGGACCGTCAGGCCGCCCGCGCCGCTGCGGGGCTGTGATCGGCGAAAACCTGCGCTTTCCGCCGCTATTGGCGTGACACAGGGTGAAAACATGCGTATTTTGCGCATCAAGGGCGAAAAAGCCCAATATCCTGAGGACAGACACAGGCGGTAGAGAAAATGAGCACCCTCAACAGACGCAGTTTGATCATGGGCGCAGCCAGCGTCCCGCTTCTTTCGGCTTGCGGCAACGGGCTTGGCAGTGATGCCGGCGCCCGGATCGACGCGCGCGTCGACAGCGCCATCGACTTCATGTACGCCAATATCCCCGGCACCCGAAACCTGATGAGCGACGCCGAGGGCGTGCTGATCATCCCCCTGATCACGGAAGCCGGGTTCGGCATCGGTGGCGGCTATGGCCGCGGGGCGCTGCGGATCAACGGCGCGACGGTTGATTACTTCTCGTCCGCTTCCGCAACTTTCGGCCTGCAGATCGGCGCACAGCAATATGCCCATGCCCTGTTCTTCATGACCGAGGAAGCGCTGCGCGATTTCCGCTATTCCTCCGGCTGGGCCGTAGGCGGCGATGTGCGCTACGCGGTCAGCACATCGGGCGGCAATATCGGCACCGATACCAATGCCCTGCTCAGCCCGGTTGTGGCCATCGTCTTCGGCCAGGCAGGCCTGATTGCCGGGGCCACGCTGGAAGGTCAGCGTTACACGCGTATCATTCCCTGATGGAAACAGAGTTTTGATCGGTTGGGGCGGCCCTTGTGGCCGCCTCTTTCGTTGCATTCGCCGCGCATGGCGCTAGGGTGCGGACGCTTGACGCCCTGCCCCAAGAGACGAGACCCGAATGGCCCCCTTCCTGCGCTGGATGATCCGGATCGTGACCGCTGCCCTTGTGCTGGCGGTCCTGACCCTGTTCGTGGGCTGGTGGATTTTTTCGCGCTCGATCCCCGATTATGACGCCCAATGGCGGGTGTCGGGGCTGAACGCGCCGGTCTCGATCGTGCGCACGAATGCCAATGTGCCCCATATCTTTGGCGAAACGGATCACGACGTGTTCTACGGGCTCGGCTTTGCCCATGCGCAGGACCGGCTGTGGCAGATGCTGATGATGCGCCGCACCGCGCAGGGCCGCCTGTCGGAGCTGTTTGGTGAGAGGACTCTCAGGCTGGATGAGCTGATGCGCAGGCTCGACCTCTACGGCCATGCCAGCCGCTCGGTCGGTGCGCAGGATGCCGAGACGCTGGCGATGCTGCAGGCCTATGCGGACGGGGTGAACGCCTGGCTTGGGCAGGTCGCAGATCAGGCGCTTGGCCGGGGCGCGCCGGAACTGCTGCTCTTTACGCCCGAGATTGCGCCCTGGCGACCCGCTGACTCCATTGCTGTCGTGAACATGATGGCGCTGCAACTGGCGGGCCATCACGAGACCGAGGTGCTGCGCGCGCGCACGTCTCTGATGCTGAACGATCCCGCGCGACTGGCCGATATCCTGCCCGATCCGCCCGGCGCGCCGGTTGCGGAACTGCCGGAATATGCGGCGCTGTTCCCCGATATGCCGCGCTATGTGGCCAGCAATACCGCCCCGCGCGACCCGCTGTTCCCGAATATGGGGCCGGGTCTGGCGGGCGCGTCGAATGCCTGGGCCGCCGCGCCCTCCCGCTCTGCCACCGGGGCGGCGCTTCTGGCCAATGACCCGCATCTTGGCCTAACAGCGCCGACAATCTGGTATCTCGCGCGGCTGGAACTGACGACGGGCGGTGTGATCGGCGGCACCGTCCCCGGCATGCCCATTGTGCTGGCGGGGCGCGGCGAGGAGATCGGGTGGGGCCTGACATCGTCCTACATGGATGACATCGACCTCTTCATAGAGGAACTGAACCCCGACAACCGCGAGGAGTACCGGACGCCGGACGGGTGGGCAGAATTCGAAACCCGCCGCACGATCATCGAGGTGGCCGACAGCACGCCGGTCACCATCACCCTGCGCTGGACCGAGAATGGCCCGGTCATTCCGGGTCATCACTGGAATTTCGACGCGATCACCCCGCCCGGTCACGTATTGTCGATGGCCTGGACCGCGTTCACGGATGAAAACACCTCGTTGCGCACCGGGTTAGAACTGATGCGCGCGCGAACCATCGAAGAGGCTCAGGCCGCGGGGCAGTATTTCGTGGCCCCCTCGCAGAATCTGACCATTGCCACCCGCGACCGGATCGCCATGCAGGTCATCGGCCATATGCCCTGGCGGCTGGTCGAAAGCGAAACGCAGGGCCGCATCCCCTCGCGCGGATGGGTGGCAGAGGAACGCTGGCAGGGGGTCACGCAATATTTTGCCAATCCGCATTTCGAAGACCCCGAGGGCGGCATTCTGGGCAACACCAACAACCGGATGGTGGACAGGGACTATCCGCTCCATGTCAGCCATTCCTGGGGCGACACGCAACGCATCCGCCGGTGGGAACACCTGATGCAGTCGCGGCAGGTCCACACTCGCGACAGTTTCATCGAGGCGCAGCTCGACACCGTGTCCCAGACCGCGCGCACCCTGTTGCCGCTGGTCGGACGCGAGCTGTGGTTCACCGGACAGGCCGCCCCCGCAGGCACGCCCGAGGCCCGTCGCGGCGAAGCGCTCGACCTGCTGGCCGCATGGAATGGCGAGATGAACGAACATCTGCCGGAACCGCTGATCTACGCGGCCTGGATGCGCGCCCTGCAACAACGGCTGGTGCAGGATGAGCTGGGGCTGCTCGCCCCCGAGTTCCAGCGGCTGGAACCCATCTTCATCGAACGCGTCTACCGCGATATCGACGGGGCGTCCGACTGGTGTGATGTGCAGCCCTCGACCATCGAGGAAACCTGCACCGACATCGCCCGCATGGCACTGGACGACGCGCTGCAATACCTGACAGAGGAATATGGCGGCAATATCTCGTCCTGGAGATGGGGCGACGCCCATGAGGCGGTGCATGAACATCAGGTGCTTGGGGGAACGTCGCTATTCGGTTGGGCGGTGAACATCCGCCAGTCGACCTCTGGCGGGGACAATACGCTCAATCGCGGCCGCACCACGGCGGAGTTGCCGACGCCTTTCCGCAATGTTCATGCGGCTGGCTATCGCGGCGTCTATGACTTCGCCGATCCCGACAGCTCGGTTTTCATCACCGCGACCGGCCAGTCGGGCCACCCCCTCAGCCGCTATTACGACAATCTGGGAGAGCTGTGGCGGCGCGGGGAATACATCCCGATGTCGCTCGACCCGGAACTGGCCGCCGCTGGCAATATCGGCATCACAACCCTGAGCCCGAGATAAGAAAACCGCCCCGAAGGGCGGCTTTCACTGTTGTACCGGTGGGGTGTCATCTCGCCGGAACGTAGCGTTCAATCGCCACTCGAATGGCGCCGTTCTGCCGGTGATACTGCATGATCGCCAGCATATAGGTGCCCGGTGCCACCCGCGCCGCGATCTGGGAATCGAGCGAATTGTTGGCGTCATCGTTGAACGCCAGTTCCCGGCCCACCCCGTCAAAGAGCGCAATCATCGGGTCCGACATGCCAATGCCAACCGCATCGATCAGCACCAATCCGCCCTCGGGCACGTTGAAGCTCAGCCAGCGGGCATCGGCGCCAACGGTGCCGTCATTGATCAGCATCGTTGTCAGGTCGCCAAGCTGCACCACGGGGAAGGCGCTGCCATCGGGCGGCGGGCTGGCTTCGCCATTGGCGTAGAGATCCTGCATCATATTGGCCTCGGAATAGACCTGAACCGAGACCTCAACCGGCAGATCGGGATTGTTCAGCGCCCGCATGCCGATGCAGTAGCTGCCAGCGGGTAGAGGCTCGGGGAAATCCACCCGTGCGTTCAGGCTGTTGTAATCGTCATTCTCATCCAGCAGCAGGCCCTGCGCATCATAGATGTAGATATAGGGATCGGCGCTCTGGTTTTCGGCGCGGA
This sequence comes from Nioella sp., assembly GCF_965215655.1. Taxonomy (GTDB): domain Bacteria; phylum Pseudomonadota; class Alphaproteobacteria; order Rhodobacterales; family Rhodobacteraceae; genus Nioella. The sequence goes on from NZ_OZ244111.1 coordinate 1,942,658, forward strand.
TCGACACGGGCGTGGGTGTGGACAGGGTGAAGCGGTAATAGGGTGCGCCATTCACCGTGTTGGTGGCCCGCGCCTCCTGTCCCGCGGCCTGATCAATCGGGCCATTGCCGAGCGGTGTGGCGGGGGTGCCGGCGGTACAGGCCTGGATATTGGACCCGCCCGAGCCCATGGTCAGCGCCGAATGGTCGATCAGCCCTACGCGAATATCGGCCTGGATCGGCCCGCCGCCATAGCTGCGTGTGGCAAGGCAATAGGTGCCGGGGGCAAGCGTCAGCTCCCCGCGCGAGGCCCAGTTGCCGCCACTGTCGTCATCGGTCAGCACCATGGTGCCGGACTGGTCATATAACTCGATCACCGGATCGCCGCCGAACTGGCCCTGTGCCTCGACGCGGACCGGAACGGGCTGCGACACCGTGAAATTCGACACATGGTAGCTGCCGGGCGGCACCGCGCCCACCAGGTCGAACGGGGCCGTGGCGGTGGCGATATCGGACGTGCTGGCGCTGCCGCCTACCCAGTCACCGGCGGGCACGGCGGCTCCGCAGGTGGCCTCCTGCGCGGCGGCGGGCAAGGCCATCAGGGTTAGCAGCGCGCCTGCAAGGGCGGTGTTAGTGCGATACGTCATTGAAATTCCTCCTCAAACCGGTTTCGGGTCAGAACCCCTTATCGCTCAGCTTATCCCAGAGCCGCCCTCATGCCAGCCCCGATTTCGCGCGGCTTGCAGCAGGTCGGGATTGGAGACAGAGTGGCGCTTCGAGACAGAGAAGGACAAGACCCCGTGCAGCGCCTCAGCCAATCGCCAACCGACCCGGAATTCGTGCAGAATCCCTACCCGTTCTATGCCCGCGCCCGCGCGGCCGGGCCGCTGATCTGGTGGGAAGAGTATGACATGCCCTGCGCCACCACGCACGAGGCCGTGAACGCGGTGCTGCGGGATCGGCGCTTTGGGCGTGAGCAGCCAGAGGAGTTTCGCAGGCCGATCCCGGAGCATCTGAAACCCTTCTACGCAGTCGAGGCGCATTCCATGCTGGAGCTGGAGCCGCCGCGCCATTCGCGCCTGCGGTCGCTTGTGCTGCGCGCCTTCACCTCGCGCCGGATCGCGGGGTTGAGGAACGGGATCGAGAGCCTGTGCCACGAGTTGATCGACGCCTTTCCAGACGGCGAGTTCGACCTGCTCGACGCCTTCGCCCGCCCCCTGCCCGTGACCGTCATCGCCCGGCTTCTGGGCGTGCCGGAGGAGATGGGGGAGAAATTATTGAGCTGGTCCAATGACATGGTGAGAATGTACATGGCGCGGCGGACGCGGGAGGATGAGGATGCGGCGGTGGCGGCAACCGATGCCTTCGTGGGGTTCATGCGCGGCTATGTGGAGGAACGCCGAAAGGACCCGCGCGATGATCTGATCACCAGCCTGATCGCGGCGGAGGAAGATGGGGAGAGGCTCAGCACCGATGAGTTGATCACCACCTGTATCCTGCTTCTGAATGCGGGGCATGAGGCAACGGTGCATACGCTCGGCAACGGCGTGAAGGCGATGCTGGAGGCTGGTGTGGTGCCCGACGAACCCGTTGAGGCGCTGGTGGAAGAGATTATGCGCTATGACCCGCCGCTGCATATGTTCACCCGCTATGCCTATGAAGATATTGAGTTTTATGGGCATGTCTTTCAGCGGGGTGACGAGATCGGGCTGCTGCTTGGGTCGGTCGGACATGATGAGCATGTGAATGACACGCCCGAGGCGTTTGACCCCACACGCGCCGCGGCCACGCATTTGGCTTTTGGCGCCGGGCTGCATTTCTGCGTCGGCGCGCCGCTGGCGCGGATGGAGTTGCAGATTGCCCTGCCGATCCTTTTCGGGCGCTGTCCGGGGCTGCGGCTGGCGGGGGTGCCGCGCTATGCGGATATCTATCATTTCCACGGGCTGGAACGGCTGATGGTGTCCCGCTGAAACGGATGCTCCGCGCCATGAATTCAGGCGAAAATCGGGGGGGTGCCGGGCGTACACACCCTGTACACCCCCTGTACACCCCCCGTGCAGACGAAACGCGGTTTCGCCGCCTGCGGCGTCGATCCGGGGGCGGCCCTCGTCAAGCCCCTGCGGGGCCCTCCTCGGACCGCGTTGCCATGGGATTGTTGAGAGGGGTGGCGTGTCTGATCAGATGGCACGCAATGTTGTGCGGGCGGGATGCCTCCGGCGGGAGTATTTGGGCAAAGAAGAAGGGCTATTCGGCCGCGAGGGTTCGGCCCCGGAGCATCGGTTTGAGGTAGCGGCCGGTATGGCTGGCGGCGACCTCGGCCACCTGTTCGGGCGTGCCTTCCGCCACCACCGTGCCGCCGCCATCGCCGCCTTCGGGACCGATGTCGATGATCCAGTCGGCGGTTTTGACCACGTCGAGATTGTGTTCGATCACCACCACCGTATTGCCCTGCTCCACAAGCTCATGGAGCACTTCGAGGAGTTTCTTGACGTCTTCGAAATGCAGGCCCGTGGTGGGCTCATCCAGGATGTAGAGAGTCCGGCCAGTGGAGCGTTTGCTGAGTTCCTTCGACAGTTTCACCCGCTGCGCCTCACCGCCCGAGAGCGTCGTCGCCTGCTGGCCCACCTTGATGTAGTCGAGCCCGACGCGGGACAGCGCCTGCATCCGGTCGCGGATCGCGGGGACGGCCTTGAAGGTTTCGCGCGCGTCCTCGACCGTCATGTCGAGCACGTCGGCAATCGACTTGCCCTTCCACTTGATTTCCAGCGTCTCGCGGTTGTAGCGCGCGCCCTTGCAGGTTTCGCAGGTGACGTAGACATCGGGCAGGAAATGCATCTCGATCTTGATGACGCCATCGCCCTGGCAGGCCTCGCACCGCCCGCCCTTGACGTTGAAGCTGAAGCGCCCCGGTTTGTAGCCGCGCGCCTGTGCTTCGGGGAGCCCCGCGAACCAGTCGCGGATCGGGGTAAAGGCCCCGGTATAGGTGGCGGGATTGCTTCGCGGGGTGCGCCCGATCGGGCGCTGGTCGATGTCGATGACCTTGTCGAGATGTTCGAGCCCCTTCACCGTTTCGCAAGGGGCGGGCGTCTGGCGGGCGCCATTGAGCTTCATGGAGGCGGTCTTGAACAGGGTTTCGATGGTGAGCGTGGACTTGCCGCCGCCCGAAACGCCTGTCACGCAGACGAATTTGCCTAGCGGGAAATCGACGGTGACGTTTTGCAGGTTGTTGCCGCTGGCCTTGACGACACGGACCGACTTGCCGTTGCCCTTGCGCCGCGTGGCGGGCACGGCGATTTCGCGCGCGCCCGATAGGTACTGGCCGGTCAGCGAGGCGGGATCGGCGGCGATCTCCGCCGGGGTGCCTTTGGACACCACCCTGCCCCCGTGGACGCCCGCGCCGGGGCCGATGTCGAAGACGTAATCGGCCTCTCGGATCGCTTCCTCGTCATGTTCGACGACGATGACCGTGTTGCCCTGATCTCGCAGGTTCTTGAGCGTGGTCAGCAGCCGGTCATTGTCGCGCTGATGCAGCCCGATGGAGGGCTCATCGAGCACATAGAGCACGCCAGTCAGGCCAGAGCCGATCTGGGAGGCGAGCCGGATGCGCTGGCTTTCGCCGCCAGACAGCGTGCCCGCGTTGCGGCTGAGGGTCAGGTATTCGAGGCCGACATTGTTGAGGAAGCCGAGCCGTTCGCGGATTTCCTTCAGGATTGCGCGGGCGATTTCGTTTTTCTGGTTGGTCAGGCTGTCGGGCACCGTGGCGCACCATTGGGCGGCCTCCTTGATCGACATCTGCACGACCTGACCCACATGGAGGCCCGCGATTTTCACCGCCAGCGCCTCTTCCCGCAGGCGGAAGCCGCCGCAGGCGCCACAGGGGCGGTTGTTCTGGTAGCGTTCGAATTCCTCGCGAATCCACGCGCTGTCCGTTTCGCGGTAACGGCGTTCCATGTTGGGAATGACGCCCTCGAAGGTCCGCGTGACCTGGTAGACGCGGCCGCCATCGTCATAGCGGAAGGGAATCTCTTCCTCGCCCGAGCCGCGCAGGAAGACCTGCTGGACGTTTGCGGGCAGTTTCTTCCACGGGGTCGCGGGGTCGAAGCCGTAATGACGCGCGATGGCCTCGATGGTTTGCAGGAAATAGGGGGACTTGCCCTTGCGCCAGGGGGCCAGTGCGCCGTCTTCCAGCGTAAGGGCTTGGTCGGGGACAACGAGCCGCTCATCGAAGAATAGCTCCACCCCGAGGCCATCGCAGGAGGGACAGGCGCCGAAGGGGGCGTTGAAGGAGAAGAGGCGCGGTTCGATCTCGGGGATGGTGAAGCCACTGACCGGACAGGCGAATTTTTCGCTGAACGTGATGCGCTCGGGGTCGCCTTCGCGGGGCGCGGTTTCGAGAATGGCGATTCCGTCAGCGAGGTCGAGCGCGGTGCGGAGCGAGTCCGCCAGCCGCGTTTCCAGCCCCTCGCGGACCACGATCCGGTCCACCACCACGTCGATGTCATGGCGGAATTTCTTGTCCAGCGTGGGGGGCTCGTCCAGTTCGTAGAACTCCCCATCCACCTTTACGCGCTGAAATCCCTGTTTGCGCAGGTCGAGCATTTCCTTGCGGTATTCACCCTTGCGGTCGCGCACGATGGGGGCGAGCAGGTAGCCGCGCGTGCCCTCCTCCATCGACATGACCCTGTCGACCATGTCCTGCACCTGCTGCGCCTCGATGGGCAGGCCGGTGGCGGGGCTGTAAGGCGTGCCGACGCGGGCAAACAGAAGGCGCAGGTAATCGTAGATTTCCGTCACCGTGCCGACGGTGGAACGGGGGTTCTTCGAGGTGGTCTTCTGTTCGATGGAAATCGCGGGGGACAGGCCAGAGATGTGATCCACATCCGGCTTTTCCATCATGTCGAGGAACTGGCGCGCATAGGCCGACAGGCTTTCGACATAGCGGCGCTGGCCCTCGGCATAGATCGTGTCAAACGCCAGTGAGGACTTGCCGGACCCCGAGAGACCGGTGATCACCACAAGCTCGTCGCGGGGGATGTCGACGTCGATATTCTTGAGATTGTGCTCGCGCGCGCCGCGCACTTCGATCTTCTTCAGCTCGGCCATGCCTGCCCCCGGGGATATGTTGATTAAGAGATAGTTGAGCGCGCCCGAGTCTCCAACCAAAAAGTAAGAACATAATGTGAACTTTGACTACCTGCGGGGACGTGCTGTGCATAATGCGCCGCCAGTCAGCCAGTGTTTCAGTCACATCTGCGTGATTTCGCCGATCCGCGGGGCGATTGCTATGATGACCCTTGATAAGTTCGGAGAAGCTCTTTAATTGACATTGACAACATTATATCGCCTGGGACATGTCATGTTCGGCTTTTTCCAATCTACTGGACCCAGTCTCGCCTATGATCCGCAGAGGGCGATCAGCGACGCAATGGCCGGTCACATCACCCTTATCGACATTCGGGAACCGGCAGAAGTGAAAGCAACCGGCAAAGCCAAGGGTGCGCTGCATGTGCCGCTGGCGGCCCTGCGCATGAAGGCCGACCCGGCCTCGCCTGAGCAATTGCCGGAATTTCGCGCCGGTAAGGCCGTGGTGCTTTATTGTGCCTCTGGCAGCCGGTCGCAGATGGCGGTTCGCATGCTGCGGCAGATGGGTCTGGAAGAGGTCTACAATCTCGGCGGGTTGGCCGATTGGCAGATGGCGGGCGGCGCTGTCGGGCACTGAGCCCCGCAACTGACCACTTGGCGCGGGGGTACATCTTCGCATAGCATGACGGGATTATCTGACCTTCAAGTTTCGGGATGACCCATGCGCACGCTGCTTACCGCTCTTCTCCTGTCGTTCCTCTCCGTTCTGCCGGTAACCGCGCAGAGCAACGACAATCCGGCCACGATCCTTGTCCTTGATGCCTCCAATTCCATGTGGGGTCAGATCGACGGGGTGAACAAGATCGTCATCGCGCGCGAGGTTATCTCTGACCTGCTGACGCAGATCCCGGACAATATGGAACTGGGTCTGACCATGTATGGCCACAACCGGCGTGGCGATTGCACCGACATTGAAACCATGGTGCCGCCGGGGCTGAACAACCGCGAAGAGATTGCGCGGATCGTCAATTCGGTCAATCCACGCGGACGAACACCCCTGTCAGACGCCGTGATTCAGGCCGCCGAGGAACTGCGCTATACCGAGAATGCGGCGACGGTGATCCTTGTCTCCGACGGGCGCGAAACCTGCGATGCGGACCCCTGCGCCGTGGGTCGGGCGCTGGAACAGGCGGGCATCGACTTCACCGCCCATGTGATCGGCTTCGACGTGGACGAGCCCGAGGGCATCGCCGAGCTGCAATGCCTGGCCGAAAACACCGGCGGGCAGTTCCTGACCGCGTCAAATGCCGAGGAACTGGCCGATGCGCTGAGCCAGGTGGCCGTTGCCCCGACCCCGCCGCCGATGACCGATGTGACCCTGCGCGCCGTGGTGGTGCCGGGGCAGACCGCGCCCGTGTCGCCGCTGCTGTGGGAAATCTTCGATGCCAACGGCGCTGTGGTGATGGGCCGCACCGAGCAACCGAGCATTCAGACCGCTCTGCCGCCCGGGAATTACCAGGTCTGGCTCAGCCGCGTGGCCACCGGCACGCAGCATGGCGGGCCGATCACGGTCGCCCTGCCCGGCCCGCAGGAGTTCATCTTCGAACTGCCCGAACTGGTCCCCGAGGCCAGCCTGACCGCGCCGGACGAGGCCGTGATCGGCACGCCCGTTCCCGTGGGCTGGACCGGCCCCGGCGCGGCGGAGGACTATATTCTGCTGGCCACCCCCGACCGGTCGCAAAGCTTCGTTCAGGTCTTCCCGCGGGACGGCAACCCGCTGATGGTGACGCTGCCCGATCAGACAGGGGATTACCTGCTGCAATATGTGCATCCGGCGATGAACAGGGTTCTGGCCGAACGCACGATCCGCGCCCTGCCCCTGCCCGCCACTTTGGAAGCGCCGCTGAGCGCCGTGGCAGGCTCGACCATCGAGGTAACATGGGAGGGACCGGGCGGCGAAAACGACGTGATCGCCGCCGTGGTGCCCTCGAACGAGACAAACGCCACCCGCGCCTTCGTGCGCGAGGGCAATCCGCTGCCCCTGCGCGTGCCCTCACAGGCCGGGCAGTATGAGCTGCGCTATTATGACGGTGTCACACAGCGGGTGCTGGCCACACGGATGCTGGACGTCACCCCGGCCACCGCCACTCTGGAGGCCCCGGAGAGCGTCGAAATCGGCAGCACCTTCGCCGTCGGCTGGACCGGGCCTGGATATGAGCCCGACCAGATCGTGATTGCCGAGCCGGGGGAAACTCGCACCCTTGGCCGCATCTTCGTGCGCGAGGGCAACCCCGTCAGCCTGCAAGCCCCGAGCGAGCCGGGCATCTATGAACTGCGCTATCTGATGCAAGTGGATGAAGAGGTGATCGGGACGCGGCGGATCGAAGTGACGGACATCGTTGCCACGATCGAGGCCCCGGCCACGGCTGTTGCGGGATCGACCGTGCAGGTCTTCTGGACCGGGCCGGACTATCAGAGCGACTTCATCGCCGTCGGCGCACTGAGCGAACCCGACCGCTACACGAACTACGCCTATACGCGCGATGGCAGCCCCGCCGCGCTGGTCATGCCAACGGAGCCGGGTGACTATGAGATCCGCTATTTCGTCAATCAGGACCGCACAGTCATTGCCCGCCATGCCATCACCGTGACGGACGTGATTGCAACGTTGGAGGCCCCCTCGACAGCTGAGGCCGGGTCCACGGTGCAGGTTCACTGGACTGGCCCGGACTACCGCAATGACTTCATCGGCGTGGGCGCGATGGCGGAACCGGATCGCTACACGAACTACGCCTATACGCGCGATGGCAGCCCCGCCGCGCTGGTCATGCCAACGGAGCCGGGTGACTATGAGATCCGCTATTTCGTCAATCAGGACCGCACAGTCATTGCCCGCCATGCCATCACCGTGACGGACGTGATTGCAACGTTGGAGGCCCCCTCGACAGCTGAGGCCGGGTCCACGGTGCAGGTTCACTGGACTGGCCCGGACTACCGCAATGACTTCATCGGCGTGGGCGCGATGGCGGAACCGGATCGCTACACGAACTACGCCTATACGCGCGATGGCAGCCCCGCCGCGCTGGTCATGCCAACGGAGCCGGGTGACTACGAGATCCGCTATTTCGTCAATCAGGACCGCACAGTCATTGCGCGCCACCCGATCACCGTGACCGATATCGGTGCGACCCTTCAGGCCCCGGACAGCGCCGAGGCTGGTGCGACGGTGCTGGTGACCTGGGAGGGCCCGGATTACCGCAACGATTTCATCGCTGTGGGCCGCATGGACGACCCCGACCGCTATGAAAATTACGCCTATACCCGTGATGGCAGTCCCGCCCGACTGGTGATGCCGACCGAGCCCGGCGACTACGAGATCCGCTATTTCGTCAACCAGGATCGCACGGTGATCGCCCGCCGCCCGATCTCGGTGACTGCGGTTTCGGCCAGCATCGAGGCCCCCGAAAACGCTGCGGCAGGTGACACGATCAATGTCACCTGGACGGGCCCGGATTATCGCAACGATTTCATCGGGATCGGGGCGCTGGACGATCCGGACGGGTATCAGAACTACGCTTACACGCGCGACGGCAGCCCGGCCCGGCTGGAAATGCCGGTCACGCCGGGCCGCTACGAGATCCGCTACTTCGTCAATCAGGATCGGACCGTGATTGCCCGGCGCGAGATCGAGGTGACGGCCCTGTCCGTCACCGTGACCGCCCCTGAAACCGCGCAAATTGGCGAAACCATCCTGGTCACCTGGGACGGTCCCGATTACCGCAATGACTTCATTGCCGCGGCTGTGCCTTCGGATGATGGCTATGAAACCTATGTCTATACCCGCGATGGCAGCCCGGCGCGCCTGCAAATGCCCTCGGAACCCGGCAGCTATGAGGTCCGCTATTATGTGAACCAGGATCGCAGCATTCAGGCGCGGGTGCCGATCACGGTAAGCGATATCGAGGTGGCTCTGGAAACCGCAAGCAGCGGCCTTGCGGGCGGATCCATCATGGTCAGCCATAACGGGCCGGATTATCGCAACGATTTCATCGCCATTGCGCGCTTCGGCGAGGATGGACACGAGGAATACAGCTACACAAGGAATGGCAACCCGGTACGGCTGGACCTGCCCGATGAGCCGGGAGACTATGAAATCCGCTATGTGATGAACCAGGATCGTCGAACCCTGGCTGCGGTTCCTTTCACGGTGACGGCGCCCTAGCTCGGCATATTGGCCGGGTCAGTGATGGCCCGGCCTATCGCCCTCAGGCAACGCCGTTCATCAACAGAAAACCGATCACAAGGATGGCCAGAAGCAATAGCGCCGCGCCACCCATGTTGAGACTGAAGAGCGTGGCCACAGCCGCGACTGCCCCAAATCCGACGATCAATCGGCCATAGAGTTCACCTAGCGCATGCGCAGCGGAGTCGCGGACCATATCCCAGAACGCGGCTGAGTTACTGGTGAAGCCGCCATTGGCCACGCGTATCCTGTTCCGGTCGTTCTCGAGCTGCCGGTCAAGCGCTTCGCGTTCCATCTGCGCGCGCGCACGGGCTTCGGCGATATAGTCGGTTTGCTGTGCCATGTGGTCTTGTCCTCTTCTTCAAAGGGCAAGGGATCACAGGAATGGGGCGTAAATAGGAAACGGACCGGAACATATCATGCCCCGGCCCGTTCCCATTGCACACATGCGGCAATCACATATGGATCACGCGCCCATAGGCGTCGAGGCTGGCCTCGTGCATCATCTCGCTGAGCGTGGGGTGCGGGAAGACGGTCTCGAACAGGTCTTCCTCGGTGGTTTCCAGCTTCTGGCCGATGACATAGCCCTGGATCAGCTCGGTCACTTCCGCGCCGATCATATGCGCGCCCAGAAGCTCGCCGGTCTTTTCGTCGAAGACGGTCTTGATCAGTCCCTCGGGTTCGCCAAGTGCGATGGCCTTGCCGTTGCCGATGAAGGGGAAGCGGCCGACCTTGACCTTGTAACCGGCCTCTTTCGCCTTGGCCTCTGACAGGCCGACGCTGGCCACCTGCGGGTGGCAGTAGGTACAACCGGCGATGGAATTGGGCTTGATCGGGTGCGGCTTGCCGCCCGCGATCAGCTCTGCCACCATCACCCCCTCATGGCTGGCCTTGTGGGCGAGCCAGGGGGCACCGGCGATGTCGCCGATGGCGTAGAGCCCATCCACGCCCGTGCGGCAATATTCGTCGGTCACCACGTGGGTGCGGTCGATCTTGACGCCGAGCGCCTCCAGCCCCAGACCCTCGACATTGCCGACGATGCCCACGGCGGAAATCACTGTGTCAAAGTCGTGCTTCTCGACCTTGCCGCCGATCTCGATATGGGCGGTCACCTTGTCGGCGGAACGGTCTAGCTGCTTGACCATCGCCTTTTGCAGGATCTTCATTCCCTGCTTTTCAAAGGCTTTCTTGGCGAATTTCGAGATTTCCTCGTCTTCCACCGGCAGCACGCGGTCCATGACTTCGACCACGGTCGTGTCTGCGCCAAGCGTGTTGTAGAAGCTGGCGAATTCGATGCCGATGGCGCCCGATCCGATGACCAGCAGCTTTTTCGGCATATGCGGCGGTTGCAGCGCGGCCTTGTAGGTCCAGACGCGCTTGCCGTCCGCCTCCAGCCCCGGCAGTTCGCGAGCCCGCGCGCCAGTGGCCAGGACGATGTTCTTTGCGATCAGATCCTCGGTGCCCTTGTCGGTTTCCACCTTGACCTTGCCCTTGGCGGGAATGGTGGCCGAGCCCATGATGACGGTCACCTTGTTCTTCTTCATAAGGTGGCCGATGCCGGAGGACAGCTGTTTGGCCACCCCGCGAGAGCGTTTCACAACGGCGTCGAGATCATAGCCGATATTGTCGGCTTTCAGGCCGAACTCCTTGGCGCGTTCCATCAGGTGGAACACTTCGGAGGACCGCAGCAGCGCCTTGGTGGGAATGCAGCCCCAGTTCAGGCAAATGCCGCCCATATGCTCGCGTTCGACGATGCAGACCTTCTGGCCAAGCTGCGCGGCGCGGATCGCCGCCACATAGCCGCCGGGGCCTGCCCCGATTACAACTGTATCAAAAGACTGAGCCGCCACTGTATCCACTCCTCCGGTCGAAATTTGTTTAACGTTAAACCATTGATGCGTGCAAAACAAGCCCCACAGCGCAGGGCGGCCTTGCGCGCAACGCAGATCTACCGCGCCGGGCGAGTTGTATGTTTAATGATTAAACTACTTACAAAGCGCGGCGGCACGGGCCTCTTCTACCACTTTGCCATATCCGCCGTTTTCAAGGAAATCCTTTTCCGCATCCGAGCTTGTCCGCCCGAGCGCCTCGTTGCGATAGGGAAACCGGCCAAAACGGCGGATGATCTCACGATGCGCAATGGCATGGGGCAGCTTGTCTTCCCGCTGATCCGGCATCTTCTGACAGGACAGGCGCACGGAATGATCCTGATCGGTCAGCGCCTCGGAATGCATGAAGGGCAGGTAGAAGAATTGCCGCGTGTTCTGGTCGAACCGTTCGTCCCACCGTTGCTTGAGCGCGTAGCACGCCGCCGCCTTGGCCTTGCTGTCGGTGGAAAACGCCTTGGCCTGCCCCCGGAACATGTTGCGCGGGAACTGGTCCAGCACGATGATCAGCGCCAGCGCCTTGCGCGGGTGGCTTGTCCAGTGACTGAGCTTGCCTGCTGCGGCTTCTTCCCAGAGCGGCAGGAACCTGTCGCGGATCTCGGCGTCGAACGCCTCGTCGCTCATGTACCATTTGTCCGGTCCGGCCTCTTCCAGCCAGAATGTCAGGACATCCTCAAATCGGTCTGTCATGGCAGTGCTCTCCTTCCTTCTGCCTCAAACCCCGGGCCTAGATGCCCGTGGGCCTCTCCTCCCTTGTGTCGCCATCCTCGGCCATTTCTTCCGAGGCTTCGGCATAAAGTTCCTGCGCGGTTTCCACGGCGACCATGGATGCGGTCGGCATGATCGGCGTGTAGGGCACCGCGTCGTAATCTTCGGCCTCGGCCGCATAGGCCGACTGGCGCCGTGTCATCCGCCAGCCGCTATAGACGGCCATGATGGCAAGGGTGATCGCAAGGAACAACCAGAACCCCCTCGGACCGGTCATCCCCATCAGCCAACCCACGGCGGGCGGGCCGGCGATGGCGCCAAGCCCGTTGATGAAGATCAGCCCGCCGGATGCGGCGGCCATGTCCTGGATCTCCAGATAATCGTTGGTGTAGGCGATCAGAAGCGCATACATCGGCTGCGCCAGCCCGCCGGTCAGCAGCGCCGACAGCAATACCGCCTCGAATGTGGCTTCGAACAGGAACCCGATCAGCGCGGAACAGGCCCCGGCCAGCGCCACGAAGAAGATCAGGATCCGGCGGTCCATCTTGTCCGAAAGCCAGCCGATCGGGTATTGAAAGACGATGCCGCCCACGAAGAAAGCGGAGACCATCATCGAGATTTCGCGCACAGTCATCCCCGCCTGGGTCGCATAGACGGCGGACATGCCGAACTGTGCCGAGAAGACGAAGCCCATCAGGATCATGCCGACAAAGCCGAGCGGCGAATTGCGGTAGAGCTGGACAAGGCTCATCGGGCGGGTGGTTTCAAAGGCCGGTGTGGGGGCCACGGCCAGCAGGATCGGCGCGAAAGACAGTGACACCAGCACCGAGGGGATGATGAACAGCACGAAGCCCGACGGATCGCCGAAGTTCAAAAGCCCCTGCCCCAGAACAAGCCCGACCATCTGCACCAGCATGTAAGCCGACAGCGCCTGCCCGCGAGTTTCATTGGTGGCGGAGTTGTTGAGCCAGCTTTCGGCGGTCACGTAGACGCCCGACAGCGAAAACCCGATGATCACCCGCAGCACCATCCAGGCATAGGCGTCGGTCAGAACCGGGTAGAGGATCAGCACCGCCGAAATGAACGACCCGAGCGCCGCGAAGACCCGCACATGGCCCACCCGCCGGATCATATGCGGCGCAAGGCGCGACCCGCCCAGGAACCCGACAAAATAGGCAGAGGCAATCAGCGACAACTGGTAGGTGGTGAAGCCTTCGATGCCGCCGCGCACACCCATCAGAGAGCCCTGCAGGGAATTGCCAACCTGCAAGAGCATCAACCCGAGAAGAATGGCCCACGCACTTGCGATGACCTGTTTCATGGCGCTGCTCCACCGCTCGTCGTTCTGTCGTGTATGACAGTGCTGGATGCGCCAACACCGCCAAAAAGCGACGTTATCAGGTCACGCTATCAACCTTTTGCGGCATTTTCCGGGAAAAGTAGAGATGCATCGCCATAAGAGAAGAATCGGTACTTTTCAGCAACGGCATGGGCGTAGACATCTTTTACAAGATCGAACCCCATCAGAGCCGAGACCAGCATCAGCAAAGTGGACTTTGGCAGGTGAAAATTGGTCATCAGCCCGTCGGTGATTTTCCAACTGTAGCCGGGATAGATGAAGATGTCGGTATCGCCCTGCCAGGGCTGCATGGTGCCATCCTCGGCGGCAGCGGTTTCAATCAGGCGCAGCGCCGTGGTGCCCACGGGAATGATGCGCCCGCCAGAGGCGCGGGTTGCGTTGATCTCGGTAGCGGCCTGCGCGGTCACTTCGCCCCATTCGGCGTGCATCCTGTGGGTGGTGACATCCTCGACCGTGACCGGAAGAAAGGTGCCCGCGCCCACATGCAAGGTGACGAAGGTGAATTGAATGCCCCTTGCCTTCAGCGCTTCGATCAGCGGCTTGTCGAAATGAAGCGAGGCCGTGGGGGCCGCGACCGCGCCCTGATTGCGGGCCCAGATTGTCTGATAGTCTTGCTTGTCCTGCGCATCGGCGGGGCGTTTGGCAGCGATATAGGGCGGTAAGGGCATCGCCCCGGCCTCGTTCAGCGCGGCGTCGAAATCGGGGCCGGACAGGTTGAAGCGCAGGTGCAAGCCGCCCTCCAGCCCCACCACATCGGCGGACAGGTCATCGCTGAAATTCACCGTCTCGCCAAGCGCCAGCTTGCGCAATGGCTTGGCCAGGGCCGACCAGCTGCCATCGGCCTGCGGTTCCAGAAGCGTGACCTCTACCTTGGCGCAAACCCGCCCCTGCTGGCTGTCGCGCCAGCGCTGCCCGAACAGTCGCGCCGGGATCACCTTGGTGTCGTTCAGGATCAGCCGATCCCCGTCGCGCAACAGGTCTGGCAGGTCCGAAACCCGCAAATCTTGCATAAGATTGCCTGCGACATGCAGCAGCCGCGCCGAAGACCGGGGCTTGGCGGGGCGGGTCGCGATCAGCCCCTCGGGCAGGTCGAAATCGAAATCGTCGAGGGTCATTCAGCGGGCTCCGGTGGCGGACGGCGAAAGATTTCCCGGAAGATGCCGGGGGTGAGCACCGAAAGCGGGTTGACCGACACGCTGCTGTCCTCGGGCGTGCCCGTCAGGCGGTAGGTGAAACCGAACAACCCCTCGCGGCGCGGGCTGAATAACCCGCCCACGAGCCCGTTGACCATATATAAAGGCGACACGACGCCCTCGAAATCATAGTAGCGCGCGCGCAGGTCATAGGTGCCATCCAGCGAAAGCCCCATCGACGGCCCGAGCGCTGTGCCCTCCTGGATGACAAGCGCGTCCGGCGACAGGGTGAAGGCCGCGCGCACCTCGCCCAGGCCAATGCCTTCGCCGGTGACCATCTGTTCCAGAAGTCCCACGACGGAAATGGCCGAAAGCAGTTCGGCAAAGGCGGGCGCGTCACGCAAGCGAGGGTTGTCGATGGTCAGAAGGCCGGAGTAGTTGCCCTCTCCCGGAAGGGGGCGCAGGATCAGGTCCATCGCGCCGCCATAGGCGTTCTGATAGATGCCCGCCGCGCGCAGCATCGCACCGCCATCGTCGGAGCGCAGGCGAAGGGCGGTGCCGTTTGCCTCGCTCAGCACCGTGCCGCTGACCGGCACCGCGCCCCCCATCAACCCGCGAAAATCGCCGCTGACAGGGGTTCCTGACAGTTCCGTGCGCAGATTGGTCAGGAAAATGCTGTCGGTAATCTCCAGCCGGTCGAGCAGGATATTGAGCGGTAGGGCCTGGCCGCCTCCCGCGCCGCCCGAGGGCAGACCGCGAAGGTCCACCGTGCCGCCCGTGACATTGATCTGCGGCGTGCGCCCCGCGCCTCGGGATACCAGCGCGCCGCTGATGTCGAGCCAGTCGGACAGCGTCAGGCGGGTGATTTCCAGCCTTTCGAATTGTTGTTCGTCGTTGATCTGCACGGACCCCTCCAGCGTCAACCCGTTGCCGGCAATCTCCAGTCTCGGAACATCCGGCGCGGAGCCCAAAATCAGATCGGCCTCCAACCGGCCGGTGCTGCCTGCGGGCAGGGACCAGCCGAGCGACGGCACGCTCAGCGCCAGCCCGGCCAGATCGGAACTGACAGACAGGCGCGGCGGTTCCCCCCGGTCAAGCGCGAGGTCGAACCGCGCCTCGCCCTGCCCGCGCAGCATGCCGTCCGGCAGGATAACCCCGAACTCCGCCAGGGCCTCTGGCGTCAGGGTCGCGGTGCCGCGCACGGTGCTGGCCGGGGTGCTGTCTGGCCCTAGCGCCCGACGCCAGGTGGCATTGGCGTGCAGCCCGTCAAGCCGGGCAGGCCCGCCGATGGCAAGGGTGTCATTGTCGGCGGTGATGTTCAGCGCGGCAGCCCGCAATTCCCGTCCGGGCACGAACCGGTCGGAACGGACATTGCGCAGCGTGCCACCGATCCGGAACGTCACATCCTGCGGCATGATCCGGGGCCGCATCTCCATGGCCAGTGACACGTCCAGATCGGCCCGCCCGCTGGCGACCATGCCGGGATCATAGGGAAACTGGTCGAGCAGGTTGAACGGATCGGCCCCGATCAGGGTCAGGACCGAGGAAATCGGCCCGCCGATCTGCAGATCGAAACTGGCCGGAGAATAGGCAACGCGGGTGTCGTCGATGCGCATCAGACTGCCCGCGAGATCCAGCCGCCCGCCATTGGGTGCGGTGACATGGCCCTCGTGCAGCGCCAGGGACAGGACGTTGCGCGAAATATCCATATAGCCGCGTCCCTGCTGGATCGGGGCCATGTCGCGTATGGCGCGGACCTCGGCCCCTTCGAAATCGAAGGTCAGGCCGAATTGCGGATCGGTTTCCGGCGCGATGCGCAGCGCGGCGTGGATATTTCCCAGACTGCCGGAAATGACATTCTCGGTCAGCCAGTCGCGGGTATTGGGAATTTGCGCCACCGGCCAGAGCGGCACCACCCGCTGCGCGTCAAGCTGGGGGATCTCGGCATCCAGCCGAACCGCCAGCCCCGTCTCCTGTGCCGCGACGCGGCCACGCGCGGTCAGGTGCAACCCCTCGTCAAAGAGCACCGCCTGTCCGAAATCCATGGCGACGAAGGGAAACAGCTGCAACCGCATATCCAAAGCGCCACCCGCAAAGCTGACGGGGGCCTCGAACAGGCCCGGCGGATCGGCGGTGATCTGGCTGAGCTGCAACTGAGACACATAGACCGGCCCGTCCAGCAGCGTGGCATGGCCGGTGATCCGGGCCGATAATGCCGGGGCGTCGACGGTGAAGTCCTCGATCCACATGCGGGCGTCGCCGGCATTGTAGTCGAAGGACAGGTTCAGGCTGTTCAGGGGCAAGGGATCGACTGCCCCGCCGGGGGACACGTGGCCCGCGCCGACCGCCAGCGTTCCCGACAGCGTTCCGACCGAGGCGTCATCGAACAGAACCGTGGACAGCCGCCCGGACATCGGAGCCTCGACCAGGGTCAGCCAGGTCAGCGCGTCCGAGACGCGGGCGATATCGGCGCTTTGCAGATTGCTGAACGCGCCGGCGAATTCGGTCTCGCCCAGTTCGGCCCGGCGGGTGAAGGTCAGCTCGATCGCGCCACCCTCGCTGCCGTCCAGCTGCCCGGTCACCGACAGAACCAGCGCTTCGCCTTCGGGCACAAGGGCAAGGGTGGCGCCGGTGATCCGCGTGGAGTCGCCGCTGCGCATATCGTCGATCACCAGCGTGATATCTTCGCCCACCACGCTGACCAGCCGGGAAAACACCGTCTGCTGGAACATCCGGTCAATGCCCGCCAGGGTCTGGGCCAGGTCGCGGGCCTCGCCAGTTTCCGCACCGGTGAAGGCAAGGTCGAAGCTGCCCTCCGCATCGCGCCGGATGCGCAGGCCCGCCCCTCCGACAGAGACCTGACGTGGACGCATCTCGCCGCGCAGGGCGGCGGCGCGATCCAGTTCCACCTGTAGCACCGGGAAGACAACGCGCGGGCGATCCCCGTCGCTGAGCTGCATCTCGGAAAAACGGATTCGCGGCTGCAAGGTGCCGCGTGACAACGACAGGCCGATCTCGCCCACGGTGATCTGCCCGCCGGGCATGGAGGCATCCAGCGCCGCCTCGATCCTGACGCGCGACCATTCGGGCAACGGCACTGCACGTCCATTCGGCGGAAAGGCCAGAAACAGAATGCCGGCCGCAAGAAGCAGGGCCAGCAGCGCCAGCCCACGCAGGATCCAGCGCAGCGGGCCTCGTCGCCTGGGGCGGCGCGGCTCTGGGTCTGGGCCGGTGTCTGACATGAGTTCTGCGCGCTCGATCTGCCGGAGGATTTCGGTCGGTTTCAGGGTTTATCTTCGCCGGATTTATCCTAGCTTGCAAACCGCCGATAGCAGATTCCCGCCGATAGCAAGGAGCATCCAATGATCGAAGCAGGCCAGACCGCCCCGGATTTCACCCTTCCCCGCGACGGCGGGACCGACGTGACCCTGTCTTCGCTGAAAGGCGGCCCCGTTGTACTGTATTTCTACCCGCGCGACGACACGCCCGGCTGCACCACGGAAGCCAATGATTTCACTGCCATGCTACCAGATTTTACCGCCGCAGGGGCCACGGTGATCGGCGTGTCCAAGGACACGGTCTCAAAGCACGAGAAATTCATCGCCAAGCATGATCTGGGCGTGATCCTGGTCTCGGATGCCGAGGGGGATCTGTGCGAGACTTATGGCACCTGGGTCGAGAAGAATATGTATGGCAAGAAGAGCATGGGCATCCAGCGCGCGACGGTGCTGATTGATGCCGAGGGCGTCGTGGCCCGCGTCTGGCCCAAGGTGAAGGTGGCCGGTCATTCCGCCGAGGTGCTGGAGGCGGTGAAGGCGCTGTGACCTCCCTGACGCTGACGGAGATGGCAACGGCGGTTCTGGAAACCGCCGATGCCGCAGAGAAAACGACACTCAGCCGCCGCTACGCCGCCCGGTGGTTTGCCGCACGTCGCGGCGAGGCCCCCGAAATTGCCATCGGCACCGCCAACCCGCCCCTGCGCCCTGCCCGGCCTGCAAAGCCGGAGCTGCTGGACCCGCGCGACGTGCCCCGCCGACGGCCCGGCAGCCCCGAGGGGCGCAAGGCGCTGCTGCATGCGGTTGCGCATATCGAGCTGAATGCGGTGGACCTGCATTGGGACATCATCGCGCGGTTCGGGGGCCGGGTGCGGATGCCCATGGGGTTCTATGACGATTGGGTCAAATCCGCGGACGAGGAATCGAAGCATTTCCAACTTGTCAGTGCCTGTCTGGAAACCATGGGCAGCCACTATGGCGACCTTGCCGCCCATGCTGGCATGTGGCGCGCAGCCGAGGATACCGCCGAGGATATCATGGGCCGGCTTGCCGTGGTGCCCATGGTGCTGGAAGCGCGCGGACTGGACGTGACACCGGGCATGATCGAGGTGTTTGGAAAGGCTGGGGATGCTGCTGCAAAGCAGGCTGTCGAGGCGCTGGAGGTCATCTATGCGGAAGAAGTGCATCATGTGGCCTATGGCTCCAAGTGGTTCCATTTCCTCTGCGGACGTGAAGACATCGACCCGAAGGACGCGTTTCACCGGCTGGTCCGCACCTATTTCCACGGGGCGCTAAAACCCCCGTTCAACGAGGAAAAACGGGCCGAGGCCGGGTTGCCGCCCGATTTCTACTGGCCGCTGTCTGAGACCGGTTCGGTCGGCTGACCCTGCGGGAATGGGCAAAAACCTGCCAAAAACCGGCGAATAGGCCCATTTATCCACAGCCGGGTAGAAAAAGGTTTGAGCCTCGCGGGGCTTTCCCCTAATCCCTAGTTTACCGGTGCGGCGGGTTGTGGGGACAGGACGGCGCGCATGGCAATGACAAGGGTAATGGGGCACAGCGACGTGAAGACACGCCTGACCGACCGTTTCAACGGCGCGCTGGAACGGTATTTGCCGGAACAGCGGCTTTTCCTGAAATCAGACCAGGGCATGCGCTATGTGCGGCTGCGCCCTGCGACGCAGGCGATCATGCTGACGGGAAGTTCACTTTTCGTTGGCTGGACGGTGATCGTCACGGCCATCTTCCTGATCGATTCCATCAGCGCGGGCGGGGTCCGCGAACAGGCGGAACGGGCGCAGGTCGCCTATGAACAGCGCCTGAATGCCATGTCTGAGGAACGCGATGCGCGCGCATCAGAGGCGCAGGCCAGCCAGGAACGGTTCTCGGTCGCCATGGGGGAAGTGTCTGCGATGCAGTCGCGCCTGCTGGCATCCGAGGAACGCCGCCGCGAGCTTGAAACCGCGGTCGAGGTGATCCAGACCACCCTGCGCCGGGTCATGACGGAGCGCGACGACGCCCGCGCACAGACCGCCGCCCTGCTGGCCGAGATCGAGGCCGAAAACGGCTCGGTCCAGACGGCCGCCGGCAGGCAGCGGGAACTGGAACGGACGCTGGAATACCTGACCATGGCGCTTGCCCGCGCCGCCGATCAGCGCGACGACGCGGTCGAGATCGCGGAAGATGCCGAAGACGAAATCGACGAACTGGAATTTACCCAGGCCCTCGCCGATGAACGCAACGAGCGGATTTTCGCGCAGCTTGAGGACGCCGTGGAAATGTCGATGGCGCCGCTTGACCGGATGTTCTCGGCCGCAGGTCTGTCGACCGAGGATCTGGTGAACCAGATGCGCGCCAGCTACGATGGCCAGGGTGGCCCGCTGATGCCGATCACCATGTCGACCCGCGGCGAAGACCCGGATTCCGCCTCGCTGCGCGCCAACGAGGTTCTGGCACAGCTCGACAACCTCAACCTTCACCGTATGGTCGCGGAAAGATTGCCTTTTTCCCGGCCCGTCTTTGCCAGCTACCGGCTAAGCTCGCCCTTCGGATACCGCCGTGACCCGTTCAATGGTGGCAGCCGCCTGCATACCGGTGTCGATATGGCGGGCCCCACGGGCACCCCGATCCACGCCACCGGCGACGGCGTTGTCAGCTTTGCCGGACGGCAGAGCGGCTATGGCAATATCATCGTCATCCAGCACGCCTTCGGCTTCGAAACCCGCTATGCACATTTGCATCGTATCCGCGTCACCGAGGGCCAAAGGGTCTCGCGCGGGGATCGCATAGGTGATATGGGAAGCACCGGACGGTCGACGGGGCCCCATCTCCACTATGAGGTTCGCACCGGTGATACGCCCCGAAACCCCATGAACTACATCACGGCAGGTAGAGATGTTTTCTAAGTCAAAAATCAATGAACCCGGTCCCAAACAGGCTGGCGCCGCTGATAGCAAACCCGAAACCGGGGCGGATGCCCCCAAGGCAGGATCCTCGGACAAAAGCTCAATGCCCCTTACCTCGAACAAGCCCAAACCGCCCGCATCCTTGCTCAGCTCTGACCTGACGATCACCGGCAATCTGCGCACCACCGGTGACATCCAGGTGGAAGGCACCGTGCATGGCGACATTCGCGCGCATCTGCTGACGGTCGGCGAAGGCGCCACCATCGAGGGCGAAATCGTTGCCGATGATATCGTCGTGACGGGCCGCGTCGTGGGCCGTGTCCGTGGCCTGAAAGTGCGCCTGACCGCGACCGCGAAGGTCGAGGGCGACATCATCCACAAGACCATCGCCATCGAAAGCGGTGCGCATTTCGAAGGCTCTGTCCAGCGCCAGGAAGACCCGCTGTCCAATGGCGGCGGTGCCAAGCGCCCTGCCCCGGCAGCCGCAGCCCCCAAGCCAGCGGCCAGCAACGGCACCGCAGAAGCCTGATCCTTTCCGGCTGACAGCAGTTCATGGCGGCCCCGATCCTTTCGGGGCCGTTTTCGTTTGTGAGGGATCAGCCGTGCTCCAGCGCACGGCGGTAGATATGCCAGCTGGCATGGCCCAGGACCGGCAGCGCGACAAAGAGGCCCAACAGAGCCGGGATCATCGCCGCAAAGGTCAGCACAGAAATGGTTACGCCCCAGGCGATCATGACCCTGGGATTGCGTTTGACGACCGCGATCGAGGTCAGCATGGCGGTGACGAAATCCAGCTCCTTGTCCAGAAGCAGCGGCAGCGAAATCGCAGTCAGGCAAAACAGGACAAAGGCGAACGCCGCCCCGAATGCGGTGCCCACCAGCAGCATGACCAGACCTTCGGGCTGAAGCAGATAGGCATAGCTGGAACTGACATTCATCAGAACCGATGGCCCCATGAACAGCGCGAATAGCATATGCGCGAAGAAGGACCAGAACAAGAAATAGACGATGATCACCCAGGACA
Source organism: Nioella sp. (assembly GCF_965215655.1). GTDB lineage: Bacteria > Pseudomonadota > Alphaproteobacteria > Rhodobacterales > Rhodobacteraceae > Nioella. The sequence continues at coordinate 1,964,253 of NZ_OZ244111.1, forward strand.
TCAGCGGCAACTGCCGCAAGCGCTGACGCCAGACCACGCCGAAGATGTCATTGCGGCGGAAATCAGTCTCGCCCTGTTCCAGCCGGTGCGAGACCTCGTAAAGCCCCACGGCCAGAAACGGCGCGATCAGGGGAAAGCCCACGGTGATCGGCAGAGACAGCCAGATCTGTTCCGTCACGAAGAAGAGGATATAGAGCAGCCAGCCGCCGATCACGTAAATATGGGCAAAAAACAGCCCCATCATCGGCTTGCGGCGAAAATCCTGCCACCCGGCGCGCAGCGCATAGCCGATATCGCCCATCTCCATCTGCCGGACCTCCGGCACTTTGGACGCTGCGGGCAGTACCTGGCTTGTGTCACTCATCACGAATTCCTCCCTCGCGGAAATGCTAAGGGAGGATGCTTGACCGTGCCAAGGGAAATTATCAGCCTTCCGAAGAAGAAACCCGTTCCAGAATGATCGACGCGCAAGCTTCTGGATGGGTCGTGATCAGAAAGTGGTCGGCCCCTTCAACGATACGGGTCGCGCATTGCGGCCATTCCTGTGCAATGGCGTGACAGGACTCTGCGATCGGATTACTGGCACGGCTGCCCCAGGCCAGTGTTGCTGGCAGCTCCATACTGCGGAAGGCGCGCGTCATCGGGGCAAATGACATCGCGGAATCCCAATCGCGGAGATTGGCGGGCACCCCTTCATTGCAGAAGGCCCTTACCCGGTCCGGCATCGCGGCGAAACTGCCCTCAGGCGTCCAGTAATCAATCACGATCCCCGCCGCATTCGGATCGTTGCGGCGATGCGCCTGTGCCAGCCGGGGCGCAATTGCACGCACATCGTCGATCCATGGGAACGGATCGCCATCCGGGAGAACAAAGACCGGATTTGCCTCGAACGTGGTCAGGCTACGGACATTGGCCCGGCCCTTGAGCATTGCAGCAAGGGCGATCTGCCCCCCGAAGGAATGCCCGACAAGGTGAACGGGCTCCGAGATCATGTTCAAAAGCGCATGCAACCAGTCGGTCAACCGGTCCATATGGCTGTCAGTACCGATGCGCGGATCATCTGCCCCGCCATATCCGGGCAGGTTGACTGATAGCAGGCGATAACCCTCGGGCAGTTCATTCCAGACCCCGGCCCACGCGGCGGTTGTGCTAAATGACCCCGGAAGAAAGAGAATTGCGTCCCCTTCACCGCTTTCCTGAATGTCAAACGCCATGGCACCCCCTGCCCCTTGCTACACAAGAAACATGGGAATGACCAAGCTGAACGATACGGGATAGCTGATCAGGAGCTTGTCTCAGTCCTCGGCCTGGGCCTGTGCGCGGGTCTTGCCAGAGACGTCCATTGCCAGAACGCTGGCCATCAGCCCGTCGAGATCGCCATCGAGAACGCCTTGCGTGTCAGAGGTCTCGTAGCCCGTGCGCAGGTCCTTCACCATCTGGTAGGGCTGCAGAACATAGGACCGGATCTGGTTGCCCCAACCCGCATCGCCCTTGTTTTCATGGGCTTCGTTGATGGCGGCGTTGCGGCGGTCCAGTTCCTGCTGGTAGAGCCGCGATTTCAGCGCCTTCATGGCGATATCGCGGTTCTGGTGCTGCGATTTCTCAGAGCTGGTCACGACGATCCCGGTCGGGATGTGGGTGATCCGCACCGCCGAGTCCGTCGTGTTCACGTGCTGACCGCCCGCACCGGAGGACCGGTAGGTGTCGATGCGAATGTCAGAGGGGTTGACCTCGATCTCGATATTGTCGTCAACGACCGGATAGACCCAGACCGAGCTGAAGGACGTATGCCGCCGAGCAGCGCTGTCATAGGGGCTGATCCGCACCAGCCGATGTACGCCCGATTCCGATTTCAGCCAGCCATAGGCGTTGTGGCCGGAAATCTTGTAGGTGGCGGATTTGATGCCCGCCTCTTCGCCCGCGCTTTCGGACTGAAGCTCTACATCATAGCCCTTCTTCTCGGCCCACCGGACATACATGCGCGCCAGAATGGAAGCCCAGTCACAGCTTTCGGTGCCACCGGCGCCCGAGTTGATTTCCAGGAACGTGTCGTTGCTGTCCGCCTCGCCATCCAGCAGCGCCTCCAGCTCCTTCGCGGCGGCAGTCTTGACCAGCTCGGCCAGCGCTTCCTCGGCCTCGGCGATCACTTCCTGATCGTCCTCCATCTCGCCAAGCTCGATCAGTTCCACATTGTCGTTCAAACCGCTCTCGATGGCCTTGTAGGTGCCCATCTTGTCGACCAGCAATTGCCGGTCGCGCATCAGCTTCTGCGCCTTTTCCGGGTCGTTCCAAAGGTCCGGGTCCTCGACGCGGGCGTTGAACTCCTCCAACCGATGGGGGGCCGTTTCAAGGTCCATCCGCTGGCCCAGAAGGGTCAGGGATTTGCGGATTTTCTCGATATGGCTTTGGGTTTCGGCCCGCATGGTCTGCTCGCTCGGCTCTGGAATGGGTTGTCACAGGGATGTAGACCAGCCCCCGCGCCGCTGCAAGCGGGCAAGGGCCGGGTTGGTCAGTAAAGCCCGCCGGAGGTCAATTCGCCAAACCCCGTGCCAAGCGGCACCCGCGCGGTTCCGCCGGTTGAGGTTTCCACGGTGCTGTCCGTAGGGGGCAACGGATCGCCGTCGACAATTTCCCCGCCGCCGGTGCCCGGTTCCTGACCGCGCGCGAACATCGGCAGGTTCGATCCCATGCCAAAGCCACCATCAACGATGGAAAGCATGCCGAAGAACGGCTCTTCCCCGTCGCGGAAATATTCCATCACCACATCGGGGCCGGACGCGCCGGATTCGAGACGCTGACCGGAATAGCGGTCGATCGGGTAGAAATGGCCGCCCGGCGGCACTTCGAATTCGCCGCCGCCATATTCGGCAATCGCCTCACGCATGAACTGCGCAAAGACCGGCCCGCACATTCCGCCGCCAGACGCGCCCCGGCCAAGGCTGCGCGGGGTGTCGAAGCCGATATAGCAGCCCGCCACGATGGTGTTGGAGAAGCCCACGAACCACACGTCGCGCGCGTCGTTGGTGGTGCCGGTCTTGCCAGCCAGCGGCACGCCGAGGCCGGCATTGCCGACGCTGCCCGCCGCCGTGCCGCGCTGAACTACGCCGCGCATCATCGAGGTGATCTGATAGGCGGTGATCGCATCAATGACCCGCTCGCGGTTCGAGACGATCCGGGGGGCGCGACCGCTTTCCAGATCGCTCAGCAGACAATCCTGGCAGATGCGCTGATCATGGCGATAGACGGTGGACCCAAACCGGTCCTGCACCCGGTCAACCAGAGTGGGTTCCACCCGCTCACCACCATTGGCAAACATCGCATAGGCTGCAACGACCCGGTAAAGCGTGGTTTCCTGCGAGCCGAGCGAGTTGGCCAGATAGGGCTGCAATTCATCATAGACGCCGAAGCGCTCCGCGTAACGCGCCACGGTGTCCATCCCGATATCCTGTGCCAGACGAACGGTCATCAGATTCCGCGACCGCTCGATCCCGGTGCGCAGTGGCGCGGGGCCGTAAAACTCGTTCGAGGCATTGGTGGGCCGCCAGATCCCCTCACCCGTATCGACCTCTATCGGGGCGTCGATGACAATAGTGTTGGGGCTATAGCCGGTATCAAGCGCGGTCGCGTAGACGAAGGGCTTGAAGACCGACCCCGGCTGGCGCGTCGCCTGCGTGGCGCGGTTGAAGCTGGAATACTGGTAGGAGAATCCGCCCTGCATCGCCAGAACCCGGCCCGTGTTCACATCCATCGCCATGAACCCGCCCTGAACCTCGGGAATCTGGCGCAGGGTCCAGCGGATGAAACTGCCATCGCTGTCGCTGGTCATGGCCCGCACATGAATGACGTCGCCCACATCCAGCAGGTCGCCCGCATTTCGCGCCGTATCGCCCCGGTTGCCATCCGCGTCCACGGGCCGCGCCCAGGTCACGTCTTCCGGCGGAATCCAATGGCCGTCCTCGTCATCCTCAATGCCTTCGATACCGATCCGGGCATGGGTGTTGCCCACCTCCAGCACCACGGCGGCGTGCCAGCCGTCGATGTCGCGAGGGAAGGTCACATCGGCAAGCAGATCGCGCCAGCCCTCGCCTTCCGCCTCGGCCAGAAGATCCGGCTCGATGGTAGCCAACGGTTCGCGCCACAGGCCCCGGTCGCGGTCATAGCGTTCCAGTGCCCGGCGCAGCGCCTGAGCGGCGGCGTCCTGAAGGCTTTCATCCATGGTGGCGCGCACCGTATAGCCGCCTGACAGGAAGCCTTCGGTGCCGAAATCGCGGCTGAGCTGGCGGCGGATTTCATCGGAGAAATAGTCGCGAGACGGCAGCTGCGCCCGGAACGGCTCGATATGGCCGCCCTGCACGGTTTCCAGCGGCGCGGCCTGCGCGGCCTCCATCTCTTCCAGCGAGAGATAGCCATTTTCATACATCTCGCGCAGCACGTAGTTGCGGCGGCTGATGGCGCGGTCATAGTTGCGCACCGGATGCAGCGCCGTGCCCCCCGATTGCGGCAGCGCCGCCAGATAGGCGGCCTGTTCAGGGCGCAGGTCGACAAGGTCGGAGTTGAAATAGGTCTGGGCCGCAGCCGCCACGCCAAAGGAGCGCTGACCAAGCTCGATCTCGTTGAGATAAAGCTCCATGATCCGTTCCTTGGACAGCGTCTGCTCGATCCGTGCGGCAAGGATGATCTCCCGTATTTTACGTTCGATCCGGCGCGAGCCGTCGAGAAGGAAGTTCTTCACCACCTGCTGCGTGATCGTGGAGGCCCCGCGCACATCCCGGCCCCGCGACCGGATCGCCTCGATCACCGCGGCCCCGATGGCGCGTGGGTCATAACCCGAATGGTCAAAGAAATTGCGGTCCTCGGCGCTGACAAAGGCGTGCACAACGACCGGCGGAATCTCATCGTAGGAGGCATAGATCCGGCGTTCGGCGGCAAACTCGTCCATGATCTCGCCATCTCGGTTGTAAATCCGGCTGATCGTGGCGGGCGAATACTGTTGCAGGGTCTGATAGTCGGGCAGATCGCGGGTGAAGGAAAAGATCACGCCCCCCGCAATCAGCGCGCCCATCACAAGCCCATTGGTCACGAGGCTGAAAATTGCCCCAAAAAACGAAAAAATGAATCGGATCATGCCCGCGACTCCTGTGGCGCAATTGCCTTATAGGCCGCGCTGCAAGGGGGGTCAAAAGCAACGCCGCGCAAGCGGCGGGAATTCGCGCTCGAAAGGGGTTTCTGCCGGGCGTAGGTTGGCGCAGGATAAGGCATGGACTACAACGACATCCTTCCCGCCTATGACCGGGTGGCCGGCCACTGGGCCGAAACGCGCAACACGTCCCTGTTCGAGCTCGGCGCTTTGACGTCAGCTCTGGACGGTCAGAAGGACGCGACGGTGCTTGATCTGGGCTGCGGGTCGGGGCTGCCGATAGCCCGCTGGTTCACGGATCAGCGCTGCGCCGTGACAGGCGTGGACGGGTCAAAGCGCATGCTGGACCATTTCCGGGGCAACCTTCCCGGCGCAAGAGCGGTTCTCGCCGATATGCGCGGACTGTCACTGGGTCACCGATTTGACGTGATCGTCGCGTGGGACAGTTTCTTTCACCTGTCGCGCGAGGATCAACGCGCCATGTTGCCGGTCTTCGCAACCCATGCCGCCCCCGGCGCTCGGCTTTTGCTGACAACCGGCCCCGAGGATAGTGAGGCCATGGGACAGGTCGGACCGGAACCGGTGATCCATGTCAGCCTGTCGCCGGATGTCTATCGCGCACTCCTGGCCGCGCATGGGTTCGAGGTTCTCTGGTTCCGCCCGGAAGACGCGGAATTCCACGGCCATTCCGTCTGGCTCGCTCAGCGGTCGGGCGGAATCGCGTAGGTCATCGAAGCGCGGGCCACCGGGGCCTCCATGCCGTCGGACCGGATCAGACAATCGCCCACGGCCAGTGTCTTGCCCAGTTTCAGCAGGCGGCAATCGCACAACAGGTCGGTCGCGGCGGCGGGTTTGCGCATGAAATCCATCGAGATATTGGTGGTGACCGCCAGTGCCTTGGGACCGATCATCGCAAGCACCGCCAGATAGATCGAGACATCGGCCAGCGCGAACATCGACGGCCCGGATACGGTGCCGCCGGGGCGCAGGTGCCGCTCATCGACCTTGAGCCGCACGAGGATGCCCATCTCTCTGACTTCTTCGATGGTGAAGTCGTCTGCAACTTGCGCGAATTCCGTTTGCAGGAACGCGGATAGCGCGGATTTGTCCATGGCCAGTGCCATTGCCCCTCCTCCCTCTTTCGGCCTAGCATTCGGTGTCTTGAATGCAATTGGCAAGGGAGGGCCAGATGTCGGACGCTACGTCACAGGATATTCTTATCCGCGAGGACCTTGGCCCCATCACCCGGCTGACGCTGAACATGCCCGGCGCGCTGAATGCGCTGTCGGACGCGATGCTGGCGCGGCTGAAAGCGGAATTCACCAATCTGATGGGATCGGAGACGCAGCGCGTTGTGGTGCTGCGCGGCACTGGCAAGGCGTTCTGCGCGGGCCATGATCTGAAGGAAATGCGCGCCAAGCGGCAGGCCCCCGACAAGGGCGCGGCGGCTCTGCGCGACCTCTTCAACCGCTGCGGAGAGATCATGCAGATGATCCCCCGCCTGCCGCAGCCGGTGATTGCCCAGGTCCACGGTATTGCCACGGCGGCAGGCTGTCAGTTGGTGGCGTCCTGCGATATGGCCGTTGCTGCCGATGATACGCGGTTCGGGGTGAACGGTGTCAATATCGGGCTCTTTTGTTCAACGCCAATGGTGGCTCTATCCCGCAATATCCCACGCAAACAGGCGATGGAGATGCTGACCACGGGCCGTTTCATTCTGGCCGACCGGGCCGAGGCACTCGGGCTGATCAACCGATCGGTCCATGCGGACCGGCTGGAGGAGGAGGTGATGGACATGGCGCAGACCGTGGCCGACAAGCTTGGCAGCGCCGTCAGGATCGGCAAGCGCGCCTTCTACGACCAGATCCAGATGAGCCTCGCCCAGGCCTATGACTACACCGGCGCCGTGATGGTGGAAAACATGCTGGATGACGACACCGCCGAGGGCATCGACGCGTTCATCGAAAAGCGTGCCCCGGACTGGACACAGCCGGGCTGAGGTCAATCCAATCGCCTTAGCAAGATGGCCAGCATCCAAAGGCTGACCATCAGAACCAGAAGCGAGAGGCCAAGCAGACCGGGCACACCGAAGCCTTCCAGCATGAAGGCCCCCAGAACCGGGGCAACTGCTCCTGCCATGATTGCAGGGATCTGGATCGTGCCCGCAATGGCACCATAACCCGCCGGTCCCATGACCTCGGAGATCAGCACCGGACGCAGGATGGTCATGACCCCGATTGCGCCGCCCTGAATGGCGGTAAAGGCGAAAATCAGCCAGGGCTGAACGCCCGCCAGAAACAGCGCCAGCGTGCCCGCGACCATGGCCAGAAAGGTAATGCGGGTGGCTGCCGCGTTACCGATCCGCGCCTCGTATCGCATCAGGACCAGTCGTCCGGCCACCTGAGCGGGTCCAACGGTAGAGGCCGCGAACACCGCAAGCGGCTGGCTCGCGCCCTGTTCAACGAAGATCGGCACGGCATATTGGATCAGCATCCAGTGATTGAGCGAGACAAGCGACAGGACGACCGCCAGAACCCAGAAGCTGACTGTGCGCAACGCCCGTCCCAAGGCCCCCCTGTCAGCATCTTTCGTATCCGACGCGCCCTCCACCCGGCGCAGCATCCGTCCCGCGATGGCGAAGAGTGGCACCAGGCCGAATACCATCACCCCCGCCGCCACCCAGACCGCCCCGCGCCAGCCGATGGAGGCACTGAGCGTCGCACCCGCCGGAAAGGCCAAAGTCGAGGCAAAGCCCGCGACCAGCGTGACCCGGACAATCGCCACCCGCGCATGTGCGCCCAAGCGGCGGATCAGGAAGGCAAAACAGGTTTCATAAAGCGTGACGGATTGGGCGAGCCCGATCAGGGCCCATGCGCCAAGATACGCCGTCGGGGTCTGACTGAGCGCCAGCACCACCAACGCCCCGGCCCCGATCAGCGCGCCAGCCACCATCGCCTCGGGCCCTTTGCCAAGATCCACCAGCCGTCCGGCGAACGGGGCCAGCACTGCGGCAATCACGATGGACAGGAACGGCCCGGTGGCCAGCAAAGCCCGGTCCCAGCCAAGATCGGCCTCCCAGCTTAAGATGAGGGCGGCAAAAATGTAGTAGAGGCAGGCGTAGCTGAGCGTCTGGCCAACCGCCAGCATCCAGACCGCCGGGCCGCGTGCGGCCTGATCTGGCCGCACCCCCATGCTAAACCCCGTAAATCGCGCCGAACTTGGCGTCGAGATAATCGAGAAGCGGCGCTTCGCTGACCGGTGCGCGGGCGGCGCGTTCCACCACATCGCGCGGCTCGTAAAGCCCGCCATGCGTTTGCAGGTTCTGCGCCATCCAGCCGGTCGCGCCGCTCAGATCGCCCTGGGCCATCTGCGCATCCACGTTCGGAAGATCGTTGCGCAGCGTCTGGAACAGGCAGCCCGCATAGACATTGCCAAGCGTGTAGGTCGGAAAATAGCCAAAGAGCCCCACCGACCAATGCACATCCTGCAACATCCCGTTCGAGGGCTTATCGACCGCCACACCGAAATCGGCGGCAAAGCGGTCATTCCAGGCGGCTTCCAGATCGGCCACTTGCAGATCGCCTGTGATCAACGCCCGTTCCAGATCGAATCGCAGCAGGATATGCAGGTTGTAGTGAACCTCGTCGGCCTCGGTGCGGATATAGCCCGACTGGACCCGGTTCACGGCCGCGTGGAAAGCATCGGCATCCTTTACGTTCAGATCGCCAAAGGTCTCGTTCATCTTGCCGAAAAGCCAACCGGTGAAGGCACGGCTGCGGCCCATCTGGTTCTCATAGGACCGGCTCTGGCTTTCATGCACGCCCATGGACACGCCACCGCCGAGGATGGTCAGGAGATAGGCGTCGTCGATATTGAGCTCATAACAGGCGTGGCCGACCTCGTGGATGGTGGAATAGAGACAGCCGAAGGGTTCGCTTTCATCCACCCGCGTCGTGATCCGCGCATCGTGACCGGACCCGGAGCTGAACGGATGCACCGCCTTGTCGATGCGGCCACGGTCGAAGTCATAGCCGAAGACTGTCGCCAGATCTGCGGACAGGGCCAGTTGCGCGGCTTCCGGGAAATGGCCCGTCAGCGGTTCGGGGTCATAGCCCGAGGACAGGATGCGCCCGCGCAGATCCACCAGCCGCGGGCGCATCCGGGAAAACAGCGCCTCAAGCTCGGCACCGGTGATCCCCGGCTCGTAGTCCTGTAAAAGCGCATCATAGGGGTCTGAGTCCCCTGCGATGGCTGCCGCCTCTTCGCGGCGCAGCCGCAGAATTTCGGTGAGCGTTGGCAGAAAGGCCGCCACGTCTTCATTCCCCCGCGCCTCGGCCCAGATGCCTTGCGCGCGCGACGTGGCCTTGGCCAGTGCCTTGGCCAGATCGGCTGGCACCTTGGTGGCGCGGTCATATTCCCGGCGGATCAGCCGCAAATTGGCGCGCGCCACATCATCCACGGCCTCCGCCCGGTCCAGCCAGTCGCCCACACAGGGATCGGTGCGACGTGCATGCAGTACGCTTTCCATCGCCGCCATTTCCTCGGCCCGCTGATCGGCGGCCCCGCGCGGCATCATGGTTTCCTGGTCCCAGCCAAGACGGCCCATCACCTCTGACAGGGCCTGCGTGTCTTTCTGGTAGGCGATCAGATCGTCATAGGCGCACATCTCAGGCCCCTCTTACGGATTGGGCATGGGGATGCATCGCGGTGAAGCGCGCGCGCAGGATCAGCACAATGGTCACGACCGCGCCCAACTGGTGCAGCAGCGCCAGCGCCAGCGGCGAGGAATGCATCACCGTGACAATCCCCAGCACCGCCTGCACGAAGATCATCGCCGCCGCCACCTGCGCCGCGCCCCTGACGCTGCGATTGGCGGATTTGCGGGCGGCCATGAGAATGCCGATCGCCATCAGCACCAGCACATAGCCCACGATCCGGTGTATGAACTGCACGGTGCCCGCGTTTTCGAAGAAGTTCCGCCATAGCGGCTCGATCTGCCACATATCTGGCGGGAAGAAACCGCCTGACATCAGCGGCCAGTCGGGGAACATGCGGCCTGCGTCAATCCCGGCCACGAGCGCCCCGAGGAGGATCTGCACAAAGGACAGGTGCAACAGCCCCGTCACCATCCCCTTGATCTTGCGGTCCATATTTCGGCGGGCCTGCATCAGCTCCGCCTCGTCACGCATGAGGCGCAGCACATACCAGGCTATGAGCGCCAGGATCAGGAAGGCCAGCCCCAGATGCGTCGCCAGCCGGTAGGAGGCCACATCGAGCATCCCCTCCTGCAGCCCGGAATGCACCATCCACCAGCCAATCGCCCCCTGCGCGCCGCCAAGCGCGCCAAGCAGCAGGAAGCGTCCGGTCCAGCCTGTGGGCATCCGGCTGGTCGCCAGCATGAAGGCAAAGCCGAGCGCCCAGACAAGGCCGATGGTCCGGCCAAGCTGCCGGTGGCCCCATTCCCACCAGTAGATGTACTGGAACTCGGCCAGGCTCATGCCCGCGTTTTGCAGCCGGTATTCATCGGTCTGCTGATAAGCCTCGAATTCCGCCTGCCAATCGGCCTCATTCAAAGGGGGCACCGCGCCCGAAATCGGGGCCCATTCGGTGATGGAAAGCCCCGAGTCGGTCAGCCGGGTAAGCCCGCCCACGGCGATCATCACCACGACCATCGCGAAAAGCACCATCAGCCAGACCCGCGCAAAGCCGCGCCCCCTGCCCCGGCCCGCCGTCAAAGCGCCCGGCGTCGCGGCGGGTTTCTGGGTTTCGGTGACCTCTTCGAAGATACTGCGTCCGCTCATGCCTCGGGCTCCCATTTCCATCCCGCCAGACCTAGCCCCGCCCCACGGGAGGATCAAGCGCCACGGCAATGCGTCGCGGGTCAGCCGCGTTCCTTCCAGCGCACCATCTGGCGCAGGACGCCATGCAAAGTCTGCACATCCGCGCGCGTGAGCGGCAGGCGCGACCACATGTTGCGCAGGTTGAGCCGCATGCTGTCGGCCTTGGCCTCGGGGAAGAAGAACCCGGCATCATTCAGACGCTCCTCGAAATGGTCGCCGAGTTTCTCGACCTCTAGACCGCTTGCAAATTCTGTCCCGGCCAGTTCCATCACTTCCGCCACGATCTCTTCGGTTGCGCGGCGCCATTCATAGGCGGTCAGCAGCACGCATTGGCCCAGGTTGAGCGAGGCAAAATCAGGGTTCACGGGGACCGAGATGATCGCGTTGGCCTGCACGATATCCTCATTTTCCAGCCCCGCCCGTTCGGGACCGAACAGCACCCCCACCTTGCCGCCTTCCGCATGGATCGCACGGGCCTGTTCCATCGCGCGTTCGGGCGTCACAATGGGTTTTGTCAGCCCCCGCTGCCGGGCCGTGGTGGCAAATACATAGGTGCAATCGCGCATGGCTTCAGCCGTGGTCTGGAACAGCCCCGCATTGTCCAGCAGCCGCCCCGCCCCGCTGGCCAGCGCAACGGCGCGTTCATTGGGCCAGCCATCGCGCGGAGCAATCACGCGCATGTGGTCCAGCCCGAAATTCCACATCGCCCGCGCGGCGGCACCGATGTTTTCGCCCATCTGCGGGCGCACGAGGATGAAGGCGGGTTGGGGATGCTTGGCTTCCATGGGCTGCCGCATAAATCCGGGGGGGCCGCGATGCAAGCGCCCCATTGTTCCCGACGCGGCGACCGGCTATCACCGCGCCAGCCTAGACGAAGGACAGACCCATGCCCCAGGACGCCCCCGAGCAGCCGCAGATCTACCTGATCACGCCGCCCGCCTTCGAAATCGACGCCTTCGCGCCGAGGCTCGCCGCCGTTCTGGACGGGGTCGAGATCGCCTGCCTGCGGCTGGCCCATGCCTCGACCGACGCCGATGAAGTGGCCCGCGCCGCCGATGCGCTGCGCGTCATTGCCCATGAGCGGGACGTGCCGATTGTGATCGAAAAGCATCTGGGCATGGTGGAACGGCTCGGGCTTGACGGGGTTCACCTGACCGATGCCGCCCGGTCCGTCCGCAAGGCCCGCAAGGAGTTGGGGGCCGATCCCATTGTCGGCGCGTTCTGCGGTGCCTCCACCCATGAGGGGATGACGGCAGGCGAAGTGGGCGCTGACTATATCTCGTTCGGTCCCGTGGGCGACAGCCCCCTTGGCGACGGCACCCGCGCCGAACATGACCTTTTCGCCTGGTGGTCGCAGATGATCGAGCTGCCCGTGGTGGCGGAAGGTGCGTTGACCGTCGATCTGGTGGCGCAGCTGGCCCCGGTCACGGATTTCTTCGCCATCGGGCAGGAGATCTGGAAGGCGGAGGATCCGCTGGCCGCGCTGAACGCCCTTACCGCGCCGCTTCGGTGAACCCCTGCCGGACGGCTTGTTCGCAGGCTGCCGCAAGGGATTTACGATCAGGGAAGTCCGAGACCCTTAGCGGCGGATGGTAGATCACGTCGACGCGCCCCTGCCGCCGGACGGCCAGCACCTTGAGCAGCCCATAGCCGAAGCCCATCTCGCCCCACCATCCGTAGAACCTCGGGTCTTCTCCCTGGGGCGCATGATAGCGCAGGGTGATGGGCTGAACGGTCAGGAACTCGCGCAAGGTCTCGGTGGTGAAGGCCGCGAAAAGCGTCGTCTTGAAGGGCAGAACCCTTTGTCCGTCGGTGCTGGTGCCTTCCGGGAAAAACAACAGGTGGTGGCCTGCCCGCAGCCGGTCCTCGAACACCTCCTGCTGTCGCTTTGCCTCGCGCCGGTCGCGGCGGATGAACACCGTGCCGGTGCCCCGCGCCAGCCAGCCGATGCCGGGCCAGCCGTGCACCTCGGACTTGGCAACGAAGTAGATGCGCTTGGACGCGTTCAGCACGAATATGTCGAGCCAACTGGAATGATTTGCCACATAGGCCCCGCGTTGCGGACTTGGCAAACCGCTCACATAACGCTTCAAACCCATCATCCAACAGGTTGAAATACAAACGAATTGCGTGATCCATGGGGTTATCGGGCGACGATAGCCCCAAATCCATTTCTCCGGCACCCGCAGGATCAGAAGCAGCGGAAAGCAGACCAGAAGAAGCAGGAAAACCGGCACGCCCCTGCGACCGGCCCTCAGCCACCCGGCAAGAGTAATGGGGCTGTCCACCGGCAGCTCGCCATCATCCCAGATCGTCACCGCCGCGCCCCTTTGGCATAGAGGCCGAACTGCTTCTGCGACACCCGCTTCACATCCATCAGCAAGCAGATATCAGTGGTGTTGAAGGGCCGGTCAATATAGGCCCCCTCGCCCACGAACCCGCCCATCTTGAGATAGCCCTTGATCAGCGCAGGTATCGCGCGGGCGGCGGCGACCCGGTCCAGATCGGGTTCGGCGATCAGGTCCATGCGCTGAAAACTGTCCTCGCGCGCGCGAACGCGGATGTCAGCAGGGGCAAGGTAGCGGTGATGCAGCAACGACAAGGGCGCAGCAAAGGCAGCGGCATCGGTTCCATGGAAGGATGCGACGCCGAACATCAGGTCGATCCCGTGATCCTCCACATAGGCCGCCAGCCCGTTCCACAGATGCAGCATCGCCGTGCCGCCGCGATAATCGGCGTGCACACAGGACCGCCCCAGTTCCAGCAGCCTGAGCGGACCCTGTTTCAGAACCGTCAGATCATATTCATCATCGCAATAGAACTGGCCTGCCGCGGCGGCCTGATCTTCTCGCATCACACGGTAGACGCCAATGCATTGATTGCCCTGCCGCGACCGATCCAGCAGCATCAGATGGTCGAAGTACGGATCGAACCTGTCCGCCTCCAGCCCGTTTGCGTGATCCACGAGGTCGCCATCGCCGCCCAGTTCCCGGATGAACACCTCGTAGCGCAGGGCCTGTGCAAGCCTCAGATCGGCCTCGCCTCGGGCCAGACGCAGTTCAAGCTGGGTGTCGTCAATCACCATGGGCCGCCCGCCAAGAAACCTGCGCGCGAGGTAAGCGATTGACCGGGCCAATGCAACCTCAAGCCCGACCCGTTAGGAAACTGTTAACCGCACGCGGGCTAGCGTTATCGGGCAGAAGATCCGAGGAGATCAGAACTCGATGACAAGGCCCACCCGTTCGCCATTGATCACCACCTTTCCGGCATTCTCGAAATTCACTGTGATCCGGCCCGCGATATTCGATTGCACCTGCCCCAGCCCCCAATCAGGCTGGCCGGGGTGGCGCACCAACATGCCAGGTTCCAGCATCGCGTTGAGATCATTGACCATTTCAGGGGGCCTTTCGTGATGGATGATCGCCATGATTTCCCCGTGCCGGATCTTGCCGAACTGGTGGGGTCGCGGCTCTGCCATGACCTTGTAAACCCGCTGTCAGCGATTTCCAACGGGATGGAGCTGATTGGCCTGTCCGGAACCCCGCGCACGCCTGAACTTGACCTGATCGGGTCCGCGATCGAGGACGCCATGGCGCGCATCCGCTTCTTCCGCGTGGCCTTCGGTGCAGCGCGGGCTGGCGAAACCCTGTCGGAACGTGAATTGCGCGAGATCGTGACCGCGATCTATGGCGGCGGTCGGCTGTCGGTGGAGTGGCAGGTGACGGGCGATCTGCCCCGGCAGGACGCGAAGCTCGCTTTCCTGCTGCTCAACTGTGCCGAGACGGCTCTTCCGCTTGGGGGCATCCTGACGGTTCAGCGCGACGGCGAGGAGTGGGACATCTCGGGCGAGGGTCGCAAGCTGTCCATCGACGCGGAGTTCTGGCAGGTTCTGGAGCAACCGATATCATCTGACCTACTGCCGCCGCCCTCTCGCGTCCAATTCGCCTTGCTGGCCAAGGAGGCCACAATCAGCGGAAGACGCGCCCTTTTATCGCTGTCCCCGGATGGACAGCAATTCACGCTGAGCCTAACCCGGGCCTAGCCCAAGGCGACCAGTCCCGCCCGGAATCGGCGCATATTCTGCCGGTAATGCTCGGCCGAGGCCAGCAGCCCGGCCTGTGCCGCCTCATCAAGCTGCCGCACCACCTTGCCCGGTGCGCCCATGACCAGCGAGAAATTGGGGATCTCCTTGTTTTCGGTGATCAGCGCCCCGGCCCCGATCAGGCAGCCTTTGCCGATCTTCGCCCCGTTCAACACCGTGGCCCCCATGCCGATCAGGCTGCCATCGCCGATGGTGCATCCATGCAGCATGGCCTTGTGACCGATGGTGCAATTCGCCCCGATCTGCAACGGACAGCCGGGATCGGTATGGAAGACGCAGTTTTCCTGCACGTTTGACCCTGCGCCGATTCGGATTTCCTCGTTGTCTCCGCGCAGGGTGCTGCCGAACCAGACCGAGGCGCCCTCTTCCAGCACCACCCGGCCGATCACGTTCGCATCGGGGGCGACCCAGGTATCCTCCGCGATCTCGGGCGCAACACCATCAAGGGCGTAAATCACTGTTCATCCTCCTGAAATTCGGATTGCAGCCCGCGCACGAAGCCCACCAGCCCCGGTTGCTGCGGCTGGCGCAGACGTTCGGCGCTGACAATGGTTTTCAACCGCTCGAAGGTCACGTCCAGATCGTCGTTGACCAGCACGTAATCATAACCATCCCAATGGCTGATCTCGTCCCAGCTTTTTTGCATCCGCTTCTGGATCACCTCGGGCGCGTCCTGCCCCCGGCTGACCAGACGGCGGCGCAGTTCCGCGATGGATGGCGGCAGCACGAAGATCGACAGCACATGGTCGCGCAAGGCGCTGGTCTTTATCTGCTGCGCCCCCTGCCAGTCTATGTCAAAGAGCACGTCGCAGCCGCTGTCGATGGCCTTTTTCACCGGCGCCATGGGCGAGCCGTAGAAATTACCGAAGACATGGGCGTGTTCCAGCATCGCGCCGTCCCGTACCATGTCCTTGAAGGCGGATTCACTGAGGAAATGATAGTCCTTCCCATCCACCTCGCCCGGTCGCGCCGCGCGCGTGGTGGCGGAAACCGAGAAGCTCAGGGAGGGATCCCAGTCCATCAACCGCTTGGCCAGCGTCGATTTTCCCGCGCCCGAGGGCGAGGACAGGATGATAAGAAGGCCACGGCGGCTGTCGGTCTGGGGCATGGTCACTCCACGTTCTGAACCTGCTCGCGCATCTGATCAATCGCGACCTTGAGGTCAAGGCCGGTCTGGGTCAGCGCCGCGTCGCTGGATTTCGAGCAGAGCGTATTGGCCTCTCGGTTGAACTCCTGCATCAGGAAATCGAAGCGCCGCCCGACCGGGCCATCGGCCTCCAGCAGCGCGCGAGCCGCCGGGATATGGGCATTTGCCAGACGATCAATCTCTTCGGTCACATCGGATTTGACCGCCTGCAGAGCCAGTTCCTGCGCCAGACGGTCCGGGTCCATCCCGTCGGCGGTGTTCAGGATCTTCCGCAAATTCTCCGCCAGCCGGTCCGCTGCCGTGCCTTTTCGGGCTTCGGCCTGCGCGGCGGCCTGTGCAACCAAAGGGTCCATCGCGTCGATCTGGTCGCTGAGCGTCTGGCGCAAAGCCGCCCCTTCCTCCGCGCGCGAGGCCAGGAAGGCTGCCAGCAACTCGTCGAACTCCGCCAGCAGGGTTTCATCGGACGGAAAATTCTCCTCCGCCGCGCCGCTGGCCATGACACCGGGCAGGGTCAGGATGCGGGCGGGATCGACGGGGCCGACGGGCAGGCCCTGCGCCTCGGCGCTGCGCTGCACATGGGACAGAGCCGACAGAGAGGCCAGCAAGGCCGCTTCGTCTATGGAGGCTGCCGCGCCGACGTCTTCCTTGCTGATCCGCAGATTCAGCGTCACCGAACCGCGGGCGATGGCTTTCTTCAGCCGTTCGCGCAGCATGATATCGAGCCGTCCCAACCGGTCCGGCAGACGCAGCCGCATATCCAGACCTCGGCCATTGACGCTGCGCAATTCCCAACTGCGCAAGATCCCGTCAGACGCCACATCGCGAGCGGCATATCCCGTCATCGAATTAACCACTTAAGCTTTTCCCCCCTGCTCGTCGAATTGTCCGGATGTTATTAAGGGTTGGGTAAGGATCTCCGGTTCAGCGTTAACACAAGTCAGGGTGCGACGCCAACGCCGGGCAGGGTCGTTTCGGGGGCGTGAGTGCAGGAGTGCAAGATGAAAACCTGTTCGGAACAGCCACGAAACGTGGTGCCGCTTTGGCACCGCAAGGATCATCAGATGGGATCGGTTGTAGGCACCGTCATGACCCATTGGACCAGCCTCCGGCGCAATGGCGGCATTCCCCGGCGTGCCGATCTGGACCCTCAGGCACTGGCCCCGGCATTGCCCAATGCCTTCCTGCTGGAATGTCCGCGCCCCGATGCGGTACGGTTTCGGCTGGCCGGTCAGCATCTTCATCACACGATGGGGATGGATGTCCGGGGTATGCCCTTGCGGGCGTTCTTCGAAATCCCGGACCGTAAACGCTTGATGGAAAGGGTCTTTCAGGTTTTCTCCGACCCCGCTGTTCTGGATCTGGAGCTTGTGTCCGACGCGCAGGGCCGGGCGGTTCTGGAAGGCCGCATGTGCCTGATGCCGCTCACTGGACCGGAGGGACGGATCAGCCGCGCGCTAGGCGTGCTGGTCACCGACGGGCTGGTCGGCCTTCCGCCACGCCGCTTCCGCATTCGCCATCAAAGCCTGACACGTCTGGCCGGCCGCCCTGACAGCACTGGCGCGACCCCGATCCAACCCGGTCAATCCGCCGAACCAGCCCGACCGTTTCAAAAGCGCCCGACCTTGCGGCTGGTTCAGGGTGGATTGAGCTGACCCCATACCAGGTTCGTTAACCTCGATCCGAGCCAGCTCCAGGTGACATGGTTAACGACAACGCCCCGGAACCGATCAGGCTCCGGGGCGTTTCAGTTCAGGCGTTAACCTTGTCTCAACCCGCCGCTGCGGCTGCCTTGCGGCCATCGCGGCTCAGTTCTTCGGCGACGAGGAAGGCCAGTTCCAGCGATTGCGAGGCGTTGAGACGCGGGTCACAGGCCGTGTGGTAACGGTCGGACAGGTCCTCATCCGTCACCGCCCGCACACCGCCGGTGCATTCGGTCACGTCCTTGCCGGTCATCTCGAAATGCACACCACCGGGCACAGTGCCCTCGGCGCGATGGATCGCGAAGAACTCCTGCACCTCGCGCAGCACCGAATCGAAGGGCCGGGTCTTGTAGCCGGAGGCCGCCTTGATCGTGTTGCCGTGCATCGGATCGCAGGACCAGACCACATTCGCACCCTCGGACTGAACCGTCTTGATCAGACGCGGCAGGTGATCGCCCACATTGCCCGCACCGAACCGCGCGATCAGGGTCAGGCGGCCCGCCTCGTTCTTGGGGTTCAGCTTGGCCATCAGCACCTTGAGATCGTCCTCGGTCGTGGTAGGGCCGCATTTCAGGCCAATGGGGTTCTGCACGCCGCTAGCAAATTCCACATGCGCGCCATCGGGCTGGCGGGTGCGGTCGCCGATCCAGATCATATGGCCGGACCCTGCCACCGGCAGGCCAGAGGTCGAATCAATCCGGCACAGCGCCTCTTCGTATTCCAGAAGCAGCGCCTCGTGGCTGGTGTAGAAATCCACGGTGCCAAGCTGATGCGCGGTTTCCGAGTTCAGACCGGCGGCGGTCATGAAATCGAGCGCGTCAGAAATCCGGTTCGCCATATCCCTATACCGGTCAGCGTCATCCGCATCGGTAAAACCGAGCGTCCAGCTATGGACCCGGTGGATATCGGCAAACCCGCCCTGGCTGAAGGCGCGCAGTAGGTTAAGCGTGGCCGCTGCCTGCGTATAGGCCTGCAACATCTTCTGCGGGTTCGGAAGACGGGCGGCTTCGGTGAAATCCAGCTCGTTGATGATGTCGCCACGGTAGGAAGGCAGTTCCACCCCATCCTTGACTTCGGTCGGCGCGGAACGGGGCTTGGCGAACTGGCCCGCCATGCGACCGACCTTGACCACGGGCACCTTGGCACCAAAGGTCAGCACCACGGCCATCTGCAACATGACCTTGTAGGTGTCACGGATGGAATCGGCGGAAAATTCGGCAAAGCTTTCGGCGCAGTCCCCGCCTTGCAGAAGGAACGCCTCGCCGCGCGAAACGGCGGCAAGCTGGCTGCGCAGTTTCCGGGCCTCACCTGCGAAGACAAGCGGCGGATAGCTGGCAAGTTGAGCCTCGACCGCTGCCAATGCTTCCGCATCGGGATAGTCGGGCATCTGAATCCGCGGCTTCGCGCGCCAATCCGATTTCGTCCATGCCTGTGCCATAACGCAACTCCTGTCAGTGTCAGACCTTGCTTATAGGGCGGAGAAAAGCGGGGGCCAATGCGAAATTCGTCCCTTCAGGGGATTGCGAAACGCAAAAAATGGTGGTTTCGCTAGAAAAAGCGGCAAAACCAATCCGGCCGCAAAGGAGAAATAGCGCAATGGTCACTCTGCTTCATGGCGTCCCCCGCCAACCCCGGCGCTTTATCTTCGTATTGCTCGATCAGTTCACCCTGCTCAGCTTCGCCGGGGCGGTCGATACGTTGCGGATCGCCAACCGGCTTGGGGGGGCTGACCTGTACAAGATCCTCTATGCAGGCGAAGAAGGCGACGAAGTGCAATGCAGTTCCTATGCGCGGATCAAGCTGCATATAAATTTCGAAGAGCTCAACCGCGAGGACACGATTGTCATTTGCGGCGGCATCGACGTGCAGAAGGCCACCACCAAGAAGCTGATCAACTGGCTGCGCCGCGAGGCCCGGCGCGGGGTGACCATTGCGGCGCTTTGCACCGGGGCCTATGCCATGGGCAAGGCCGGGCTGCTCGATGGCAAGCGGGCCACGATCCACTGGGAAAACCAGGACAGCTTTTCCGAGGAATTCGAAGAGGTGAAGCTGACCAAATCGGTCTTCGTGATTGATGGCAACCGGATGACCACGGCGGGCGGGACGGCCTCGATCGACCTTATGCTGACGATCGTGGCCAATGACCATGGCGAGGAATTGGCCAGTCAGATCGCCGATCAGCAGATCTACACCTCTATCCGCACCGACCAGGACTCGCAGCGCCTGTCGATCCCGACCCGGATCGGCGTGCGACATCCCAAACTGAGCCAGGTCATCCGGATGATGGAACAGAACCTGGAGGAACCAATCAGCCCGTCAACCCTTGCCCACGAGGTCGGCATGTCGACGCGGCAGCTGGAACGGCTGTTCCGCCGGTATCTGAACCGAAGCCCCAAGCGCTATTACATGGAACTGCGCCTGCAAAAGGCGCGCAACCTGTTGATGCAGACGGATATGAGCGTGATCAACGTGGCGCTGTCCTGCGGCTTTGCCTCGCCTTCGCATTTTTCCAAATGCTACCGCGCGCATTACGACACTACGCCCTACCGCGAACGCGGGGCGCAATCGACGCGGGTGAAAGACTGATCGCTCAGCCCTGCCCGACCCGTCCGGCACGCCCGCCCCTGCGTTTTGCAGCGGGGGGATTGGCCAATCCCTGTTCGAGGACTGCCGTCATCGGATGATCCGGCGCATCGGTCCGGTAGCGGTCCAGCAGCGTCCGGATATGCGGCAGCGGGTCGGGGTCCGTGAGGCTCAGCGCCCAATCCATGAAGATCGAGCGGCATTCGCCATTGGTGATTCCCTCGATCCGGTAGGCTTCCCGGATCAGGTTCTTGGGGTCGCTTGCATCTTTCATCGGGCTTCCTCCCTGCGTGGCGGATGGGCCAGCGCTGCGTTGATGATAGCCTCACAACGGGCACGCAGGCTCTCGGCTTTCGCGGCCAATTCAGCGCCGTCTGCGACACCGGCTTCGCGGGCGATAAAGCTGCGCCCGCCCGATCCGATTTCGTCCAGATCCAGACGGCGGTCGGTCAAGAGCCGCGTGGCGTGATTCAGGCGGCCATAGAGGTGATGGGCCGCAGCAAGGGTGCGCGCGTCATCCGCACTGATCCAGCCGATGGACACGCCCGCCTCCAACTGGCCCTCCACGTCGCGGGCGGGCACACCGGCAATCAGCGCGGCGGTTTCGGCCAGCAGTTCCACGTCCTTCATCCGTCCGGGGCCTTCCTTGGCATCCAGCCCCTCGCCCACACGCCCCGCCGCCGCAAGCCGGTCGCGCATGTCCTGCGCATCCGCGACGATCTTCACCGGATCGCGCGGCGTGGTCAGAACCTCCATCCGGATCGCCTCGATATCGGCGCAGAGGCTGGCATCGCCGGCCGCGGGCCGCGCGCGGGTCAGCGCCAGATGCTCCCAAGTCCAGGCCTCGGTCATCTGGTAATGGCGGAAGCCTTCGAGCGCCGTCGCCACCGGCCCCTGACGGCCAGAGGGGCGCAGGCGCATATCCACGTCATAGAGCTTACCCTCGCCCGTCGGCGCGGTCAGGGCGGTGATCAGCGTCTTGGTCGCCTTGGCAAACCAGCCGCGCGGGTCGAGCGGGCGGCGCCCGTCCGTGAACTCCACATCGCCTGGATCGTAGATCACCAGAAGGTCGAGGTCAGACCCCGCCGTCAGCCGCCCGGCCCCAAGGCTGCCCATGGCCACAACCGCGCCACCGCGACCGGGGGCTGGCCCATGACGGCGCGCGACCTCGTCGCAGACGCGCGGCCAGAGCGCCCGCAGGATCACTTGCGCCAGCATGGAATACTCTGCGCCTGCTTCCTCGGCATGAATCAGCCCACGCAGATGATGCACGCCAACGCGGAAATGCCATTCCTTCAGCCAGCGGCGGGCGGTGTTCAGAACGCCTTCGTAATCCTGCCCCTCAAGCTGCGCCTCCAGATGCGCCGAAAGGGTGTCCCGATCCGGCCAGCCCGCAAAGAAATCTCCACCGATCACCGCGTCCAGAACCCCGGAATTGCGCGACAGGTAACGCGAAAGGCCGGGGGCGGTGCCGCAGATATCCACAATCAGATCGACAAGCGGCGGGTTGGCCTCGAACAGCGAGAAGAGCTGCACCCCGGCAGGCAGGCCCCTGAGAAACCCGTCAAAGTTGCCAAGCGCCTCTTCGGGGCGAGGGGTGGCGGCGAAGCGGGCCAGCAGATCGGGCTTCAACCGGGCAAAGATCGCCTGCCCCCGCGCTGATCGCAACGCCGGATACCCGGGCCAGCGGGCGACGATTTCCTCGGCGGTTTCGGACAGGTCCGGCAGGTCGGTTTCGGCTTTCTCGGGCTTGAAGAACGGTTCGCAAAGCCGGTCAACCTCAGCCAGCCGGTCGCGCAGCACTGTGCGAAAGGCTATTGTATCGTCCTCACCACAGAACCGCGCCAGCCGCTCGATCCCTTCATCCGAGTTGGGCAGCAAATGGGTTTGCGCGTCATTGATCATCTGAACGCGGTGTTCGATCTCTCTATGCAGGCGATAATGCCGGGTCAGCCGGTCGCGCACATCCGCCTCGATCCAGCCCTTCTCGGCCAAAGCCGCCAAAGCCGGAACCGTGCCGCGGCAGCGCAGGTCCGGGTCGCGCCCGCCGGACACGATCTGCCGGGTCTGGGCAAAGAACTCGATCTCTCGGATGCCTCCCGCGCCAAGCTTCATATTGTGGCCTTCCAGCGTGATCGGCCCATGCAGCCCCTTGTGACGGCGAATCTTCTCGCGCATCTCGTGGGTGTCCTGAATGGCGGCAAAATCCAGGTGCTTGCGCCAGACGAACGGGGTGAGGGTGTTCAGAAACCGCTCCCCCGCCGCGATATCCCCCGCGCAGGGCCGGGCCTTGATATAGGCCGCGCGTTCCCAGTTGCGGCCCTCGGCCTCGTAGTAGCGTTCGGCGGCGG
This sequence comes from Nioella sp., assembly GCF_965215655.1. GTDB lineage: Bacteria > Pseudomonadota > Alphaproteobacteria > Rhodobacterales > Rhodobacteraceae > Nioella. The sequence continues at coordinate 1,987,113 of NZ_OZ244111.1, forward strand.
CCATCGAGATACAGACGGGCGTGACAGATGCATCCGGGCGCAACCGTAGATCGGTGCGGAAGACATAGCCATCGCGGGTCACATCTGCGAGGGCAGAGGTCATGCGGCGGGTCACCTTGATGAAGCTTGCCCGTGCCTCCATCTCATCGCCCGGCTCAAACCGGGTTTCGTCGAACAACACGATGAGGTCGATATCGGACGAGTAATTCAGCTCGCCCGCGCCCATCTTGCCCATGGCCAGCGCCACCATGCCCGCGCCTGTTTCCGCGTCTTCTTCGGTCATGCCGGGGATCTTGCCACGCCGCGCCTCCGCCGCGACCAGCCGCCGAATGGCCACATCAACGGCGGCATCGGCGAAATCAGTGAGCAAGCCGGTCACCTGTTCCAGAGGCCAGACGCCCCCCAGATCAGCCAGTGCGGCATAGAGCGCCACGCGGCGTTTCAGCCGACGCAGCTCGGGGGCCAGATCACTCGCGCCTATGGTGCCCGTGTCCAGCAACAGTCCCCGGCGCACTTCCTCCGGGTCCTGTGTCAGCGCCTCGGACAGCCAGTTCTTTTCCTTGCCAATGAGGCTGAGCAGGTAAGGGCTGCACCCCCCTGTTCCCTCGATCAACGGGCGCAGCTCGGGGGTCAGATCGGGCAGATGCGCCAAGGCGTCGGCCCCGCGATCGGGGTCGAAGGGAATGGGATGACGGGTCAGGCGGGATGCAAAGCTCATGGCCCCTGTGATGGCGGGCGGCTTCGGTTTCGTCAATTGCTTGCACGTCGCAGGGGGACCGGGCAACAAGGGGCCGGAACAGGAGAGACGGATATGAGCAAGAGCCTCAAGCGCGTGGTCAGGGCATTGCAAGAGGCCGGGCTGGCCGCCGATGTGATGGAAATGGATGGCAGCACACGCACGGCTGCGGAAGCGGCGGATCAGGCGGGATGCGAGATCGACCAGATCTGCAAGTCGGTCATCTTCCGTGGGGAAGACAGCGGCGCGGCGCTTCTGTTCATCACGGCTGGCGGCAATCAGGTGGATGCGGCCAAGGCCAGCGCTTTGGCCGGCGAACCGCTTGGCAAGGCCGATGCGGCCTTGATCCGGGCGCAGACGGGTTTTGCCATTGGGGGCGTGGCCCCCGTGGGTCACCTGAACCCGATCCGGGCGTGGTTCGATCCTCGCTTGTCCGATTTTTCCCAGGTCTACGCGGCGGCGGGCACCCCGCGCCATATCGTGCCCGTCGCACCCGCTGACCTCTTGCGCCTGACCGAAGCTGTCATGGCGGATTTCACAGCCTAGAGATGCGCCAGAACGGACCGGGCCGCGCGCAGGCCCGGTGACTCGCCCCCTGCCCCGATGCGGTCCATCGTCAGGGCCATTGCCTCGATCTGCGCCGCGCGCGTGCCTGTGTCGGTCAGCAGCTTCTCCAGCGCCGGAACGATCAGCTCGGGGCGGCAATCCGGTGATAGGAAGTCGGGCACATGGCGGGTGTCGGACACCAGATTGACCAGCGTCACCGTGTCGATCAGCGCCGCGCGTTTCATCAGGAAGAACGACAACCGGTTCATGTCATAGGCCACGACCATTGGCGTTGCATTGGCGGCCAGTTCCAGCGACACAGTCCCGGAGGCCGCAAGCGCCACGTCAGCGGCGCGGAAGGCCGCGCGCTTGTCGGTGGCGTAGCTGTCGGGGGCGTCGCTCGGGTCCAGCAGGATCGGCCTGATAGTCCAGCTTTCAAGGGCTTCCCGCAAAGCCGGTGCCACATGGGCCACCGTCGGCAATACAGCCTGCACCCCCGGCACACGCGCCGAAAGCTGCGCCAGAACCTCGCCGAAGACCGGGGCCAGCCGCGCGACCTCGCTGCGCCGCGATCCGGGCAGCATCAACAGCAAGGGCGCGTCAGGGGCGATGTCGTAACGGGCGCGGAAGGCGGCGGCCTCGGCCTCACTCGCCACCGGCTCGTTCACCACCGGATGGCCGACGAAATCGCAGGTCATGCCTGCGGCCTCCATATAGGGCGGCTCGAAGGGCAGCAGGGCCAGCACGTGATCCACATGCCGCGCCATCTTGGCCGCGCGACCCGGTCGCCACGCCCAGACCGACGGCGCGACGTAATGCATGGTGCGGATATGCGGCGCAGCCTCGCGCACCTGACGGGCCACGCGCAGGCAGAAATCGGGGCTGTCGATGGTGATCAGCGCAGCGGGGTTCAGCGCCACGATCGCCTCTGCCGCCTGCCGTTTCAGTGCAAAGAGATGGCGCAGCTTGGGCAGCACCTCTGCAATGCCCATGACCGCCAGTTCCTCCATCGGGAACAGGCTGTCCAACCCCTCGGCCTGCATCAGTGGCCCGCCGACCCCGTGAAAAATTACGTCCGGGTGAAGCTCTTTGACCCCCCGCATCAGTGCGGCCCCTAGCCTGTCGCCGGACGTCTCTCCCGCAATCACGAAGAGCGTTAAGGTCATGGCGCGGCCCAAAGCGCGATGCCGGACGCCTCACAGGCCGTTTCCACCGCGTCGCGATCCAGGATCAGAACCGATCCGGCGGCGATCTCTATCCCGGACAGCCCGGCCTCTGCGGCCTTCATCACGGTCGAGGGGCCGATAACGGGCGTGTCCATGCGCAGATCCTGCCCCGGCTTTGGCCGCTTGACCAGCACCCCGCCCGAACCGGGCAGCGACATGCCGACAAAGCGCAACATGGCATCGGTGCCCTGCAGCGTTTCAATGCCGATGACCTGACCCTTTGCCGCAACAGCGCCCTGCCCCACATCCAGCGGTCCGAGCGCCTCCAGAACGGACCGGGCCCGCGCGGCATCGCGCAGTTGCGCGTCCGACGCGTCGCCGCTGATCGGACCTTCCGCCGCCACAAGATCGGGGCGCAGGTCCAGTGCCCCCACCACGCGAAACCCCTGTTCCTCGAAGATTGCTGCAATGGTGCGCAGAAGCGTATCGTCCCCCTGCGCCATCGCCCCGGCCACGCGCGGCATCAGCGCCATGGTTTCCGGGTCCATCACCGAGGGATCGAAGGCCGGACGACTGAGCGCCCCGGCAAAGGCCAGTTCCTCGACGCCCGCCGCGCGCAGATCCGCGAACAGCGCCCCGAACTGTTCGAACCGCGCCGGGATGTCGGGCGCGTCGAGCGGTTCGCCTTCGACGCCAGCCAAGCGCACGACATGGGCGGACCCCGCCTGTAACAGCAGCCCCGGTAGCGCACCCGATCCTGCGATGATTGCCCGCGCCACGCCGATTACCTCGGCGTCAGGAAAGACCGGTCGGTCTGACCCATGATGAATTCGACGATCTGGATGACATGGGGCGAGTCCGGGTTGTCCTCTGACAGCCGCCGGGCGCGATCCATGAAGGTGCCCTCGCCCTGCGCCAGTTGCTGGAAGGCCGCGCGCAGCGCGGTGATCTCGGCCCTATCGACGCCCCGGCGTTTCAGGCCGACAAGGTTCAGCCCGTCCAGTTCCCCGCGCGGGCCTTGCACCAGCCCATGGGGGATCACGTCATTCGTGACCATGCTGAGCGCGCCGATGATGGCGCCCTTGCCGATCCGCACCCACTGGTGAATGCCACAGAGCCCGCCGATGATCACGTCATCCTCGATCACGCAATGGCCCGCAACGGCGGCGGAGTTCACCACAATCACCCGGTCCCCCACCTGGGCGTCATGGGCAATGTGGCAGCCCGCCATGAACAGCCCGTCATCCCCGATCCGCGTGATGCCGCCACCGCCCTCGGTGCCGCAATTCATCGTCACATGCTCGCGGATGCGGTTGCGCCGGCCGATGATCAGCCGGGTATTCTCGCCCTTGAATTTCAGATCCTGCGGGATCTCTCCGATCACGGCGAAAGAAAAGACAGTGGTCTCATCCCCGATCTCGGTCTGGCCGGTCACGACGACATGGGGTTTCAGCACCACGCCACGCCCCAGAACAGCTTGCGAGCCGACCACGCAGAACGGGCCGATCTGGCAATCGGGCCCGATACTGGCACCCGGTTCGATCACGGCCGAGCTGTGAATCTCGGCACTGGCATCAATGGCCATGGGACGCTCTCCTAGGCGGGCAGATCCATCATCGCGGTAAATTCGGCCTCACAGGCCAATTCGCCCTCGACCTCGGCGCGGCCCGAGAATTTCCAGACCTTGCCGCCGGGCTTGCCGCGAATGACCGAGACATGCAGTTCCAGCACGTCGCCGGGGCCCACCTTGCGGCGAAACTTCACCCCGTCGATGCCCATGAAATAGACCAGCATGTTCTTGTCAGCGAGGTCGGCGGACACACCCACCATGATCGCCGCGGCCTGCGCCATCGCTTCGATGATCGTGACGCCCGGCATGATCGGCACACCGGGAAAATGGCCCTGAAAATGCGGCTCGTTCATGGTGACGTTCTTGATGCCCACGGCGCTTTTGAACGGAACGATGTCGCGCACTTTGTCCACCAGAAGGAACGGGTAGCGATGCGGGATGATCCGCTGGATCAGGTCGATATCGGCGGTGGTGGGCGTGTCGGCCGTCATGGGGCTGCGATCCTTCTTGTTTACCTGTCTTGGTGGTAGCAATTCGGGCCGGGGCCGACAAGCAGCGCTTACGGGGCGCTTGAGTTGACCTGGTCGAGGATCGGCTCTTCTCCGCCATCGCCAAGCTCGGCATTGACGCGTTGTAGCGCCATATCCGTGACATCACCGCCTTCGGCCACATAGATGACCACGCGCGAATCAAGTACCGCTGCTGCGCCGATATCGTTGAGCAGACCGCTCAGAATGGGGGTGATCAGTTCGAAGAAGAGCTGCTCTGCCCCGTCGGCCTGTGCCCGAAGACGGCGCAGACGTTCGGCCTGAACCGCGCGGATTTCCTCGGCCCGCCTGTCGAAATCCTCGGCCAGCGGGCGGAATTCCTCGGCACTCATGGTGGCACGCTGTTCGGTCAGGGATTGCTCTTCTTCCAAAAGCGCCGTTTCCAGTTCGCGGTTCTGGCGCGACAGGGCGCTAGAGGCCTCCGCCAGTTCTTCCTGGACGCGCTGCCCAAAGAGAGAGTCCGAGAACAGCCGCTCCTGATTGAGAATGACGATTGGCGGCCCGTCGATCCTGCCAATGGACAGCGGCTGTGCGAAAGCTGGCCCGGAAAGGGCCAGCAAGGCAAGACTTATCAGGATCAGGCGCATGGCCTGGCTTCAGAACCGTGCTTCAACGGTGAAGTCAAAGCTGCGGGTCCGGTCGTATTCCTGCGCGTCCAGAACGTGGCTGAAGTTGAAGCGCAGCGGCCCGATCTGCGTATCCCAGAAGATCGAAACCCCAACCGTCTGACGGATATGCATGTCGTCATCGACCACGCCGCCAAGGGTGTTGTCGAGACCCCAGACAGAACCGATGTCGTAGTACAGACCACCGGTGATGCCGTATTCCTCGGGCAGGCCAATCGGGAAGGCGGTCTCGAAACGGGCCGCGAAGTAGTAGTTGCCGCCCAAGGCATCTGCCGCAGTTCCGGCGTCGGTCAGGTCACGGGGACCAACCCCATTGCCCTCGAACCCGCGCAGCTGACGCGAATTCAAGCCGAAGCGGTCGATCCGGCGGCTGTTGCCGGACAGCATGTTCAGCGCGCCGCCTTCCAAAGTGGCCCGCAGCGACACCTCTTCGCGCATGATCGTGGTTTCCGCCACCATCGCAGCCGTCGTGCGGATGTACTCGTTATCCCCGCCAAGCCCGGCAAAGTCCTGCCCGAAGCTGAAGCTGAAGCCGGCATTCGGGTTCAGGCCGGTGCCAAGTGTGCTGTAGCTGTAGGTATAGCCCACGGAGGATGTCAGGCGAGAGCCTTCCTCGGCCTGAAGGATCGCAGATGAGGTTGCCGGTACATCGAAAATCCCATCATCGGAGATCCGGTAGTTCAACGCCAGGCGGCTGTTTTCGGTCAGCGGGAAGGACACCGAGGGGCTGAATCCGATGCTACGGGTGTTATAGCTCGCGTTTTGCTGGCTGGTGGTTGTGTAATACGCGGCCAGGCCAAGTTGCAGATCGCGGCCCAGGAAAGCCGGTTCCGTGAAGGAGAAGTTGAAGCTCCGGGACCCTTCGGACGTATCGAACCCGAAGCGCAGTGCCTGACCACGTCCAAGGAAGTTGTTTTCAGAGAAGTTGACGGCCAGTCCGACACCGGTATCGGTCGCGAAGTTCACGCCAAATCCGAGCGATCCCGTCGGTTGCTCAACCACATCCACGTCAAGGATCACCTGATCGGGGGTCGAGCCCGGGCGGCTTTGCACCGTCGCATCCGAGAAGAACCCAAGGGCACGGATACGCTCTGCGCTTTGCCGGATCTCGCGGGGGTCGAGCGGATCGCCTTCGGCGCTGCGGAACTGACGGCGGATCACCCGGTCGAGCGTCGTCGCGTTGCCTTCAATGTCGATGCGCTCGACGAACACGCGGTCGCCGCGGGTGATGACGAACTCGATATCGAGGGTCAGGTCCGCATCGTTGCGGGTGACACGCGGTTCAACCCGGACGAACCGCAGCCCCATGCTGGAGGCGAGATTTTCCATCCGCGTGATCGTGTTGTCCACCAGCCGGGGCGAATAGGTCACCCCAGGGCGCACGGCGATCGTGTCCTGGAAGGGCTGCGCATCCACGTCGGCGATCTCGCTGACGGTGGTGATTTCCCCGAACGAGAAGCTCTGCCCTTCACGGATGTTGAATGTGATGAAATAGGCGTTGCGTTCGCGCGCCAGTTCCGACGTGACGCTTTGAACAGTGAAGTCGATATAACCCCGCTCGCGGTAGAAGTCGGTTAGCAATTGCTGATCGAAGGCCACGCGGTCGGCCACGAAGGTGTCAGACCCGATCAGCTGCCGGAAGATGCCGGCCTGCGTGCTTTCCATGACCCGGCGCAGACGGCGGTCGCTGAAGTCACGGTTGCCGACGAAGGTAATGCGCTCGGTTTCCACGACGCGGCCCTCGGTCACTTCGAAGACCAGATCGACGCGGTTCTCATCGCGGCGGATGATGACGGGGGTCACGGTGGCGGTCAGGCGGCCCTGCAACCGATAGGCTTCGGTGATGGACGCGGCATCCTGTTCCGCCTGCGAGGGCGAATAGACGCGACGCGGCTGCGAGGTGACGACCGTCATCAGCATATCGTCTTCGAGCCGGCGGTTGCCCTCGATATTGATGCGGTTGATCGTCGGGTATTCCTGCACGATGGCCACCAGACGCGATCCGCGCGGATCAAGTTCCGCGCTTTCGAACAGGCCCGAGTTCTGAAGGCGCTGATAGGCATCGTTCAACTGCGCGGCCGTGATCGTCTGGCCTGCGGGGATGTCGAGAAAGGCAAGGATCGTGGCAGGATCGACACGGTCATTTCCTTCGACGGCGAAAGACGTGAACCGGTAGGTCTGCGCATTGGCGTTGCCGGGAAGCAGAATCAGCCCGGCCATCAGCACCGCAAGAACGGCAGCAAAATGCCTGAATCTACCGGAAAATCCCGTTTTCACATACATCGAATCCGCCCCGCCAAGTATCTAAGCTACCGAAAGCTCTATCGCGCACGGGTAGGCTTGTCAAAACGCGTTAACCCACGGTGTAGGAGTTATTTCCGACCGTGGCACAAGATATACATAATTCGGGGTGGAATCGCAAAACCGGCAGCCAATCGGGATGCCGGTTTACAGATGTTCGGAAGGGCCAAAACCCTGAAAGCGTGACAATCAGAGCGTGACCAGCCAACCGGCCACGGTCAACGCGCCGACGATCATCACCGGCACAAGGAAGCGGTCGATATTGACTTCCACAAAGAAGCTGAAGCTGCGGTAGCTTTCGTTGATCATTCTCATTGGTCTCGCCTCGGTCTGCGTCTTGGGGCGCATGGCCCCTTGCAGATCCAAGACTCGCGCTCAATTTGGGCGCGAATGCGGCACCGCCTTGACGCTTTTGCGAATTGTTAAGCTTTTGCAGCCATATACCTGCGACAGCCTGTCCCGCCCTGCCCGATTACGGGCAGAACAGGTCGTTCGTCAGCGCAAACAGCATCAGCGACAGGATCAGCGTCAGCCCAACCGTCATGAAAATGCGCATCGCCTTGTCCGAGGGCGGGCGTCCTGTAACGGCCTCAAACGCGTGGAACAGAAGATGGCCGCCATCCAGCACCGGGATCGGGAACAGGTTCAGCAGGCCAACGGCGGTGGACAGCACTGCCACAAACCAAAAGAAGCTTTCCAGCCCCTGACTGGCCGCCGCGCCCGAGGTTTCGGCGATACCGATGGGGCCTTGCAGGTTGCAGCTGGAAATCGCGCCGGTGATCATGTGCCAAAGACCCGACAGCGAGGTCTGGATCACGTTCACGACCGTGGCAGCGCCGCCGGTTATGGCCGGGCCAAGGCCCACGCGGGTGATCTCGGGGTCGAAGAACAGCCCGCCCGTGACGCCGATTAGCCAGCGGGTTTCAAACCCCCCTTCGGGCGACGGCAAGTCCATGCGACGCGGGGCAAGGGTGATGTCGATCATCTCGCCATCGCGCCAGACCTCCAGCGCCAATTCCGCCCCTTCAGAGGCTTCCACAGCGCTGCGCAACTGTTCAAAGGCATAGACCGGCTCGCCGTTGATGGTGCGGATCACATCGCCCCGTTCCAGCCCGGCATCCATCGCGGCAGATCTTGGCGTGACGCTGTCCACCACGGGAATCAGCGGAAAACTGGCATCGAGGCTCAGATCGTCGCCATCGCGCTGAATGTCATATGTCAGAGTTTCCGCGGGCGGCAGCGTGCGGCCGAGCTCGAACACATCGGCCAGGGTATCTACCGCCTCCCCCTCAATGGCGGTGATCAGATCTCCCCGCTGCAAAAGCTGCATCTCGGACGGCATCGGGCGCAGATCGCCCACCACCGGATCCTCTGACGCCTGCCCCGACAGCATCATCACGCCCGCAAAGATCAGGATCGACAGGATGAAATTGAACACCGGCCCCGCCGCCACGGTCGCCGCCCGCGCCCAAAGCGGCGCGCCATGCATCGACCGGCGGCGTTCCTCGGCATCCAGCGCATCGACCGCCGCCGCATCCTTGCCCGAAGCCGCATCCGCATCGCCCAGGAATTTCACGTAGCCGCCGAAGGGCAGAGCCGCGACCTGCCACTTGGTGCCATGCCGGTCGACCCGCGAAAACAGCACAGGCCCGAAGCCGAGCGAGAACACTTCCGCATGAATGCCCGACCAGCGCCCCACGATGTAATGGCCATATTCATGGATCGCGACGATGATCGACAGCGCCGCCACGAAGGCCAGAAGGGTAAAGGCAAAGCCACCGAAGGTGGGGATTAGGTCGGTCACGCGGTCTGCTCCTGTCTGCTGTTGGCCAGGTCTTCTGCCCGTACCCTCGTCAGATGGTCGGTTTGCAGCACTGTCTCAAGGCTGTCCATGGCATCGGTAAGGCGAATTTCGCGCGACATCGCGTCAAGTGTCGCCTCGACCAGCCCGGCCATGTCGGTAAACCGGATGCGCCCGGCGATGAAATGATCCAGCGCCACCTCTTTCGCGGCGTTGAACACGGCCCCTGCCCCGCCACCGGTTGCCATGACCTGCCGCGCAAGCCGGAGCGCCGGAAAGCGGGTCTCATCGGCGCTGCGAAACTCCAGCGTGACAAGCTTGGCAAGGTCGATCCGCTCCACCGGCAGATCGCGCCTCTCGGGCCAGTGCAGCGCGTAGCCGATGGCATGGCGCATATCGGGCGCGCCCAGATGGGCCATCAGCGCCCCGTCAGAGAATCCCACCAGAGCATGCACGATGCTTTGCGGATGAATGACCGTGTCGATCTTTTCGGGCGCGATGTCGAAGAATTCGCGCGTTTCGATCAGCTCCAGCGCCTTGTTGAACATCGAGGCCGAGTCGATGGTGATCCGCTGGCCCATGTCCCAGTTGGGATGCGCGCAGGCGTCCGCGACGGTGGCCTGGGCCAGCCGGTCCAGTGGCCAGTCGCGCAACGCGCCACCCGATGCGGTGATGATCACCCGTTCGACAGCGGCCATATCCTCGCCCACCAGCGCCTGAAACGCAGCGGAATGTTCACTGTCCACGGGCAGGATGCGGGCGCCATGGGCACGCGCCTCCGCCATCAGCAGCGGCCCGGCGGTCACAAGGCTTTCCTTGTTGGCCAGCGCCAGCGTGCGGCCATGGCGCAGCGCGTGAAAGCCGGGGGCAAGCCCCGCCGCGCCGACAATCGCGGACATGGTCCAGTCGGCGGGCCGGTCGGCGGCCTCAATGAGCGCCTCGGCCCCGGCGGCCACGGCGATGCCAGTGCCGGACAACGCCTCTCGCAACGCGGGCAGGCAGTCATCGAAACAGGTCACGGCAATTTCGGCGTTGAATTCCCGCGCGTCGGCGGCCAACTGCTCCACATTGCGCCCGCCGGTCAGCGCCACGACGCGATACGCCTCCAGATCGCGCCGGACAAGGTCGAGCGTGCTTTGCCCGATCGACCCGGTGGCCCCGAAGATGCTGACCGAGCGGCTCACATCAACAGGCCCCCGACCGTGGCCATGGCCAGCGTCGCAACCGCGCCAGCGCCGGTCATGCCGTCGAACCGGTCCAGCACCCCGCCGTGGCCGGGAATGAGGTTCGAGGCATCCTTGACCCCCACATGCCGCTTGATCGCGCTTTCCACCACATCGCCCATCTGCGAGGCGAGCGACAGGAGCGGCGCGATGATCAGCACCATCACGGGCTCAAATCCCAGAAGGCCCCAGGCGACAGCGGCGGAGGCGATCCAGCCCGCAATGGTGCCCGACCAGGTCTTCTTGGGGCTGACCTGCGGCCAGAATTTCGGCCCGCCAATGATGCGGCCCGCGAAATAGCCCGCGATATCCGTGGCCACCACGACGCCGACAAGGAAGGCCACGAAGATCAGCCCATACATGACCCGCAGATAGAACATGCCCGCCACCGCGAAGAGGAAGAACATGCCGTAAAGGACGAAGATCCAGCGATTCTGCGGTGTGACCGTCTGCACCCCGCCCCAGATCGCCAACCCCAGGAATGGCACGATCCAAGGGGTCAGAAAGATGGAGTCGAGGAAGCCCTCCCCCGTGGCAAAGGTGAAGATCTGCGCCACGCAGGTCGCCAGCACAGCCGTTGCCGCCAGCCCCCCCGCGCGGATCGGGGTCTCGCCGCCAAGCAGGCGATGCAACTCCCAGATACCGAAGCCGCCGAGCGCCACCAGCCCGAGAAGCAACGGATAGCTGCCCACATAGATCAGTCCGAAACCGACAGCGGCCAGCGCCACACCCGAGACCACGCGCGGCCCCAGATCGCCCCACTTGCCCGCGCCGCTCATGCCTTCACCGCACCGAAGCGTCGGTCACGCTGGCCGTAGCGGACCAGAACCTTGGCGAATTCCTCGGACGAGAAATCGGGCCAGAGCGTGTCGATGAATTCATACTCCGCATAGGCCGACTGCCAGAGCAGGAAGTTGGAAATCCGCGCCTCTCCGCTGGTGCGGATCACCAGATCGGGGTCAGGCAGATAGCAGGTATCGAGGTAACGCGGCAGGGTTTCGCCATCGACATCCTCGGGCTTCAGCTTGCCCGCCGCCACATCCTGCGCCAGCCGCTTGGTGGCGCGCGCCACCTCGTCCCGGCCACCGTAATTCAGCGCAATGGTCAGATTCACGGCGGTGTTTTCGGCGGTCAGCAATTCCAGATTGTCCATCATGTCCTGAAGCCGAGGCTCCAGCCGGACCCGGTCACCGATGAACCGGACGCGGACATTCTTCTGATGCAGTTCTTGCGCCTTGTTGGTGATGAAGCGCTTGAACAGGCGCATCAGCCCGGCAACTTCCGTCTGGGTGCGCTTCCAGTTCTCGGTCGAAAAGGCAAAGATCGTCAGATACTTGACGCCAAGCGGTGTGCAGGCTTCAACGATTTCCTGCACCCGGCGCGCCCCGGCATGGTGGCCCACCAGACGCGGACGTCCGCGCTGCTTGGCCCACCGTCCGTTGCCATCCATGATGATCGCCACATGGCGCGGGGTTTTGCTTGACTGGTCCTTCGGGGCCATCGGCCTTCCCCACCGGGCGATCACACAGGTCCTCAGACCTGCATGATCTCTTCCTGTTTCGTCGCGAGAAAGGCGTCAACCTTGGCGATATGGGCGTCGGTGAGATCCTGCACTTCGCTTTCCCATAGCTTCTGGTCGTCCTCGGACATGCCGTCGGCCTTGGCCTTCTTGATCTGATCCATGCCGTCACGGCGCACATTGCGGATCGCAACGCGGGCGTGTTCGGCGTAGTTTCCGGCCACCTTGGTCAGTTCGCGGCGACGTTCCTCGTTCAATTCCGGGATCGGCAGCATGATGATGGTGCCGTTCATTTGCGGATTAATGCCAAGGCCGCTTTCACGAATAGCCTTTTCCACCTTGTTCACCATCGACTTGTCCCAGACATTGATGGTGACCATGCGCGGTTCGGGCACGTTCACCGTGCCCACCTGGTTGATCGGGGTCATCTGGCCATATGCCTCGACCTGCACCGGCTCCAGCATGGCAGCCGACGCGCGGCCCGTGCGCAGCGATGCGAATTCCGTTCTGAGGGACGCCAGAGCGCCATCCATCCGGCGGCTCAGATCGTCCAGATCAATCTCGATATCGTCCTCGGACATGCCCGTTACTCCGTCAGGTCTTGATCGTTAAGGGGGTTCTACCGCGTTCACTGCACCTTTGTATAGGTGCCTTCCCCGGCGAGAATGCCTTTGAAGCCGCCGGGCTCATCCAGGCTGAAGACGATGATCGGCATGTCATTCTCGCGCGCGAGCGCAATGGCAGAGGCATCCATGACCCCCAGATGCTGCGCCAGAACGTCGTCATAAGAGATCGTGTCATAGCGCGTCGCATCGTCATGCTTGACCGGGTCCTTGTCATAGACCCCGTCCACCTTGGTGCCCTTGAAGATCGCCTGGCAGTTCATTTCATTGGCGCGCAGCGTCGCGGCGGTGTCGGTGGTGAAATAGGGGTTGCCGGTGCCGGCGGCGAAGATCACCACGCGCTTTTTCTCCAGGTGGCGCACGGCGCGGCGGCGAATGTAGGGCTCGCAGACCTGATCCATGGGAATGGCGCTGATCACACGGGTGTGGATGCCCAGTTTCTCCAACGCGCCCTGCATCGCCAATGCGTTCATGACCGTGGCCAGCATGCCCATGTAGTCGGCCGTTGCCCGCTCCATCCCCTGTGCGCTGCCCTGAAGACCGCGGAAGATGTTGCCGCCGCCGATGACCATGCAAATCTCGACCCCCATGGAATGCACCGACTGCACTTCCTTGGCGATGCGTTCGACGGTCGGCGGGTGCAGCCCGTATCCCTGATCGCCCATCAGCGCCTCTCCCGAGATCTTCAGCATGACGCGGGAATAGGCGGGTGCGGGCGCGGTGTCGGAGGGCATGGCGAATCCTTGATTGGTCTGGGCATGGCTGACGCAAGGGGCAGCACCAGTTTGGGCTGCTTTGCGACCGGGGGCAACATGGCCTAAATAACAGGCAGGTTCAACGGGCAATCAGCCTTGTCCTGAAACCGGAAAGTAACATCAGGAACGGCGTTTAGAGCATTGATAAACATAAATTCCCTCTCCACGGAGAAGCCGATTCTGATTGCCGGGCCAACCGCATCGGGCAAAACCGCCCTAGCGCTGGAAATCGCTGCGCGTCACGGCGGACGGATTATCAATGCCGATGCGCTACAGGTCTATGACGGCTGGCGTGTCCTGACCGCACGCCCTTCCCCCGAAGAGGAAGCCGTCGCACCGCATGCTCTGTTCGGTCATGTGCCGTTCGATGCCGAGTATTCGACCGGCCATTGGCTGCGCGAAGTGGCTGCGCTGCTGTCGGAGGGGCCGCGCCCGATCATCGTGGGTGGCACCGGGCTTTATTTCACCGCCCTGACCGAAGGGCTGGCCGATATTCCCGCCACCCCGCCCGAGATCAGGGCAAAGGCCGACGCAATGACGGCAGAGGCCATGCTGGCGGAGCTTGACCGCGAGGATCCAGAGATTGCCAACCGGATCGACCGGCAAAACCCGATGCGCATTCAACGGGCCTGGGAAGTGCTGCGCGCCACCGGGCGGCCGCTTTCCGCCTGGCAGGCCGAGACGCCGGCGCCCGTGCTACCGCTTTCAGAGACGCAGCCCCTGCTGTTGGACGCGGACCGCGATTGGCTGGCAGAGCGAATCGAGCGGCGCTTCGACCTGATGCTGGCGGGCGGTGCACTGGAGGAGGCCCGCGCGCTTGAACCGGTCTGGCACCGCGCGGCGGGCGCAAAGAAAGCCATTGGCGGGCCGGAGCTGATTGCCGTCATTCGCGGAGAGACGACTTTGCAACAGGCACGCGAAGCCGCCATCATCGGCAGCCGCCAATACGCCAAGCGGCAGCGCACGTGGTTCCGCGCCCGGATGGGCAACTGGCAGGCGATCCCCCTGCCCTGACCCAAGCCAGAGGCGATTTCGCCACGAGGTCACTTTCCTTGCTGCGCTTCTGCGCCTAGGCTTCGCGCCATGACACAGGTGTATCGCGTCACATCGCTGGCCAAACTGCGCAGCGCTGCCCCTTGGCGGCATGCGACCCTGCATTCGCATCCGCGACCGCAGCTTTTCTGGTTCACGCGCGGCCAGGGCCGGTTTTCCATCGGGGCGGTGACGCGGGGCTACGGGCCAAATACAGCGGTGTTCATCCCGGCCTCGACGATATTGTCGCTGGAGATTTCCGGCCAGGTCCAGGGCGAGCTTCTGGAACTGCCGCTGGACCCGTCTCTGAACCTGCCGACCGTTCCCTTCCACATCCGGGTGACGAGCGTCGAGGCGCAGTCGCAGTTTTCGGGCTATCTCGACAAGATCGAGCAGGAAATCGCCGCTCATGCGGCCGCACGGGACGAAGCCCTGCGCGCCTATGGGTTGCTGGTGTCGGTCTGGATCGCCCGTCAGTTAACCATCCATGACGGCAGCATCCTGCGCGACCGGACCCATGTTCTGGCCGAGAAATACGCAGCCCTCGTCGAACGCGGGTTTCGCAGTGGCAAAGGGGTCGCGGATTATGCGGAACAGCTCGGGGTGACGCCGACGCATCTGTCGCGCATCTGTCGCGATGCCTCGGGCCGTCCGGCCCTTGCCATTCTGCAGGAACGCATTGTCCACGAAGCCTGCAAGATGCTGGTCGATTCCGACATGGCCGCGCGCGATATCGCCTCGGAACTCGGGTTTTCGTCGGCCGCCTATTTCACCCGCGCGTTCTCGAAACTGACCGGGCGAACCCCGTCGGAGTTCCGAAAGCTTCCCCCGGCTCAACAGATTCTCGTGACCGGCTGACCTGTCGCCCTTTCGGCAATGCTGCAGGTGCATGCGGACGATCGCAAAGCACATGTCGCATTTCAACATTCCGCATGTCGCAAAATGACAAAAAAAGTCATGGCCGCACCATTGACGGGTGGCAGGGAAAGGTGCGGTAATGCTCGCTGTAACCCATCTTCGGGATCGGCTGCTCTCCGACCTGAGGACGGGCAAAGAAAATAAGAGTGTGTCACAGGGAGACGACAATGACGCAACAATCCACCTCTTTCCTCAAAACGCATCCCGCAGCGGAAATGTATGCAGAGGAATACAAAAAAGGCCAGATGAGCCGCCGCGAATTTCTGACCCGTGCCTCGGCACTCGGGGTCGGAACCGTCGCCGCTTATTCCATGATCGGCCTGTCGCCGGCTCAGGCCGACGGCCATATGGCAACCCCGTCCATGGGCGGCACACTGCGCATCCAGCAGACCGTGCGTCCGGGTAAAGACCCGCGCTCCTACGACTGGTCGGAACTGGGCAACATGTCCCGCGGACTCGTGGAATACCTCGTGGAATACAACCGCGATGGTTCCTTCACCGGCCGCCTGCTGGAAAGCTGGGAAGCCAACGAGGATGCGACCCAGTACACCCTGCATGTGCGCCAGGGCGTGACCTGGAACAACGGCGATGCTTTCGACGCTGAAGACGTGGCCGCGAACTTCCGTGGCTGGTGTGACAGCTCGGTCGAGGGCAACTCGATGGCATCCCGCATGGGCGGTCTCGTCGACCCCGACACCGGCATGGCCCGCGAGGGCGGCATCGTTGTCGTTGACAGCCACACCGTGCAGCTCAACCTGCCCTCGGGCGACATCTCGATCATCGCGGGCGTGGCGGACTACCCTTCGGCCGTTCAGCACCGCGACCTGATCGGTCAGGACCCGCTGGTTCACGGCGTGGGCACCGGCGCGTATATGCTGGAAAGCCACGAAGTGGGCGTGGGCGCTGTCTGGGTGAAGAACCCCAACCACACCTACTGGGGCAATGCCTATCTCGACCGCGTCGAGTTCGTTGACCTCGGCACCGATCCGGCGGCCTGGCTGTCCGGCGCGGAAGCCGAAGAATTCGACATGACCTACGAGACCACCGGTGACTTCATCGACATCTTCCAGGCCATCGGATGGGAAACCTCGGAAGCCACTACCGCGGCCACGCTGGTCATCCGCATGAACCAGACCAACGCCCCCTATGACAACGCGATGGTGCGTCAGGCCGTGAACATGGCCGTCGATCCGTCCGTGGTTCTGGAACTGGGCTATGCCGGTCGCGGCACGCTGGCGGAAAACCACCATGTCTGCCCGATCCATCCGGAATATGCGGAACTGCCCGCGCGGACCGTTGATAAAGATGCAGCCTACGCGCTGCTCCAGGAATCGGGTCATGCGGACCACGTGTTCGAGATCGTGTCGCTTGACGCGGGCTTCGAACGGGACTCGACCGATGCGCTTGCCGCGCAGCTGCGTGACGCGGGCTTCAACGTCGATCGCCGCGTGATCCCGGGCTCCACCTTCTGGAACGACTGGGCAAGCTACCCGTTCTCCTCCACCACCTGGAACCACCGCGAACTGGGTGTCATGGTGCTGAACCTGGCCTATCGCTCGGGTGTGCCGTGGAACGAGACCGCCTATTCGAACCCGACCTTCGATGACCTGCTGACCCAGGCCAGCGGTATCCCGGACGCCGATGCGCGCCGCGAGATCATGGCCCAGATCGAGCAGATCATGCAGGATGACGCGGTGATCAACCAGTCCTACTGGCGGTCGCTCTATCGCAGCTACGTGCCGGGTCTGGTCAATGCGGATATGCATCCCAAGTTCGAGATCAACATGCACCACATCGGTTGGGCGTGATGTAATCTTTAGGGCGGCGACACCAATCGCCGCCCTTTTTGCCTGCTGATACGGGGGTGGTCAGCACGACCATGCCTGTGCCCAACGGTTCACCAAGAAACCGGCCAACCCGCCTCAGGCGGCACTAGCGACAGGGAAACCCATGGGACTCTTCATTCTACGCCGGCTCGGCGTCATGATCCTGACCGCGCTCTGCCTAACTTTCGTGGTCTTCTTTCTCACTAATCTTGGCCCCAACCTTGAAAAGCTTGCCAAGACGCAAGGCAACGCCCGTATGACGGACGCAGAGGTTGTGCAGTGGCTCGACAATCGCGGCTATAGCCGCCCGCTGCTGGTGCGCTACGGTGAATGGCTCGGCGTGGCGCCGGGCTGGACGCGCGTCGCTCCTGACGGGACCGAGACCGGTCGCTGTGTCGAACCGGGTGGGACCATTGCGGAATCGCCCACCTTCTGCGGGGTGTTTCAGGGGGATCTTGGGTACTCCACCGTCTCCGCGGATGAGGTGTCCAATGTTGTTGGCGGTCGCCTTGCGCTGACCGGGTGGCTGATGCTGCTGGCTTTCTCGGTCATGGTACCTGCGGCGCTTGTCGTGGGGATCCTTGCGGGGATGCGCGAAGGCAGTCGGCTTGACCGAAGCCTGTCCACCTTCTCCATCGCCTCGACCGCGACGCCGGAATATGTGTCTGGCGTGATTTTCATCATCCTGTTCGCCTCCTCCACCTCGGGCCTGTCGCCGTGGTTGGCGGAAAACGGATGGATCGACGGACGGACACTTTTCCTCGGATCCGCCCGATCCGCTATGACCGACATCACCTTCTGGAACTTCACCCTGCCGGTGATCACCATCGCGCTTTATGGCATGGGCTATATTGCCCGCATGACCCGTGCGTCGATGGCCGAAGTGATGACTGCGCAATACATTCGCACCGCGCGGCTCAAGGGCGTCAGCTTCCGCAACATCGTGCTGAAGCACGCGCTTCGGAACGCTCTCATCGCCCCCTTCACCGTTATCATGCTGCAGATCCCATGGCTGCTGACCGGTGTTGTGATCGTGGAGACGCTCTTCAACTACAACGGCTTCGGCTGGACGCTGGTTGAGGCGGCGGGGAACAATGACATCGAAATGCTGCTGACCTGCTCGGTCGTGGCTGTCTTCGTGGTTCTGCTGACGCAGCTGATTTCCGATATCGGCTATGTCTACCTGAACCCGCGTATCCGCATCTCGTAAGGAGGACCGAGCAATGGAACCACTTACCTGGACCGGGGCCCTCGGGACCTTCCTGAACCCCATCATGCTGTGGGCGGTCTATGCCTTCTTCGCAGCTTTCGTCATCAACCTCGGTATGTCCCTGATCGGCATGCGCCAGGCCGACCCGATCGTGAATCCGGATCATACGATCAGTTACCAGTACGGGCCGGTCGATTATGCGCTGCTGGTCATGAAATACGCGGTCTTCGTGTTTCTCGGGGCGATCGTCGTGCATATCATCGGCGGCATCGTCCAGCCGAGCGACGAAGCGCGGGGCATCATCGGCGGGCTCGGCGCGCGTTTCCTGCCGGTCTGGATCGCCCTGATCGTGTCTTTCGTGCTGTCGATCCGTTTCAAGCGGCGGCTTGGCCTCTATGGCAAGCTCTTCGACAACCTCATCGGCATGATCGGCTTTGGCCTTGCGATGTTCTGGCTCTTTACCGCCATCTTCGCCCCGATGATCGCCACCCATGGCGCCATCGACCAGGTGGCGTCGATGCGCAACGCGGTGCCGGGCTCTGCCGTATCTGGTGGGGATGAGGGGCTCTTTGCCTATTACCTTCTAGGCGGCGACAATCTTGGCCGCGACGTGTTCAGCCGGATGGTCTTCGGTGCCCGCGAGGTGCTGACCATTGCCCCCGCCGCAACGCTTTTCGCCTTCATGGTGGGGATCACGCTCGGCCTGCCCGCAGGCTATATGGGCGGGCGGTTTGACACGCTGATCACCTTCGTGGCCAACCTCGTTCTGGCCTTCCCGGTGATCCTGCTCTTCTACCTGCTGGTGACGCCCGAGATCGTCGAGGCCGGGGTTCCGGTCTATATGGCGGCGGTGCTGTTCATCCTGCCGGTGATCTTCGTCTGGGTGCTGCTCTATTCGCGCTACCGGGCACAACCCAGCATCATCAAATGGGTGGCCGTTCCGATCACGCTGATCCTGCTGCTGCTTTATCTGGGCACGGTGTTCCAGTTCGATCCCTTCGTGTGGCTTGCCACGTCGTTCATCGGCTATCTCAATCAGGGCAACCCGGTTGCGGAGTGGATGGCAACGACGCAGGGCGAATATGAGCCTCTGATCGGCATCCCGATCGACGGCAACCTGCTGATCGTTTTCGTGTCGGTGGTCTTCGTAAACAGCCCCACGGTGTTCCGTATCGTCCGCGGCCTCGTGCTGGACATCAAGACACGGGACTACGTGGCAGCGGCACAGACCCGCGGCGAGGGCCCGTGGTACATCATGCTGTGGGAAATCCTGCCCAATGCGCGGGGTCCGCTGATCGTCGATTTCTGCCTGCGCATCGGCTACACAACGATCCTCCTGGGGACCCTGGGCTTCTTCGGCCTCGGTGTTGACCCGGAAAGCGCCAACTGGGGCTCGACGATCAACGAGGGCCGGGCGCTTCTGCGGCTCTACCCACATCCGCCCCTGCCCCCGGCGCTGGCACTGATGACGCTGGTGCTTGGCCTCAACCTGCTGGCCGATGGCCTGCGTGAAGAAAGCCTGAAGGACTGATCCCATGACCGATGCATATGACGGACCGATCCTGGAAATCGAAAACCTCTCCATCAGCTTCTTCACGCGTCTGCGCGAGATCCCGGCGGTGATGGATTTCTCCTGCACGGTGATGCCGGGCGAGGCCATGGGTCTCGTGGGCGAATCCGGCTGCGGGAAATCCACCGTGGCGCTTGGGGTCATGCAGGACCTTGGCGTGAACGGTCGCATCGTGGGCGGCTCGATCAAGTTCAAGGGCAAGAACCTGAACGAGATGTCTTTGCAGGAACTTGCCAAGATCCGCGGCAAGGAAATCGCGATGATCTATCAGGAGCCGATGGCCTCGCTCAATCCGGCGATGAAGATCGGCAAGCAGCTGATGGAAGTGCCCATGATCCACGAGGGCGTGTCGGAAAAGGAGGCCTATCAGCGCGCCCTGGAAGTGGTCACCGATGTGCGTCTGCCCGACCCGGAACGGATGTTGGATGCTTATCCGCACCAGCTCTCGGGTGGTCAGCAGCAGCGGATCGTGATCGCGCTGGCGCTGATGGCGAACCCCTCGCTTCTGATCCTCGATGAACCCACCACCGCGCTTGATGTGACGGTTGAGGCCGCCGTGGTCGAAATCGTCAAGGATCTGGGCAAGAAATACGGCACCTCGATGCTGTTCATCTCGCACAACCTGGGCCTGATCCTGGAAACCTGCGACCGGCTTTGCGTGATGTATTCGGGCGAAGCTGTGGAAACCGGGTCCATCAAGGACGTGTTCGACAAGATGCGCCACCCCTATACGCAGGCGCTTTTCCGCTCGATCCCGCTGCCGGGCGCCGACAAGAACAGCCGCCCGCTGGTGGCCATTCCGGGCAACTTCCCCCTGCCCCATGAACGCCCGCCGGGCTGCAACTTCGGCCCCCGCTGCGACTATTTCGAGGGCGGACGATGTGACGCCGGTGACATCAAGATGGACGGGATCGAGGGCGACGACCGCCACGAATCCCGCTGTCTGAAATTCCGGGAAATCGACTGGGAAGCGCCGATCATCGCCGGAGCCCAGACCGAAAAGGCGCAAGTGGGCGAGGTGGTGCTGAAGGTCGACAACCTCAAGAAATACTACGAGGTCGCGGCCAGCGCGCTGTTCAGCCATGGCGAGAAGAAGGTTGTGAAGGCCAACGAGACGCTCAGTTTCGAAGCCCGCGAATCCGAGACGCTGGCCATCGTGGGCGAATCCGGTTGCGGCAAGTCCACGCTCGCCAAGGTTCTGATGGGGCTGGAAACGGCCACCGACGGCCATGTGGTGTTGGACAACAAGGGCATCGAAGCGGTGCCGATCGAGGAACGCGACACCAAGACCGTGTCGTCGATCCAGATGGTGTTCCAGAACCCGTTCGACACGCTGAACCCGTCAATGACGGTGGGTCGGCAGATCATCCGGGCGCTGGAGATCTTCAAGATCGGCAAGAACGAGGCCGAACGGCGCCAGCGGATGCTGGAACTGCTGGACCTCGTGAAACTGCCCCGCGCCTTTGCCGAGCGGATGCCACGGCAGCTGTCGGGTGGCCAGAAACAACGGGTCGGCATCGCCCGCGCCTTTGCCGGTGATGCGCAGATCGTTGTGGCGGATGAACCCGTCTCGGCGCTCGACGTGTCGGTGCAGGCGGCGGTGACCGATCTGCTGATGGAGATTCAGCGCGAACAGAAGACAACGCTTCTTTTCATCAGCCACGACCTGTCCATCGTCCGCTACCTGTCCGACCGGGTTATGGTAATGTATCTGGGTCACGTGGTGGAGATCGGCTCGACCGATCAGGTCTTCAGCCCGCCCTACCACCCCTATACCGAGGCCCTTCTGTCGGCTGTTCCGATTGCCGATACCTCGGTCGAGAAGGAGCATATCGTTCTGGAAGGTGACATTCCGTCGGCCATGAATCCGCCGACCGGATGCCCGTTCCAGACCCGATGCCGCTGGAAGAAGGACGTGCCGGGCGGGCTGTGTGAACAGGATGTGCCGCCGATGAAGAAACTGGCGGATGGGCACCAGATCAAATGCCATCTGGCGGATGATGTTCTGGCCAGGATGCGGCCTGTGATCAAGATCGCTGCGGAATAATCCCGCCCGTTGCATATTAATGAAAGGCCCTCCTCACGAGGGGGGGCTTTTTTACATGAAGATCGCCGCGCAAGAAATTGCTTTTCAAAGAAAAAAGGGGGCCCGAAGGCCCCCTGTAGTCTCGCTGTTCAGGCTCACTGTTTATACCGCCCGGAGTTTTCTGCCTGCGGCCTGAACCGCGTCAGGGGCGAGCGCACCCGCCCCGTGTTTCAGAACCCGCGCCGGGGCAATTGGCGCGAATCCCGATCTTCTTGCGCGGGAAAACTCTTCGAAGAGTTTTCACAAAGCCCCTTCGAAGGGCCTTCCCCCGCGCTTAGCTACACCCGCTGGTCGCGCCGCAGGTGTTGCATTTCATGCAGGTGCCGTTGCGCACCAGCGTGTAGTTTCCGCAATCGCCGCAGGCCTCGCCCTCATAGCCCTGCATCTTGGCCTTGGTGCGTGCGTCCATACCGACGGTGCCAGAGGCCACGGCAGTGGTCGTCGTGGAGCTGACCGCGACGGTGTTGCGGGCCACTTCCGGCACCAGCGTTTCCAGCGTTGCCACCGGGTCGCCAGCACCGTTCAGCGCCGTGATCGCCCCGGCCCCGCCTTGCAGAACCACCAGTTCCTGCGGCACCCGCTTACGCAGATAGCCGGTCGAGGAAATCTGGCGCAGCACGTCAATCGGCGATGCCCCATGGCTGTCCGGCACTTCCTCGAAGTTGCGCACGCCCTCTTCCTGGCCGCGGCCGAGACTGTCGAAGGTTGCGCCTTCCGGCTTCACATGGGCCAGATCGGTGCGGTCCAGATAGGACACGGCCAGTTCACGGAAGATGTAGTCGAGGATCGAGGTGGCGTTCTTGATCGAGTCATTGCCCTGCACCATCCCCGCCGGTTCAAACTTGGTGAAGGTGAAGGCGTCCACGAACTCCTCCAGCGGCACCCCGTACTGCAGGCCCACGGACACGGCGATGGCGAAATTGTTCATCATCGCGCGGAAGCCCGCGCCTTCCTTGTGCATGTCGATGAAGATCTCACCCAGAGACCCATCGGCATATTCACCCGTCCGCAGATAGACCTTGTGGCCCCCGACAACGGCCTTTTGGGTATAACCCTTGCGGCGTTCCGGCATCTTTTCGCGGTGGCTGCGGATCAGTTCCTTGACCACCACCTTCTCGATGATTTTCTCGGCCAGCACCTGCGCCTTTTCCTGCGGGTTGCCGGTTTCCAGAACCTCGGCGGCCTCGTCATCATCCTCGACAAGCGCAGCAGCGAGCGGCTGGCTGAGTTTCGACCCGTCGCGGTAAAGCGCATTGGCCTTCACGCCGAGCGACCAGCTGAGCTCATAGGCTTTCTGGCAGTCCTCGATGGTCGCGTCATTGGGCATGTTGATCGTCTTGGAGATCGCGCCGGAAATGAAGCTCTGCGCCGCCGCCATCATGGTGATGTGGCTGTTGACGGACAGGAAGCGCTTGCCCTTCTTGCCGCAGGGATTGGCGCAGTCGAAGACGTGGTAATGCTCTTCCTTCAGATGCGGGGCACCTTCCAGCGTCATCGTTCCGCAGACATGGTCATTCGCGGCTTCGATATCCTTTCGGGCAAAGCCGAAATGGCGCAGCATGTCGAAGGTCGGATCGTTCAGTTTCGCTGCTGGAATGCCAAGCACCTTGGTGCAGAACTCCTCACCCAGGGTCCACTGGTTGAACACGAAGCGGATGTCGAAGGCAGAGGGCAGCGCTGCCTCGATCTTCTCGATCTCTGCATCACCAAAACCATGGCCGCGCAGCGTGGTGTGGTTGATCATCGGCGCGTTGCCAAGGGTGCCATGACCAACCGCGTGCGAGGTGATTTCCTCGATCTGCGAGGTGGAGTAGCCCAGTTTTTCCAGAGCAGCTGGAACGGATTGGTTGATGATCTTGAAGTAGCCACCACCGGCCAGCTTCTTGAACTTCACCAGGGCGAAATCGGGCTCGATCCCAGTGGTGTCGCAATCCATCACCAGACCGATGGTGCCGGTGGGGGCGATCACGCTGACCTGCGCGTTGCGGTAGCCGTGCTTTTCGCCAAGCGCCAGCGCCTCGTCCCAGGCCTGTTCCGACAGCGCAATCAGCGTCTGGTCGGGGCAGCTGGCGTGATCCAGCGGAACCGGCTTCACGGCCAGACCTTCATAGCCATCCGCAGCGCCTTGGGCCGCGCGGCGGTGGTTGCGGATCACGCGAAGCATGTGCTCGCGGTTGCGCTCAAAGCCCGAGAACGGCCCAAGCTCACCGGCGATCTCGGCAGAGGTTGCGTAGGCCACACCGGTCATGATCGCGGTCAGCGCGCCGCCCATGGCGCGACCCTCGTCGGAGTCGTAGCCCAGACCCATATTCATCAGCAGACCGCCGATATTGGCGTAGCCAAGACCGAGGGTGCGGAAGTCGTAGGAAAGCTGCGCAATCTCTTTGGATGGAAACTGCGCCATCATCACCGAGATTTCCAGCGTCAGCGTCCACAGCCGGGTGGCATGCATGTAGCTTTCCGCGTCAAACTTGCCGTCCGTGTAGAAGGTCAGCAGGTTCATCGAGGCCAGGTTACAGGCCGTATCGTCGAGGAACATGTACTCCGAACACGGGTTCGACCCACGGATCGCGCCGTCTTCCGGGCAGGTGTGCCAGGAATTCACGGTGTCGTGGAACTGGATGCCCGGATCGGCACAGGCCCAGGCCGCGTGCCCGATCGTATCCCAAAGCTCGCGCGCCTTGACGGTCTTGGAGACCTTGCCATTGGTGCGGTTGATCAGGTCCCAATCGCCATCGTCCTCAACGGCCTTCAGGAAGGCATCGGTGACTCGGATGGAGTTATTGGAGTTCTGGCCGGAGACCGAGTTATAGGCCTCGCTGTCCCAATCCGTGTCATAGGTCGGGAACTCGATGCTGGTGTGCCCCTGCTTCGCGTAGTCCAGCACCCGCTTGATGTAAGTCTCGGGGATCGCGCATTTTTTCGCGCTCCGGATCGCGGCTTTCAGGGTCTCGTTCTTGGACGGATCAACCGCGTCTTCCAGCTTGCCATCCCAGGCTGCGATGGCCGAGAAGATGTTGTTCAGCTCGCGCTCATGCATCTTGGAGCCGGCGACGATGGAGGCAACCTTCTGTTCCTCCAGCACCTTCCAGTTGATGAACTCCTCGATATCGGGGTGATCCGCATCGACGATCACCATCTTGGCCGCGCGCCGCGTGGTGCCACCCGACTTGATCGCGCCCGCTGCCCGATCACCGATCTTGAGGAAGCCCATGAGGCCCGAGGACTTGCCGCCACCAGACAGCGCCTCACCCTCTGCGCGGAGAGAGGAGAAGTTGGTGCCGGTGCCGGAGCCGTATTTGAACAGACGCGCCTCGCGCACCCACAGATCCATGATGCCGCCTTCATTCACGAGGTCATCGCTGACCGACTGGATGAAACAGGCATGGGGCTGCGGATGTTCGTAGGAGGATGTGGATTTGGTCAGCTTGCCGGACTTGTGGTCCACATAATGGTGACCCTGGGCCGGGCCGTCGATGCCATAGGCCCAATGTAGGCCAGTGTTGAACCACTGGGGCGAGTTAGGCGCCGCCATCTGGCGCGCCAGCATCAGCTGCATTTCATCGAAATAGGCGCGGGCGTCTTCTTCGGTGGTGAAGTAGCCCCCTTTCCAGCCCCAGTAGCACCAGGCCCCGGCCAAACGGCGAAAGACCTGCTTGGCCGAGGTTTCCCCGCTGAAACGCTCCTCCTCCGGCAGGTCGGCCAGGGCGACTTCATCGGGCACATGGCGCCACAGGAAGGACGGCACGCCCTTTTCCTTCACCGGCTTCAGGATCGCGGCCACACCGGCCTTGCGGAAATACTTCTGGGCCAACACGTCGGATGCGACCTGGCTCCAGCCGACGGGCACTTCCACACCGTCCAGCTTGAACACGGTGGTGCCATCAGGATTGCGAATCTCGGAAGATGTCAGGCTGAATTCCAGGTCAGCATAGGTGCCCTGGTCCGCTTTGGTGAAACGGCGTTCGATCTTCATGGTCTGCCTCTTGTCCCTGTGCGTGCGCGGCGTGCCAGCGTGTCCCCGCTCTTGCCGTCGTGGTTCCCTTCATGTCGGGCAGCAAGTCGACGTGCCGTGGCCCCCCAAGAACCCGGTTACGGCTGCAAAGCCGTTCTGTCATAGATGTGAAGACCATCTGCCCCTTGGTGCCTGCGGCCACTACATTTAGTGCTGCCCCGCTCGACAGCTACAACCTGACGTATCCATGCATAGGGCGTCAACGAGTTTTTTTTACTTTACCGTTACAAATATCCCTTGCATTGAAGGCAATCCACAGCCCTGCCTGTGGCCATCCGATTCACGCGTATCCTTTTGGACAGGTTTTCCGCTGACAACAGCGGCAGTTACGCGGTGACGGGGGCGTGCTGCCTTGAATCGCGATAGGAAACACTAATTGTGGGGGTGTCAAATCGGCCACATCTACATCTAGTGGCAGATGTGATTCCCCACCGGCCCGCGGGCTGCAACGTCAGGGATTCCGCGAATCTCGGAACGTCCGGCTATAGCCGCCCGAGTGCCGACGCGAGCCAAAGGGCAGCCTGACCGGCGCGGCCCTGTCGATAGATGCCCAGTTCCCGAAAGCTGCAAAGGCGGGACACCATATTTTGTGTCCGGATACAGGTGAACCGATCCAGCAGCGCGCGATTCTCTGGCGTCAGGCGATGCGCGGACACCGACAACGCGCGGGCATTGCACGCAGTCCAGGCGGCCAGATCGCCCGAGGTGACCATCCTCAACCTCTTCAGCGCTGCACGCGCTCCAAGGTTCGTGCCGAAGAGGTTGTCGCCATGCTGCCTGTATAGCACCGTGGGCTGCTCGCTGCGGATGACCTGCCCGCCTGCGCCGCTGATCAGCTGGTAGAGCCACCAGTCATGAGTCACCGGTAGGCAATCCGCCGCCAGCGTCTCTGCCGCCGCAGCGCGGGCCAGATCCACCCCGGCCCGGTTCAGCAGCATCGTGTTGCCACCGGCGATGCTTTGCACAAGGGCATTACGAAATCCGGGAGGGCGAGAGAACCGCGGAGACTGGCGGCGATTGCTCAGATCCTCTTTGACGATCCAGGTGGCGCTGCCAAAGAGCGCTGGCACCTCTGGCGGTAGTCCCGACAGCGCCTCTTGGCCCCGTTCCAGCCGGTCGGGCAACCAGACATCGTCCTGATCGGACAGGGCCGCCCAGGCAGTGCCTTCGGCCAGTCCCGCCAACAGCGACAGGAAATTCGCGGCAACACCCCGGCCGGGTCCGGCAATCAAGGCGACGGATCGTCCCTTTGCGTTCTGCGCGCGGGCAAAATCCGTCACCATCCGCGGTCCCGTGTCCTGCGAGCCATCGTCGCTGACGGTCAGATCCCAATCTGGCACGGTCTGGTGGGCGAAACTGGTCAACTGGTCATCCAGAAAAGGAGCGCCGTCGAAAAGCCCCATGAGAATCGCGGTGCGGCCCGTCCCGCCAGCCATGTTCCTGCTCTTCCGGGTTTCCATCACATCACCAGCCGTTCAAACGTCGCCGCACCTACCTGCCCGCAGGGATCACCCGGTGCAAGTCCTGTGCCGCATTGTGTGGAAAATGGTCGGGGAGGCGAGATTCGAACTCACGGCCTTCTGTACCCAAAACAGACGCGCTACCAGGCTGCGCTACACCCCGACTGGCGCTTCCTCTACCGCGCTCTGCGCGAGGATGGAAGCCCGATTATTCGCAAGGCCACACCGCAAGGGTCTGATCAATGCCGGGATGACGCATTTCCGAGCCAACGGTGATGCCAAGGGTCTCGGTCATGCCGCCATTCACCTCCAGCACATACTGGATGTCATTGCCGCCGGGAATCGGCGTGCGATCCAGCGGCACGGCGTTTTCATGGATATGTTGAACTGTGCCGCTCTCATCCATGAAGATCATATCGAGCGGAATAAGCGTGTTTTCCATCCAGAAGCTGACCCGTTGCGGCCGTTCATAGATGAACAACATCCCGGCAGCGGAGGCCATGTGTTCGCGGTGCATCAGGCCAATGCTGCGCTCTTCGGGTGTGTCCGCGATCTCAACCCGGAACCGGGCCGTCCCCCAGTCCCCCCGCAGTTCAAGGCGGCCCTCACTGCATGCGGCCGCTGCGGCCCCTGCTATGAAACTTGCCGCAATCGCCAGATGCAGAACGCGCATCCTAATCCTCCTGAACGTAGTCCCACGGGCGCACTTCACCGGCCATCTGACCACGCGGCCCCTGCACCACCCGCAGGACCACGGCTTCGCCGGGTTGCAGATCGGCAAGGCCAAAGCGGCGCAGCACCTCGATATGCACAAACACATCGGCAGGATGCCCGAAGACATTGGCAAAGCCAAAGCCTTTTGCCTTGTCGAACCATTTGACGCGGGCCGGCACGAAGGGCGTGCCCTCCGGTATCTCGATCATCATGCCCGAAGCATCCGTGGCTTCCTCGGGGTCGGGCGGATCAATGGACAGGATTTCCTGCGCCTGGATTCCGCGTTCGGTTTTCTGGACGACCACGGAAATGCGGGAATGATCCGCCACCGAACCTTGCCCGAAATTGCGCAAGACATTGGCGTGCAACAGAATATCAGGACCGCCTTCATCAGAGATGATGAACCCGAATCCCTTGGCATTGTCGAACCACTTGACCGTTCCGGCCACAACAGGCGCAGCCTGTCGCTCGTCTTCCATCATGACGCCCCAACCTCAGCACGTGCAGCTAGTCTTATTGTCCCCGTAAACTAACCTGACGGTTAGTCTGATCAGGTGCAAGGATAATAAAGTGATAAGTATCAATATGTTATCAGGCGGGTATCAATTGATCCACAGATTCTGTTAACCATTGTTAACCATCACGGACCCTGCAGAGGGCAAGGCTTCAGGGGTTCAGGCGCGTAATCTCCCAGTTCGACGAGACATCCAGCCGTTGCCAGCGAAACCGGTCATGCAACCGGAAAGCACCATCAGCCCAGAACTCGATCTCCAACGGGGTGATCCGATAGCCTCCCCAGAATGGCGGACGTTCGGGATTCGGGCCATGCTGAGCCGTGATTCTGGCAACCTCGGCCATCAGCGCCCCCCGAGAGGCCAGTGGCCGCGACTGCTGCGACGCCCATGCCCCGAGCCGGCTCTTGAGAGACCGGGACTTGTAATAGGCATCCGCCTGCGGCCCTTCCTCCTTGCTGACAAGACCGCGAACACGGATCTGCCGACGCAGGCTCTTCCAGTGCATCACGAAGCCCGCCTTGCCCGCCTGGTCGATCTCTTGCGCCTTGGCGGACTCGTAATTGGTGTAAAAGACAAAGGCCCCGGCCTCGATCTCTTTCAGCAACACCATGCGGGCATTGGGCAACCCGTTGGCATCGACGGTTGCCAGGGCGATGGCGTTCGGGTCATTGGGTTCGGTCTGCTCTGCCTCCGCCAGCCAGGCCCGCGCGATGGCGAAGGGATCGTCGCCTGCAAATAGTCCGCTTCTGTCGCTCATGTCACTCTCCGCCTCGATGGGTTGCCGCCACGCTACCCGCGGACCCGATCCGCCGCAAGGCGATGCGCCTGCCGTCTTGATGCAGGCGCGACTATGCCCTAAAGGGTTGCCGATACGCGCAAAGAGCCGCCAAAGGGGAGCTGACATGGGTTTGATGACGGGCAAGCGGGGTCTCATCATGGGGCTCGCCAATGACAAATCCATCGCTTGGGGCATTGCGAAGGCTTGCGCCGATCAGGGCGCCGAACTGGCCTTCTCCTATCAGGGGGAACAGTTGCTCAAGCGGGTCTCGCCCTTGGCTGCCCAGATCGGTTGCGACACGATGCTGGAATGCGACGTGACGGACGAGGCGTCGATGGACGCGCTCTTCGCCGCGCTGGAAGCCAAATGGGGCAAGCTCGATTTCGTGGTTCACGCCATCGGCTTTTCCGACAAATCCGAGCTGCGCGGCCGCTATGTGGACACGAGCGCCGGCAATTTCGCCATGACCATGAATATCTCGGTTTATTCCTTCACCTCGGTATGCCGACGCGCTGCGGCGATCATGCCCGATGGCGGGTCGCTGCTGACGCTGACCTATTACGGCGCCGAACAGGTCATGCCGCATTACAACGTGATGGGCGTGGCCAAGGCGGCGCTGGAGGCATCGGTGAAATACATAGCCGAGGATCTGGGCAAGGACGGCATCCGCTGCAACGCCATTTCGGCGGGCCCGATCAAGACGCTGGCCGCCAGCGGCATCGGCGATTTCCGCTACATCATGAAGTGGAACGAGCTGAACTCACCGCTGCGCCGCAACGTGACGCAAGAAGAGGTCGGCAAGGCCGCGCTCTACCTGCTTTCCGATCTGGGAAGCGGCACGACGGGCGAAAACCTGCATGTGGATGCGGGCTATCACGTGGTCGGCATGAAGGCGATCGACGCGCCGGACATGACCCTTGAAAAGAAGGAGGGCTGAGCGATGACCGGCGCACAGCTTCCCCATGAAAAGGGCTTCCACATCTCCTGGGACCAGATTCACCGCGATTCCCGGGCTTTGGCCTGGCGCCTAGACAAGCGCGGTCCCGGCGAAGACGGGGCATGGCGCGCAGTGGTGGCCATCACCCGCGGCGGCATGGCCCCTGCGATGATCATTGCGCGAGAGCTGGATATCCGCACGGTCGATACAATTTCAATCAAATCCTACAATCACCAGACGCAGTCCGAACCGGTCGTGTTGAGCAAACCCGATGCGGAGCTGATGGGGGATGGCGAGGGCGTTCTGGTCATCGATGACCTGGTCGACAGCGGCAAAACGCTGGAAGTGGTCCGCGCGATGTATCCCAAGGCGCATTTTGCGACGGTCTATGCCAAGCCCAAGGGCGAACCGATGGTCGATACCTTCATCACCGGAGTCAGCCAGGACACCTGGATTTTCTTCCCCTGGGACATGGCGCTGCAATACGTTGAACCCTATCGCGGCACAGACTGAAGAATTTTCTGGAAAGTTCTTCGGCTTAGCCTGAAAAATCTTCCAGAAGATTTTTTGGCTGCTGAAAACCTTTCCGGAAAGGTTTTCTATGCGCGTGCCGTCAAAGCCTCTGACAGAATTGCGCGCACCGCATCCCTGGGGACATCCGCCGTTACGAAAGCATCCCCAATCCGACGCGCCAGGATAAAGCGCAGTTGCCCATCCACGACCTTCTTGTCCTGCCCCATCAGGTCCAACAGTGCCTCAGCATCCGGCAGATCGCCCGGAATGTCGGCAAGGTCCTTCTTCATCCCCATGGCCGCCAGATGTGCCCGCACACGGCTCGGTTCTTCCTGGCTGACCAGCCCAAGCCGGTACGAGAGTTCGAAGGCCAAGGCACAACCGATCGCCACGCCTTCCCCATGCAACAGCCGGTCGGAATAGCCGGTGGCCGCCTCAAGCGCATGACAGAACGTGTGGCCGAGATTGAGCAGCGCCCGGTCCCCCTGTTCGGTCTCATCGCGCTCCACGATATCCGCTTTCATCTGAACCGAGCGGCGCACCGCCTCCAACCGCATATCGTCATCACCTGACGCCATCGCGGGGCCATTCATCTCAAGCCACTCGAAAAACCCGACATCCCCGAGCAGCCCGTATTTCTGAACCTCGCCGTAGCCCGCCAGAAAATCGCGCGGGGTCAGGGTGCCGAGAACCGAGATATCGGCCAGCACCAGAGAGGGTTGATGGAACGCCCCGATCAGGTTCTTGCCGACGACTGAATTAATCCCGGTCTTGCCCCCCACGGAACTGTCCACCTGCGCCAGCAGGCTCGTCGGGATCTGAACGAAGCGCACCCCGCGCCGCAGCACGGCGGCGGCAAACCCTGCAAGATCGCCGATCACGCCGCCGCCGAAGGCCACCACGATATCCTTGCGCTCAACCCGCTTTGCCAGCAGCCATTCCACCGTGCGGCTAAATTCCGGCCAGCCCTTGGTGGCCTCTCCGGGGGGCAGCACCAGCGCCTCCACCCCGATACCCTCAGCGGACAACCCTGCGCGCAAAGCCTCCAGATGCAGGCCCGCGACGCGCTCTTCGGTAACCACGAAGACACGCGGGCGGTTCAGCAATGGCGCAATCTCGGCCCCCGCGCGGGCCAGCAGGCCCGGACCGATGCGGACATCATAGGCCCTCTCGCCAAGCGGCACGTGAACGGTGGCTAGGGTCATGTCCGGGTCTCCACGATGCCCGCCTCTGTTAGCGTTTTCAGAACCGAAGCGGTGGTCTGGTCGATGGACCAGTCCGGCCGCGTCTCGACGGTGAATTCCGCCTGTTCATAGGCGGGGGTGCGCGCCTCAAGCAACTGGGCCAATGTCGCACGGGGGCTCGCGGTGCGCAGCAGGGGACGGGTGCTTTTGTGTTTCACGCGGGTCCACAGAAGGTCGAGATCGGCCTTCAACCAGACCACGGCGGCTCTTTCGGCCATAAAGGCGCGGTTTTCCGGCGACAGCCACGCGCCGCCGCCTGTCGACAGCACGCAAGGCGGCCCGTCCAGCAACCGCGCGATCACCTGGCTTTCCTTGTCGCGGAAGAACGGCTCGCCGTATCGGTCGAAAATCTCGGCGATCGTCAGTTTCGAGGCGGCCTCGATCTCGGCATCAGAATCCTCGAACGGCACGTCGAGTTGCGCAGACAGGGCCTTTCCGATAGCGGTTTTTCCGGCCCCCATCATGCCCACCAGCACCACCGTCCGGGTCAGTTTCGCCTGATTATCTGGCGTGGTTTCGCCCATCTTCAAAAAAATCGTCCCCCTACTGGCGAAATTCCCTCGCAAGTGGCTTATAATGAAAAGATAGCGGCGGCAAACGCCGAAAATACCGGCAGGCTGGGGTCTCATGATTGGGCGCATTTTCAAGGTTTTCTTTTTTCTCGCGCTGCTCGGGGTGATCGGGCTCGTAGGTTATGCCTATTCCGGGTTGATGCAGCCTCAGACGCGCGAAATTACGCGGCCGGTGGATCTGGATGTGGACTAGGGCAGCGCTGATCACGGTGGCATTGGCAGGCCCGGCCGCCGCACAGGAGGCGGTGGAGCAAACCGCCCCGCCGGAATGGCTGTCGGAAACGCTGCTCAGCCCGCACGGCAACATCGCCACCTCCGCGACACCTGCGGAAATCACGGTCATGCCGATTGGCGCGGTCAACCTCGATGCTGTCGGGCTGCTCTCTCCGAATCAGACCGGACTGCCAGCAGACCTCTGGGCCGGGTCCGAATCCGCGACCCTGGCCAATCTCTTCCGCGCTCAGACCGATCTGGCGCTGCCCTCGATCCAGCGCTTCACCACCATGCTGGCGCTGGCCGAGCTGAACCCACCCCCCGACAGCACGGCCGAGGCAGAGCTGTTTCTCGCCCGTCTCGACATGCTGCTGTCCCGGGGCGCCATCGATGCCGCCCGCGCCATGATGGAGCGCGCAGGCCCAAGCGCGCCGCAGGTTTTTCGCCGCTGGTTCGACGTGACCCTGCTGACCGATCAGCCTGATCGCGCCTGCGCCACCATGCGCGCCAACCCCGATATCGCGCCATCCTTCCCGGCGCGGATTTTCTGCCTTGCCCGCAATGGCGACTGGTCCGCCGCAGCGCTGACACTTGGCACGGGCGAAGCACTCGGCTTCATCGACGAGGCCGAGGGCGAATTGATTGCCCGTTTCCTCGACCCGGAACTCTTCGAAGGCGAACCTCCTCTGCCGCTCGATCTCTCACCCTCGCCCCTGCATTACGTGATGCGGGTGGCAATCGGCGAACGCCCCGGTGCCGGTCAACTCCCCCTGCCCTTCGCCCATGCGGACATGGCCGATGTGGCGGGCTGGCGGGCGCAGCTTGACGCCGCTGAACGGCTGGCCCGTGCAGGGGCGATCACCCCCGATCAATGGCAGCTGATCGCCACCAGCCGCGTACCTTCTGCCTCTGGCGGGGTCTGGGACCGGATCGACGCCTTGCAGGAATTCGACGTGGCCCTTCTGGCCCAAGATCCCACCTTGGTGGCCGAGACGCTCCCCGATGCCTGGGCCGCCATGCAGGAGGCGCATCTGGAAGTACCCTTTGCAGAGCTTTATGCTCAAAGGCTGCTACGTCTGCCCCTGACCGGCGACCCCGCGATGCTGGCCCGCCGCGTGGCTCTATTGTCGGGCGAATATGAATCCGTCGCGCAGCTTGCCGTGCCGCAGTCCCCCGAGGAACGGTTCCTCTTTGCCGTGGCGCGCGGCCAGACCGCCCCGCCCGCGCCGGCAGGCGGCCTGCCCCGCGCCATCGCAGATGTCTTTTCCACGACCGCCATGCCGGACCGCTACGCGCGGCTCTATTCTGAGGGCCGGATCGGCGAGGCCATGCTGCGTGCCTCGCTGGTGCTTGGGGACGGGTCTGGCGACCTCGACGACATGCAGGATGCCCTGTCACTGTTCCGGGCCCTGGGATTGGAAACCGTAGCGCGGCGCACAGCGCTGGAATTGCTGATCCTGGAACGTCGGGGATGACCGCCGCCTGGATTTCCCCGTTTCTGGAAGCGCAGGCCGCTGAGCTGAACGCCGCCGAAAATACCCTGCTGGCATATGGCCGCGACCTGCGGGATGCCTGCGACTGGCTGGCCGCGCGCGGGATTGGCTTTGACATCGCCACGCGGGCCGATCTGGAGGCCTATCTGATTGCGCTCGACGCCGAGGGACTTGCCCGCTCCACCCGCGCGCGGCGGCTGTCTTCACTGAAACAGCTTTACCGCTTCGCCTATGAGGACGGGCTGCGCACCGACAATCCAGCGCTCCAGATCAAGGGGCCGGGGCGCGACAAGGCGCTGCCCAAAACCCTGACGATGGAGGAGGTGGACCGCCTGCTTTCCGCCGCCGAAACCCATGGCCGCAGCGCGGGGGACCGGCTGCGCAACACCTGCCTGATGCAACTGCTTTACGCAACGGGCATGCGGGTCAGCGAACTTGTGGGCTTGCCCGTTTCCGCCGCGCGGGGCAATCCGCAAGTGTTGCTGATCCGGGGCAAGGGCGGCAAGGAACGCATGGTGCCGCTGTCCCCCCCGGCCAGGGCCGCGCTGGCGGCATGGCTGGTCCATCGCGATGAGGCCGAGGAGGTGGCGCGGATCGAAAAGGGTACGCTACCCTCCCGCTTTCTCTTCCCCTCGCATGGTAAGGCCGGGCACCTGACACGCGTCAGGTTTTTCACCCTGATCAAGGAGTTGGCGGTAGAGGGCGGCGTCTCCCCCGACGCTGTCACCCCGCATACGCTGCGCCATGCCTTCGCAACCCATCTGTTGCAGAACGGGGCTGATCTGCGGGCCATCCAGACTCTCCTTGGCCATGCCGATATCGCCACGACCGAGATCTACACCCATGTGCTCGATGAACGGCTGAAGGCGCTGGTGCTGGAAAAGCACCCCTTGGCAAAATCCTGATTTCTCACGGGTTTCGCCCCGAAGGGGCCGTATTCCGGGTTTAGACCTGCGCGCAACGACAAAGGGCACAGATGCAGGCACAGATTTCCGATATCCGGGACACCCACTGGGACGCGATCGTGATCGGCACGGGCGTGGGCGGCGGCGTGGCAGGCCGCGCGCTGGCAGAGGCCGGGATGAAGGTGCTGTTTCTGGAGAAGGGCCGCGCCGGTTTCCGGACGGAAGAAACCGCACTCAACCTCGATATGCCAGATCCGGTCGCCCGCGCGATCCGTGGCTTTTGGCCCGATCCGATATCGGTCAATCTGGACGGGCGCCCACAAGAGATTTTCGCCCCAATTGGCGTAGGCCCCGGTGGCTCCTCGGTCTTCTATGCCGCGACGCTGGAACGCCCCGAACCGCATGATCTGGACGACCTGCCGGACCGTCCTCACCCCACCGGCGGCTGGCCCGTGGGGTTCGCGGCGATGCGGCCATGGTTCGACGCCGCCCAGACCATGTTCCACATTCATGGGGAGCCTGACCCGCTATCCTGTGTGCCAAGCCCCGCCGTTGCCGCACCCCACCCGGCTGCCCCCGGCGATGCGATGATCATGGACCGGTTGCGCGGCAATGGTCTGCACCCTTACCGGCTGCACACGGCGGTCAAGCGGCTGGACGGGTGCAAGGATTGCCTTGGCCACAAATGCCCCCGCGCCTGCAAGATGGATGGGCGCTCTGCCGGTGTCGAACCGGCGCTGGCCACCGGGAATGCCGCGTTGCTGACAGGCTGCGAAGTGACGCGCCTGACCCGGAACGACGATCATTCGGTCAGTGTCGAAATGTGCCGGGATGGTCTGTTCGAAACCCTGTCTGCTCGCCATGTCGTCCTGGCTGCTGGCGCGTTGACCTCCCCCCGGCTGCTGCTGGCATCACGCAGCGAGCAGGACCCCAAGGGCATCGGCAACGCCGCTGGTCTGGTCGGCTGTAACCTGATGTTTCACCTCAACGAAATCTTTGCGCTCTGGCCCGGCAAATCTGCGGGATTCACAGGGCCATCCAAATCCGTGGGCTTCCGCGATCACTATTTTGCCAAGGGCCAGCGGCTCGGGATGGTGCAGGCCATGGGCATCGACGTGGGTTACGGAGAGATCGTGCATCACCTGCGCGGACGCGTGGCGCGCAGCTGGATGCGGCATGTGCCCGGCGCGATGGACCTGACACGAATTCCAGCGGCCATCGGGGCAAAGGTGATGGGCACCGCCAAGGTCTTCGTCGGCCTTCTGGAGGATTTGCCCTATGCCGAAAATCGTGTGGTTCTGGATGCAGACAATCCCGGCCAGATCATGCTGGAATACCGAGTGTCGGAGGAACTTCTGGCGCGGCGCAAACTGTTCCGGCGACTGATCCGAAACTCTTTCAAAGGCACCCGCACCGCCTTTCTGACGCATGAGCCAGAACCCAATTTCGGCCATCCCTGCGGTACGTTACGGATGGGTGTTGATGTTGGTAAATCAGTGGTGAATGCTGAGTGTCGCGTGCATGACGTGCCCAATCTCTGGGTCACAGATGCCTCTGTCTTCCCGACATCCATGGGCGTCAACCCAAGCCTGACCATCGCTGCGAATGCGCTGCGCGTGGCCGACCGGATAAAGGACAGCAAATGACCGATCTGACCCAAGGCATTGCGGTAGTGACAGGAGCTGGCGGCGGACTGGGCCGGGCGCTGGCGGTGGAGCTTTCTCACAGCATGACAGTGGTTGGCCTGGGCCGCGACGCGACCGCGTTGGAGGGCACCGCGCAATTGTCCTCTGAGGGCAGGTTTCACGGCGTCGAAGCGGATGTATCCTGCTTCAACTCCACCTCGCAGGCATTTGAAAAAGCGAGAATACATGGGTCCATAACGCTCCTTATCAACAACGCAGCCCAATACCCGCGCCGGGACTTCACCGAGGAAACAGCCGAGAGCTTCATGGAGGTTGTCGCCACCAATCTGGGTGGCACGGTGGCTTGCACCCGCGCGGCGCTGGACAACATGCTGGACACAGGATTTGGCCGCATAATGAACGTGGCGACCTTTGCCGATATCGCGCCGCTGCCCGCATCCTCTGCCTATTCCGTATCGAAGGGGGCCGCGCGAATCTTCACACGCGCGCTGATCGCCGATCTCGGCGACCGTTTTCCGGGGATCGTGGTCAATGACTGGATGCCCGGCATGCTGGCCACGAAAATGGGCATCCCCGACGGGCTGGCACCGGAACAGGCGGCGAAATGGGGGGCACAACTGGCGCTGTGGCATGATCCCAGCCTGACCGGCACGACGTGGGAGATGGACCGCGAAATTCCGCCGCCACGGTCGCTGAAACGCCGCATCGCCGACCGGATGCTTATGAAACCCCGCATTGCCGCGCGCCGTTTGGGTTAACGCATCCGCCAGGACCGCCAAAGATGCCCCGGCAGGTCGCGGAACGCCGCGCCGTAGCGCGCGGCCATCCGGCGCGGGCTGCCAAGCAATCGCCACAGCCATTCCAGTGCCAACCGCCGCACCCATGAAGGCGCGCGGGTCTGCTGGCCCGAGAGAAAATCCAGCCCCGCCCCGATGGAGGCAAAGCCGATCTCCGGCACGATTTGACGGCCTCGGGCCGCGAGGATTTCCTGCTTGGGGGCACCAAGGGCCAGAAAACACAGGCGAACGCCCGCCGCACTCAACCCCCGCAATATTTCATCCGCCGCCGGGCTCGTTGGATCAAACCCCATCGGCGGGGCCACCTTTGCCACGACCCGCAGCCCCGGCACCTGCGCCGCCAGAGCGGTGGCCGCCCCGGTCAGGCTGTCATCCGTGCTGCCCACCAGCCCGAGCGGCACGTCCATCTCGGCTGCGATCCGGCAGATCGGCAGGATCATGTCCGACCCCGGCAACAGCGCCACCGGTTGCCCCGCCAGCCGCGAACACCAGACGATCGGATTGCCATCGGCGGTCACGAAATCCTGCGCGTCATAGGCGGTGCGGAAGGGCCCCGGATCTCGCAGTTTGGTCAGGTGATCGAGATTGAGCGTGGCCAGCGCAAAGCCCTCACCCGCCGCAAACCGGGCGCGAACCGCACGCTCCAGCGCAGGCCAGCCGTCGATAGTGACGGTCACGTCGTGGTCACCAGCCCGGAATTTCATCGCTGCCCTCTGCCTTTGCGCCACTTTGCCCGAAACGCCGCTTGCACAAAAGAGCACCCGGCAGGACAAACTGTTGCCATGCTTTTGGGGTCAAAGTGACATCAAGACAAGAAGAAGAGCAGGCACATGACCCAGACCCGACCGGCCAACGGCACCGCGCCGAAGGGCACGCATCGCGTGGCCCTTGTGGGCTGTGGCTTCGTGGCCGATCTTTATATGCGGTCCTTTGCCAAGCACCCAGAGGTCACGATTACCGGTGTTCATGACCGCAATGCCGACCGGCTGTCTGCCTTTTCTTCCCACTGGTCCCTGCCCGCCTGTGACACATTGGAGGCGCTTTTTGCGACCAAGCCGGACCTGATCCTGAACCTGACGAACCCGATCTCCCATGCTGAAATCACACGGTGTTGCCTTGAGGCCGGACATCATGTGTTCAGCGAAAAACCCATGGTGCTGTCGATGGATGACGCAACGGCGCTGCATGGGCTGGCCCGCGCCAATGGCCTGCAACTGGGCAGCGCGCCGTCCTCGGTTCTAGGGGAAGCGGCTCAGACTCTGGCAAAGGCCCTGCGCGACGGCATCGCGGGCACGCCCCGGCTGATCTATGCGGAGCTTGACGACGGGTTCATCCCGCAAGCCCCGGTCGAGGGCTGGGTCAGCGCCTCCGGCGCACCCTGGCCCTTTGTCGATGAGTTCCGCACCGGCT
The DNA here is from genome assembly GCF_965215655.1 of Nioella sp. GTDB lineage: Bacteria > Pseudomonadota > Alphaproteobacteria > Rhodobacterales > Rhodobacteraceae > Nioella. Next base: position 2,026,381 of record NZ_OZ244111.1, read on the forward strand.
GCACGCTGGAACATGCGGGCTATTACCTCAGCTGGCTGATTGCCTGTTTCGGGGCGGTCGATAAGGTCGTGACCGCCACTGCCGAAATCCTTCCCGATAAGCGCGGCGTCAGCGGCTGCGCCCCGGATTTCTCCGTTGCCACCCTGCATTTCGCGCAAGGCCCCGTGGCCCGGTTGACCTGTTCCATCACCGCGCCCCATGACCACCGCCTGCGGATCGTGGGCGACAAAGGCGTGCTGGAGCTGGATCAGGCCTGGGACAATGCCGCGCCGGTGCGATTCCGCAAGCGGCTGCGCATTCGGCGGCGGCTGCTGGAAAGCCCGGTCGCGAAACGTCTGCGCCTGCGTGGGGCGACCCATCCGAAGGTGACCCGCGAAGGGGCCGCCGCGATGAATTTCGCGCTCGGACCGGTTGAGATGCTGGAGGCGATTGCCGCTGGCCGACCTTCGCGCATCGCGGGGGACTATGCCCTGCATCTGACCGAGGTGACGCTGGCCTGCCAGGCCGAGGGCGTGCACCGGATTACGACAGGATGCGAACAGATGGAGCCGATGCCATGGGCGCGCTGAGGGTCTTCATCACCGGGGCGGGCAGCTATGTGGGCCGGGCGGTTGCGGAGTTTGCCATGCGGGCGGGATATGAGGTCGTGCTGCATTCCCGGTACGGGCACCGTGGCGGCTGGCCCGAGGTGCCCGAGGTCTTTCCGGTCGAAGGCCCGCTGGATGGCCCGGATATGCCGGGGCTTCTGACAGGATGCGCGGCGCTGATCCATGTGGCGGGCCGGATGAGCGGCTCCGAAGACGAATTTCGCAAGGATGTCGTCGAAGACAGCACCGCCCTGATGCGCGCTGCGGCCAAGGCCGGGGTGCCGCGCGTGGTGCTGGCCGGGTCCGTTTCGGTCTATGGCGCGGGCGATCCGGGCAAGGTCATCACCGAAGACAGCCCGCTGGAGCCGCGCCCTGACCTGCGCGACGCCTATATGCGCGCCAAGCTGGCGCAAGAGGACGTGATGCAGGCCGAGGCCGACAAGGCCGGGATGGACCTGTCCATTCTGCGGCTCGGGGCGATCTGGGGACCGGGGCGGCTCTGGTCCGCGCATTTCGGGCCAAGCAAGGGCTCGGTGCTGATCCGCATTGGCCGCGATGGCCAAGTGCCGCTGTGTGAGATCGACCGCGCGGGTGAAGCGCTTGTCGCTGCCGTCACCGCCCCGCCCTGCACCGTGAATGTACTGGATGACGACCTTCCCGACCGGGTGCGGTTCCTGAACGCGCTGTCGGTCTCGGGCTGGCCCCGCGTGATCCTGCCGATTCACTGGCGGCTGCTGGACCGGATCGCAGGGGACAACCCCAACCGCCCCGGCCTTCTGCGCCGCCCGACCCTGCGCGCGCGAATGATGCCCATGGGGTGGGATGGAAGCTGTGCCGTCGAGGCGCTCGGCCTCGCCCCGCAGCACGAGTTCGAGGCACTGATGGCTGCCAATCTGATTGCGGGGGTCGAGGCATGAAGATCGCGTACCTGACCGGCGAATACCCCCGTGCCACCGACACCTTCATTCAGCGTGAAGTCGCGGCGTTGCGCGATGAGGGGCTTGAGGTTCTGACCTGCTCCATCCGGCGCACGGGCGACGACCATTTGGTGGGCGAGGAACAGAGGCAGGAGGCCGCGCGCACCTTCCATGTGCTGCCCGCCGTGGCGAACCCGCTGACCATGGCGCGGGCCGAGCTGGCGATGCTGCCCCGGCTTGGGCGCTATATCCGGGCGCTGACGTTGGCATGGCGGACCGCCCCAAAGGGGATCAAGGGCCGCCTTTACAACCTGATCTATTTCACCGAGGCGGTGGTTCTGGCCCATCACCTGCGTAAAAATGGCGTCCAGCACCTGCACAACCATATCGCCAAGTCGAGCTGCACCGTGGCGATGCTGGCCTCGGAATTGTCTGGCATCCCTTACAGTTTCACCCTGCATGGACCCGATATCTTCTTTGCCCCCGAACACTGGCGGCTGGACGAAAAGATCGCCCGCGCCCGGTTTGTCGCCTGCATCAGCGAGTTCTGCCGGTCGCAGGCGATGTTCTTCTCGGCCCAGGACCATTGGGGAAAGCTCAAAATCATCCATTGCGGGGTGGAGCCGGACCGATATGCGCCGGGCGCACGTGATGGCACGAGGCTGATGTTCGTGGGGCGTCTGGCAGCGGTCAAGGGCGTGCCCGTTCTGCTGGAGGCGCTGGCCAAAGCGAGAGAGGTGCAGCCCGATCTGACCCTGACCCTCGTGGGCGACGGACCTGACCGCGTCGCCTTGGAAACACAAGCAAAGGCGATGAACCTTGTTGGGGCTGTCACTTTCGCAGGATACAAGTCTCAATCCGAAGTCGCCGAATTGCTGGCCAGCCACGACGCGCTTGTCCTGCCCAGTTTTGCCGAAGGGGTGCCGGTGGTGCTGATGGAGGCGATGGCCGCCCGGATGCCCGCCATTGCAACGGCGGTCGGCGGGGTCTCGGAACTGGTCGAAGATGGGAAAACCGGCTGTCTGGTTGCGCCGGGGGACAGCGACGCGTTGTGCGCGGCGATTCTGTCCCTCATGAGCGATGCCGAGAAACGGGCCGACATGGGGGACGCGGGACGCGCCAAGATTGAGGCCCATTTCACCGCCCGGACCGAGGCCGCCCGCCTCGCCGGCCTGTTTCGCGCAGGAACAGAGCTGCCACCCGAGAAACGGCCGGAGGTCACGCGATGAAAACCGCCATTGCCATCATTCTGATCGGACGCAACGAAGGCGACCGGCTGAAACGCGCCCTTGACAGCGTTACGGGGCTGGTGGACCGGATCGTCTATGTCGACAGCGGCTCGACCGATGCCAGCGTGTCCTATGCGCAGTCCAAGGGCGTTCAGGTGGTGGAACTGGACATGTCCATCCCCTTTACGGCCGCCCGCGCCCGCAATGCCGGGGTGGATGCCTTGCGAGAGGAAGGACTGCCCGAGTTCCTGCAATTCATCGACGGGGATTGCGCCCTGATGCGCGACTGGCTGTCGATCGCGCTCTCCGTCATGCGGGCGGATACCGGGCTTGGCGTCGTCACCGGCTGGCGGCGAGAGATTCATCCCGATGCCAGCATCTACAACGCCATGTGCGATCATGAGTGGTATCGCCCTGCGGGTCCCATCGTGGCCTGCGGAGGGGATATGCTGGTCCGAAGCGAGGCTTTTGAGGCGGCGGGCGGCTTCAACCCGGATGTCATCGCTGCCGAAGATGATGAATTTTGCCTGAGGGTTCGCATGGCGGGTTACAAACTGCTGCGCATTCCGCGCAACATGACCGCCCATGACGCCGATATGCACCGGTTTTCGCAATGGTGGAAACGCTCGGTCAGGAACGGCCATGGCTTTGCGCAATTGGGCGCGCTACACGGATCGCATCTGAGCCGGGAACGCGCACGGGTCTATGTGTTCGGGCTGATGCTGCCCGCCGTGGCGCTGGCCGGACTGGCAACCAATCTCTGGGTCGTGGCAGGTGTTCTGGCCCTTTACGCGGGCTCTTATGTCAGTGCTCTGAGGGGGCTGCTGCGGGACGGAATCGCGCCCGGCTTGGCTTGGCGGTTTGCCGGGTTCCTGACCCTGTCCAAGATCCCCAACCTCATTGGCATGGCGACGTTCGCCCTGCGCCGGCTCCGCGGGCGGTCCATGCGGATCATCGAATATAAATAAAGGCTTATGAACGTGAGTGCATCTACCCCCATTCGAATCGGCCTCATTGGCGCGGGCTATATCGCCAGCTGGCATGCTGACGCGCTGAAGGCGACACCGGGCGTGCAGATCACCGCCGTTTGCGACCGCAGCCGGGGCGCGGCAGACGGGTTGGCCGCTGCCCATGGCGCGCAGGTGTTTACCTCGGTGGCCGAGCTGATCGCCGCGCGGGTCTGCGACGCGGTGCATATCCTGACACCCCCCAACCTGCATCATGATCTGGCGGTGGAATGCCTGGAGGGCGGGCTGGATGTGCTGGTGGAGAAACCGGTTGCGCTCTCTTCCGCCGAGACCCGCTCGATCGCGGAAACCGCCGCCCGCACGGGCAAGCGGTTTTCCCCCGGGCACAACTTCCTTGGCCTGCCGCGCTACGAAAAGCTGAAAGCGATGGTCACCGATGGCGCGCTTGGCCGCATCGCCGAGGCGCGGATCAACTGGTGTCTGCCACTTGCCCCCCTGCGGTCTGGTCCCTACGGGTTGTGGCTGCTGCGTGAGCCAAAGAACCTGCTGCTGGAGCTTGGGCCGCATCCGTTTTCCTTCGCGGTGGACCTTTTCGGTCCGCTTGAAATTCTGTCTGCGGTGACCAGCCAGCCTGTGACCCTGCCGGGCGGCGACACCCGCGACCAAAGCTGGCGCATCCTCGCCCGCGCGGGCGATGTGGATGTGACGTTGACGCTCTCTATGGTCGAAACCATTGATGACAGGACTGTTACCCTGCGTGGGTCCTCCGGCTTGGCGCGGCTCGACTACGCCGCCGATACCCTTGTCACGACCCGTGACAACACCGCTGATCTGGTGGTGAACCCCCTGCTGAAGCAACTGGGTGCGGCCAGGGAACATCTGCGCGAGGGGCTGCGCAATGCTGCGATCCAGACTGCATCTTTGAACCGTCGCAGCCCCTATGGGCAGAGCTTTCAGGGCATGAACCGCGCCGTTTATGGCGGTCCGGACCCGCGCTTTTCGCCCGAGGCCGCCGTCACCGTCATGCAGGCCATCGACGACACCCTGTCCCTGATCCCGGAACAGCCTGCCCCCGTTATCGTCACCGGCACCCCGCGCCCCGGCGTCATGGTGATCGGCGGCACCGGCTATATCGGGCGCAACCTGACGCGGGCATTGGTGGCGCGGGGTCATGACGTAAGGGTGCTGTCGCGCGGGGCGCATGGCCCCTTCCCCGATATCGCCGACCACGTGGAAACCTGCCCCGTCTCACTGACCGACAAGGCGGGCATCGCGGCGGCGATGGAGGGGATTCACACCGTCTATAACCTCGCGAAATCCATGGATGACACATGGGAGGACGCGCTGAAAAACGATGTGGGCACCGCCGTGCGGATCGGCGAAGCCGCGTTACAGGCAGGTGTATCACGGCTGATCTACACCGGCACGATTGCGTCTTACGACATGTCCGATCCCGACGGGATGATCACCGAGGCCACGGGCTTTGGCGATATCGAGGCACGGAACCTCTATGCACGGTCCAAGGCGGAATGCGAGCGGCGGCTGATGCAGATGCACCGGCAAAAGGGGCTGCCACTGGTCATCGCGCGCCCCGGTATCGTGGTGGGCGGCGACGGACCCTTGCAGCATTGGGGGATCGGACGCTGGCACGGGGCGGGGGCGGTCAAGCTGTGGGGCAACGGGCGCAATATCCTACCCTTCGTGCTGGCCGATGACCTGTCGGACGGGTTGATCGAGATGATGGAGCGGGACGGTGCGATCGGCCGCAGCTTCAACCTGACGGGGGAGCATCTGTTGACCGGACGCGACTATTTCGACGCCATTCATGACCGGCTCGGCGCACGGATGCGGGTCAGTTCCGGCAATCTGACCGCCATGTGGATGGCGGACGGGGTGAAATACGCGCTGAAACGCTATGCGCTTGGCCGCCGCAATGCGGCGCGCCCGTCGCTGGCCGACTGGAAGTCGCGGGCGCATCTGGCGCGCTTCGACAACAGCCTGCCCAAGCGGGTGCTCGGCTGGCAGCCGGAAGCGGACCGCGACAGGTTCCTGACACGCGCAATGGATGCAAAGGCGCTGTTCGGGATCTGAACCTGCACTGTCAAAGGGCTTAATTGTGCCAAACTTGCCCTATATAACGATAAGCGCCGGAAAACCGGCCAAGAACAGGACCTGAGTGAGAATGAGCAGCAACCGCCCGAATACCGGCCCCGATGACGGGCTGAGCGACAGCGACCGGCGCCGCCGGGCGTTGGAACGGCGGCTGCGTGAGGCGCTGACCGCCGACCGTCCGACGGAGCAGGACAATGAGGTGGATGCCACCGAACCCCAGGCCCCTGCCCCGACGCCGTCTGCCCGCACGAACAGCAGCGATATATGGGATCGCCTGCCGCGCATTCCCGTAGAACCGGCGCGGCTCGACCGCAACCTTGTGATCACCGCAAATCGCCACGACCCGGCGCACGGGGCCTTTGACGTGCTGCGCACCCGGATCGTGCAGGCCATGCGCGATCACGGCTGGAGCCGGATCGGCATCACCTCTCCCAATCCCGGCAATGGCAAGAGTTTCACCGCCATTAACCTCGCGATCAGCCTGTCACGCCTGTCTGATCTGCGGACCGCGCTGATCGATATGGACCTGCGCCGCCCCGGACTGGCCCGCATCCTCGGGCTGCGCGACATGCCTGCCACGGCGGATTTCCTGCGCGGCGAGATCGACACCGCGACCTACCTGTCAACCTTCGCCCCCAATATGCTCAATATCGGTGACAAGCTGGCGCTTGGCGTCAATGGCAGGACCGATCCCTATGCTGCGGAGTTGTTGCAAAACCCGACGACGACCGAGGTTCTGACCCGCATGCAGGCGGAACTCGGCGCCGACCTGATCCTCTACGATCTGCCCCCCGCCCTTGCCATGGATGACGTGCTGGCCTTCCGCCCGCATATCGACTGCGTTCTGCTTGTCGTGGGTGGCGGCGAAACCCGCGCGCGAGATGTGCGCGAGGTGCAGCGTCGTCTCGGCGACGAACTTCCGATATTGGGGGTGGTGATGAACAAGGCCGAGCTCGACGAAGAACCCGGCTATGGCTACGGCGGCTGATCAGTCGCGCGTCGTGCGCCGCATGACAACCGCCAATTCCTGACCCTGCGCCTGAGGCAGACGATCCGCAATCGCGCGCCACCAGCCACGCACCAGACCAACCGCACCGACCACCGCAGCAGTCAGCAGCCCGATCCAGAGAACGCGGCCCCGGCGCACCTTGCCCTGGCTGCGCAGATTGGGGATCACGACGACCGGTTGCACGCCAAGCTCGCGCTCGAACTGACGTGCGCTGCGCAGACGTCCATCAAGGATCTCCAGCAATAGCGCCGCAGCGGCTGCAAGGAACACCACCAGCATTCCCCCGGCCATGGCCAGCTTTTTGCGGCTGGTCGACACCGGAAACTCCGGCGGAATGGCGGTTTCCAGAACTTCGAAACGCTCTGCCTGATTGCGGGTTTCCAGAAGCTGGTTCATGGCCGCCTGCGCGCGGCGTTCGGTGATCACGCTCAATTCGCCCTGAAGCTGTTCAAGCTGGCGGTCGAAAACATGGGTCTGGCGCTCCACCTCCGGGGCGGTTAGCAGAACCGCCTCGATCTCGGCAATCGCGTCATTCACAAGCTGCAAACGCTGGTTCAGCAATTCCTGCTGCCGCAACCGGGCCTCGGCCAGCAATCGCCCGCTTTCGCTTTCCAGCTCGATGATCTGTTCCTCGATATTGATCCGGCTTTCCTCCAGCCGGGACAATTGGGTGCGCTGCGAGGCAATGGCAGCGGGCAGAGCTGCCGAATTGGCCTGCCGGAACTCGGAATAGGCAAACTCCAGTTCTTCGATTTCAGCGGTCAGGCGCGCCTCTTCGGCCTCCAGAAACTCCAGCGTGCGCGCCGTCCGGCCCGAGGTCCGTTCCTGCGCCTCTTCGAGCACCCGGTCGAGGAAGCGATTGGCGATGGCCGCCGCGATATCCGGGTCGGACAGGCGCACCGTGATCACCAGCCCGGAAGGCTGCACATCGGGACGCCAGGCCTGTTCGGGGTCGATCAGCTCGATGATCTGGACAGACTGGCGCACCAGCGCGACGCGTTCGGTGATCGACGGGATGCCCGAGAAGATGCCGAACTCGTCCAGAACCGTCATGATATGATCGCGCGACATCAGCTGCTGTTCGATCAGCTCCAGCTCGCTATTGGGGTTGAGCGTTCCGCCTGCGGCCCCGCCGCCTGTCTGGCTGGTCAGCCGTTCCACAACCTGCGCCGCTTCGATCTGCACGACCGCCGTCGCCTCGTAGACCCGAGGCTGGCTGAGCGCGTAGAGCACAACGGACGGCAACCCCACGGCCAGAATCAGCAAGACCACCCAGATGCGGCGAAGCAGGATGCGCGGGATATCCCAGATTGATGTGATCGGACCCATGGGGGGCAGTCCTTTCGGTTCATTTTTCAGGTGCCGGATGGCAGGCTGGCTATCGCTCCCGCGTGACCGGGCTTTGCAATTGAGGCGGCAACCGCCCCCGCGTTGCCATATCCTCGCCCCATTCTAGGTGATTTTTCGTCAAATTTCCAAGGACTAGGCCGTTTCGGTCTGGAAACACTCCATTTCCAAATCGGCATTCCGCGCCACATTCCCGCCATATTCCGTTGACAGCGGCAGTGCCATGAGCGTGCAGATCAGCCCGTCACGGCAGAAAAGCTGCCCTTCCAGCCGACGGCCCGCCCGATGCGGGCCAAAGCGCGTGCGCAGCGTGGCGGTAAAGCGGTTGCGGGCAAGATCCGGGGCGATGTCCATCGCATCGAATCCCACGATCCGACGAGACAGCGGATAAAGCGCCTTGTAGGTCGCTTCCTTGGCCGAAAAGATCATCTGCGCATAGCCACCTTGCAGGGGTTTTTGCTGATCTGACAGCCAGTTCCGATCAGTGTCAGTCAACACGGTCGGCCACAAATCCTCGGCAAGCGGGTCCAGCGCAGCCAGGTCCAGACCGAGCCCTGACAGCGAGGACCGGCGTGCAACGACCGCGATGCAGCGCCCTTCGTGATGGGTGATGGACCCGACAACGCCATTGGGCCAGACCGGTGCACGGTCGATCCCCATGGGGATCGCATAGGGAACCATGCCGATCACGCGAAGGGCATGACGCGCGGCGGCGCGGCCAGCGGCGAACTCAGCCTGACGGGCCGGTGTCGCGCGGGCCATGGCGCGGGATTCCCCGGGCCAGAAATCATGGGCCTCCCTGGCATGGGTCTCCCCATAGCCAAGCGTTCCGCCGCGCCAGCCGCTTTCGATGAGATCACGAAACATGGTCTATCCTCTTCCCGCTCGGGCCGCGCGCATCTGGCGACGGCGTGACATGGCCTCGGCGCGATTGATCGCGCGCTCGGGCGCCGTGGTGGTTGGGGGCGTTTCCGGCTCTGGCGCGTCGCCGCGCGTCAGCCGGTCGACCTCGCTCGCCAACGCCGACAGCACCGGGAAACGGAAGATGTCGGTAATGGACAGCCGCTCGGCACCAAGTGCGGCCTTGATCTCGCGATGCGCCTGCACGGCCAGCAGCGAATGCCCGCCAAGGTCGAAGAAATGATCCTGCGGGCCGATCCCCTCGACGCCGAGGATTTTCGTCCAGATCGCGGCGATGCGCCCGGCGGTGCTGGCCTGCGCGGTGATCGGCGTCACATTGGACGGCGCGGCGGCGCGGGCGCGCGGCGCAGGCAGAGCCTTGCGGTCGATCTTCTTGTTCGGCGTCAGCGGGAAGGCATCGAGCCGGACAAAATGCGCGGGCACCATATGGGCGGGCAGTTCTGCCATCAGGTGATCGCGAATCTTTGCCGGATCGACCGGGGCGGACTCCAGATAGTAGGCGGCAAGCTGGACGTTGCCGGGTGTATCCTCTCTCGGGATCACAACCGACTGGCGGACACCGGGAACCGCGTCGATCTGGGTTTCGATCTCGCCCATCTCGATCCGGTAGCCACGCAGCTTGATCTGGTGATCGGCGCGACCGAGGAAATCGAGCCCGCCATCGGCACGCCAGCGCACGAGGTCGCCGGTGCGATAGATGCGATTGCCGGGTTTGAACGGATCGTCGAGGAACCGTTCCGCCGTCAGGTCCGGCCGCTGCCAATAGCCGCGCGCCACGCCCTCACCGCCGATATAAAGCTCACCCGGCACGCCAATCGGCACCGGCTGCTTCGCCTCATCCAGCACATAGACCTGCGTGTTGGCAATCGGCGTGCCGACCCCGGTGATCCCCTCGCCGCCCGTGGCGGTCTGGGTGGTCGACCAGATCGTGGTTTCGGTCGGCCCATACATGTTCTCGATATGGGCATCGGTGGCGACCTGAAGCTCCGCCACCAGCGACCCGGGCAGCGCCTCACCGCCCACCATCAGGTGTTTCACGCGGGCCAGTGCCATCTTCGCCTCGTCATTGCCGACCAGCATCCGCGCCATCGACGGCGTGCATTGCAGATGCGTCACGCCATGGCGGATAATCTGCGCGGCGATCGAGAAATCGTCCTCTGCCAGCGCATCGCCCTGATTGGCGCGTTTCAGCACCTCGGCAATGGGGCGCAGACCATCCAGCACCTTCTGCCGCTCGATCCCGTAGTCGATCAGGCAGGCGATTTCATCGACACCGATCCGTTTGAGCTGCTCCACCCGGTCGAGCGCGTCTTCGACCGTGCCGAAAAGGCCGGAATCGTTGAAATAGCGCTCGAACGCGAAATCGAGGATCGCTTCCAGCTCCTCCTCGGACAGGATGCCGAGATCGAGCTGCATCGGGTTATTGACGCCCTTGGGCTTCTTGAAGGCCGGGAAGGCCCAGGCAAACTGCTTGATCAGGCCCGCCGCCGAACGCAGGTAATCCTTCATCGGGCCGCGGGCGACCTCACGCGCCTCCTCCCGGTCCTTCGCCAGGTAGGAATGCAGCATCAGCGTGACGGTATGATTGGCAGGGTCGCGGCCACCGGCGCGCAGGGCGTCGTGGTAGATCTTGATCTTCTCGCCCACCTCATCAATCGACTGGCCCAGAAGGTGGGTCAGCACATTGGCGCCGATCTCACCCGCTTCGCGCCAGGTATCGGGGTTGCCCGCCGTCGTCACCCAGATCGCCAGTTCTTTCGACACAGGGCGGGGCTGCGTCAGCACCTTGTGCTCGGTCCCGTCGGCCAAGGGGAACGCAACCTCCTCGCCGCGCCAGAGCGCGCGCAGGGTGTCGATGGCGTCATACATGGCGGGCTTGTTCGCGGGGGGCGTGTTTTCAGGGCGCAGCACGAAATCATGCGGCTGCCATCCCGAGGCAATGCCAAGCGCCGCGCGCCCGTTCGTCAGGTTGTCGATCACCGCCCATTCCTCGGCGATCCGCGCCGGGTGGTGAAGCGGCGCGACGCAGGAGCCCGCACGGACCGACAGATTACGCGTGACGGCGGCCACGGCAGCCCCGGTCACGGAGGGGTTCGGGTACGGCCCGCCGAAGGCGTGGAAATGACGTTCCGGCGTCCAGACCGCGCAGAACCCGTTCTGATCCGCGAATTTCGCGCCTTCCAGCAACATTGTGTACTTGTCGCGCCCGACGCCATCGTCATTGCCCCAGTAAAACAGGCTGAACTCCATCCCCCTGCCCGTCTGGCCGATGCGTCCGTTGCTGACGAGCGTGCGGTTTTCGTCGCCCGAGATCACAACGGTGAAGCCGCGCGCGAGGGTCCAGAAGAGCTCCAGCACCGAGATGTCAAAGCTGAGGCTGGTGACGGCCAGCCAGACACCCCCGGTCTCATGGTCAATGCGCGCATCCATGCCGGTAAAGAAGTTCGAGACATTGCGATGCTCGATCATCACACCCTTGGGCCGTCCGGTGGAGCCGGAGGTGTAGATCAGGTAGGCCAGATCCTCCGGCGTCACGCCACTGTCGGGGTTGGTGTCCGGCGCTGCAGCGATGCGCGGGTCGCGGTCGATTTCCAGCACTTGCGCCTGATGGGGGGGCAGATGCGGCGTCAGCGCGGCCTCGGTCAGGATCACCTGCGCGCCGCTATCTTCCACGTAAAGCGCCACCCGATCCGCCGGATAATCCGGGTCAAGCGGCACATAGGCCGCGCCCGCCTTGTGAATGGCAATGGCCCCGATCAGCAGGTCAGCCGACCGGCGAACATGAAGCCCCACAAGATCGCCCCGGCGCACGCCCATTCCGGCCAGCGCACGGGCCACCCGGTTGGCACGGGCGTTGAGCGCGGCATAAGACAGGCGTTCGCCCTCGAAGATCAACGCCGTGGCATCGGGCGTTTTCGCTGCCTGCGCCTCGAACATCTGGTGGATGCAGCGGGCGCGGTCATAGTCCGTTTCCGTCGCGTTCCAGTCATGGATCAGCTTCTGCCGCTCGCAGTCTGGCACGATGGATAGATCGGCAACGAGGGTGGTTGGGTCCGCCTGCAACACGTGTTCCAGCCGGGCGGCGATGAGGTCGAGTTCCTCTGGCGTAACGCGCGCGGCGTCGGCAGTGAGGGTCTGGCCGTCCGCCGACAGGCAGAGCGCCGCGCCGGGAACCTCCCCGATGGCGAAATCGGGGATGGAAAGCCCGGACAGGCCGGGAATGCGCGCGGGCAGGTCTGCCGCGAATGGCCCCTTGGCGCGGGCAACCTCCAGCCGTTCGGCAAAGCGCGCCTCGGCCTCTGCCACGCTGCCCTCCGGGTCGATGGCAACCGGCACCCACGGGGTCAGATAGCCGGGCATGGAGACCGACGTAGCACAGGCGAGGTCCACCGCGCCGCCTTCCCCCTTGCGCAGCGCCAGAAGGGCGAAACGGGCCAGGGCCTGAGCGGCCGAGATGCTGTCAGGGCGCGTCACTTTGCGGCTTGCCAGCCCCTCGCCCGTTCCAGGATGGAATGAGAATGACGCGGGCTGCATGGCCTCAAGCCGCTTGCGCCAGAACCCTTCCGCAGGGGCGGCGGTGGCGATGGCGGCGCTGATCAAGGCGCGGTCCTGTGTCATCGGCAGGCGGGTGCCAGCGGCAAGGTGATCGGCAAGGATCACAGGCGCCCCGTCGACAGACCGCATCCCGCCCAGCCTCACGGCCCCGCCCGGAACGGCCACGGTTGCGATGCCGCCGGTGACCTCCAAAACCTCGCCGGGCGCGCCTGCGCCCTCGACCGGCTCCGCGCTGCCGACCAGCAGAATCTCGCGACCGGTGTCGAGTTTCGGGCAGGCCAGCGGGTTCCAGTATCCGCCATGGTCGAGTGCATGAACAATGGCCGCGATCTCATTGGCTGATTTGGAAAAATCCAGAAGAGCTGCCGCCTCTGGCCGCGCATCGCGGGCAAAGTAGCTGCGGTGCGACAGGTCCTGCGCCGTGCCCTCTGCGCGCCCCTCGGCAAGTGCGGCGATCACCTCTCCGAAACTGTCCAGCGCGGCGGCGTAGCACTTGGTGTTAAGCGTCAGCGCGGTTTCCCCCGGCGCGATCTCGATACGGCGCTGCGCAAGGATATTGCCCTCGTCCACGCCGCCCGCGATGCGATGCCAGGTGATGCCATGGGTGGTTTCACCGTTCAGCAGCGCCCAGACCGGGGCGTTGAGCCCGGCATAGGCGGGCAGCGGCCCGTCGTGGAAATTGACCGCGCCCTTGGCGGCCTCGGACAGCAGGTCAGTGGGTAGGATATCGAGGTTTGCAATGGACAAAATCCATTCAAATTCAATTCCCTGCAGCCTGTCCTTCAATCCGCTTCCCGGTGCGATCAGCGTCACGCCCTCCGCCTCGGCCCAAGCCCGGAATTCGGGGCAGCGCGTGACCACGGCGCGGATCGGGTGGCCTGCACCCGCCAGCATTTTCGCGCAGTTCAGCGCCAGCGTGTCGTGGCCGATGATAAGCGAGGTAAACTGGGACATGGATCAACCTCCGGTCATGCGGGCGGCGCGTTTGCCGCTGCGCGTGGCCCCGGTCCGGGGCACAGTGAATTCGTGGGAAACCAGGCTACGCAGGAAGCGCGGCGGATCGGCGGGTTTGCGGCCCGTCAGCAGGCAGCGCAGACGGTGCAGCAGTCCGCCCGCGACATGGGCCGCCGTGGCCAGGCGCGCATAGGCCCGGCCATGGGTCTTTTCAAAATAGTGACGGCGGGAGTCGAACCAGTAGCCCGGAACCTCCTGCCATTCCTTCATGCCGGTCGAAGCCGACCCGATATGAGTAACGGAACTTTCACGAACGAAATCTGTTGGATACCCGGCGCTCTTCGCGCGATGACAAAGGTCGGTTTCCTCGAAATAGAGAAAGAAGGTCTCATCGAAGAGGCCGATCTCATCCAGCACCTCCATCCGCATCATCAGGCTCGCGCCCGCCAGCCAGTCAACCCGCGTGGTCTGCTCCGGGATCTGCACAGGAACCGCCCGGTTGCGCAGCCATCGACTGACCGGGCCAAGGCGCACGGCCCCTTCGAATTCGCTCGCGATCGAGGGAAAGCGGAAGGTGGTCAGGTGCGGATCGCCCTCCGGTCCGTGGATGTAGCTGCCCGCGAATCCGACCTCGGGATGGGCCTGCATGTGATCCAGAAGCGCGCGGATCGCGCCCGGATCGGGGAACGCGTCGGAGTTCAGGATATAGACGTAGTCCGGGCGGCTGCCGTCAGACAGGCCCGCGCGAATGCCCACATTGTTGCCCGCGCCGAAGCCGCCATTGCGGCCTGCGTCGATCACGCGGGTGCGGGGCCAGGCGCGGTCCTCGACCACGCGGGTCATCGTCTCGAAGGATCCATCGCGGGAATCGTTGTCGACGATCACCAACTCGCCACTGATGCCCTCCATTTCCCGCAGCGCGGTTTCGGCGGCGCGCAGGGTCATGTCGGCGGTGCGCCAGTTGAGCAACACGGTGAGCAGCCTGGGATCACTCGGCGGCATGGCTTCCCTCCCAGGCTTGGGCGACGAGCTTCGCGCGGTCGGCGGCGTCGATCACCTTGCCCATGCGGGCGGCCAGCACCCGCACATTGGGTTCCAGCACCATGGAATCGTGGTCGCCCGGCACTTCGAAGACCTGCAATTCCGGCGCCCATTCCGACCAGTCGTTGTCATGGGTCACATAGCTACGCTCGGAATTCACCAACTGCCCTTCGCCCACTTGCCACTTGCCCACCAATGGCGGACGGAAGAGCGTCAGCGGCCCGTGCCACGGTTGCAGATGATACCCGGCGACGGATTCGAGGAAGGCCGCCTCGATCGCCGCATTGTGGAACACAGGGCTCTCACCCGCATCGTCCTGCTTCTGGCGCCGCTTGGCGAATTCCCACCGGATGCGGCGGGCAAGCCATGTAAACGGGTAAGCAAAGCCGCCTGCCTTCAACTCCTGCATCTGGATGGCGATGCGGTCGGCGCGCGTCAGTTCCCGGCGTTGTGGCAGGGGCGTGTCGAGCATGATGAGCGCGGCCACCTCCTCGCCCGCTGCGGTCAGCTGCTGTGCGATTTCATAGGCGGTGATGCCACCCCCCGAGAACCCGCCGAGCATATATGGCCCATGCGGCTGTACCTGCCGGATCTCGGCGATGTAGTCGCGTGACGCTTCCTTCACCGAACGATGCGGCTCATCCTTTCCGAACAACCCCCTGGCCTGCATCCCGTAGAAGGGCCGGTCATGGCCCAGAAGATGCGCAAGGTGGCGCAGGTTCAGCACGTTGCCGAACATGCCCGCGACAAGGAAGAAGGGCGTTTTCGACCCGCCTTCACCCTGATGCATCGGGACAAGATGCGTGAAGCGGCGGGCAGGTTCTTCGCGTTTCGGGGCGTCCTCGGCAGGATCGGCGCTGATCCCCTGTGCCTCGACCAGACCGGCGATCTTGCGGATCGTGGGGGCCTCGAACAGGACCGAAATGGGGAACTCCACCGCCCAGGTCTTCTTGACCATCGCAAACAGACGCACGGCAATCAGGGAATGTCCGCCAAGATCGAAGAAACTGTCCTCCGCCCCGACTTGCGCAACGCCCAGAAGGTCCCGCCAGAAGCCCGCGAGCGTTTCTTCGATGGGCCCTTCGGGGTCCACGAAGTCGCTGTCCAGATCCGGCCGTTCAAAGCCATGGCTTGCCTGCGCGTCCTCGGTCTCGGTCCCCGCCTGCGCGATCAGCGCGTCAAGGTCGAGCGAGGAAATCAGCACCTGCGGCAGCGGGCTGGCCAAGGCCTTCAGGAACGCCTCCGCGCCCTCTTCGGGGCGGATGCCCTGCGCGATGTTGTGGCGCAGGCGCTCTTCAGCGGGTGACAGGGGGCGCGGGCCGTCCGCCTCTGCCTGTTTGGCGGGCGCAGCGGCAAATGCGATGTCGCCCACGAGGCGGCGGATGGTGAAGCCCGTGATGTCCACGCAGACAGTGCCATCGGGGGCCGCGAGGGTGATGTCGAAGCTCGCGGTCTGGTCAGACGCGTGGTTGTCACCGGCGTTGCGGACGTATGAGACCACTTCGGACGGCAACGCCCGGAAGACCTTCACCGAGGCATAGTTGACCGGCACCCACAGCGCATCGGGGCGGTAGCCCTCGATCAGGTCCATCGCCCAACCGGTGGCAAGATCCACCAGCCCCGGCGGCAGGCGCCAGCGGGCGTCATGGCGGTCGAGCGACAGACGCGCGAGCCCCACGCCCTGCCCCAGACGGGTTTCGCGCAGCACGCGCCAACCGGGGCCAAAGCGAAGATGCACCTCCTGCGGGGAGGTGAGGCTTTGGCCCGGCTCGGCTCGGGTCGGCTCACCCATCTGAGCCTCCAGCGCAGCAATATCCAGCGGCGCGGGCGGGTCCATTGGCAGAAGGCGGACATCCGCCTCGGCATTCACGTCCCACCCCGCGCCCTCGGGCGCGCTTTCGACCCGAAGTTCATAGCCCTGATCGCTGCGCGGCAGGGTCAGGCGGATGCGGGTGGTCTGGCCATCTTCGGTGCGCAAGGGGCGCAGGAACCATAGGTCGCGGATTTCGAAAGGGCGGTCCTCGCCCTGCCCCTCCAGCGCCTCGGCCACCAGTTCCAGATAGCCGGTGCCGGGCAGCAGCGCGTCGCCCGCCTTGGTCCGGTGCTGGTCCAGCACCCACCGGCTTTCAGGCCGCCACCGGGCCTCGAACCGGCGATTGCCGTCGGCGTCGAATCCTGCGGTATCCAGCAGGGGCAGCGTGACAGGCACCGGCGCGGGCGGTTCGGCCTCGCGCGCCTGCATCGCCTCGGCGGCCATGCCCACGCCCGACCAGATGCCCCAGTCGATCGCCAGCACCCGCGTCTTGCCACCGCTGCGCGATTTGGCAAAGGCGTTGAGGTAGTCGTTGGCCGCCACATAATCAACCTGCCCCGCGGGAGCTGTCGCGGTGGAGCTGGAGGAGAACAGAACCATCCAGTCAAGCGTGCCATCGGGAAAGAGCGTATCGAGCACCTGCGTGCCGTGGATCTTCGGCGTGAAGACCTCTTCGATACTGATCGCTGATTTCGCAAGAATGGGCGCGTCGTCGATGACGCCCGCCGCGTGGATCACGCCATTGATGGGACCGAACCGCGCCTCGGCCTCGGCCACGGCGGCGCGCATTTCCTCGACATTGGACACATCGGCGGCCAATGGCAGAACCTCCCCCCCGGCCTGCTCCAGCCGTTCGACGGCTCGTATGCGGGCGGCGGTGCGGTCGGTCGGGGCCGCGTTTTTCAGCAGGCTCTGCCAACGGTCGCGGGGCGGCAGGCCGGTGCGGGAGACAAGGACAATCCTCGCCCTGTGGCGGCGGATCAGGTCTTCAGCCACGCTCGTGCCGATGCCGCCATAGCCACCCGTCAGCAGCACGGTTGCGCCTTCGCGGATATCGAGCGTGTCAGCCTCGGGCAGCTCTACGCGCTTCCAGCCCTGTTCGAAACGCTTGCCCGCGCGGATCGCGGCGACTCGGCTTTCGGGGTCCGACAGCAGTTCCTCCAACACCGGCGCGGGGTCAGGCCGGTCCACGTCCAGCACGGCGACGGACACACCGGGGAATTCGCGTGGGATCACCCTCGCAGGCCCGATGATCGTGGATTTCGACGGGTACGGCAGCGCCTCGGCCCGCACTTGCGCGGTGCCGTTCGTGACCACGTCGATATGCAGCGGCCCCTGCCCTTCATCGGCCCAGGCCTGCGCAAGGTAGAAGAGCGACCAGAACCCCTGTTCCTGCATCCGGTGGAAGAAGCTCGATCCGGGACGGTGCTGTTCCCCTTGAGTCAGCAACCACAGATGCGCGATGCGGGTGGGAAGCTTGCCCTCCTCGGCCAGCGCGCGAAGAAGTTGATCATAGCCCTCCCGGCCCCTCTCGGGCGGCAGGACAAAGCCCGATTTCGTGCGCGCGAAGGCATCGCCGGGGGTGACCAGAGTCACGGAATGGCCAGCGCCGCGCAACCGATCGGCCAATGTGGCGGCGACGCCGGTCTCATCCGCAAAGATCAGCCAAATGTCGCGCGCAGCGTCAGACAGATCGCCCGCAACATCCACCTCGCAGGGCGCGTAGGTGGGCCGCCAGACGGGTTTCCAGCCCCATTGCGCCGGATCCTCCTCGCGCATCAGCCAATCACTCGCGGCCTCCACTTTAGGTTCGGCGCGTTCTATGAAATAGGGGCTTTTCTGGAAAGCATAGGTGGGCAGGACAACGCGGTTCCTGCGTGCATCGCCCCAGTACTGGCCCCAGTCGAATTGGCCGCCAACGGCCCAGATGCGGCCAAGCGTGGCCAGGAAATAGGCATCATCCGCCGTGGCGTCATCTGAGTGACGAAGGGAGTTGATGACTTGGTTGGCGTCGATCTCGGGATGTTGCCCGGCGAGCGAGGTCAATGCCTTGCCGGGACCGACCTCTAAGTAGACGCGTTGCGGGTTTTCCGCCAGCGTGGTCAATCCGTCAGCAAAGCGCACCGCGCCGCGCAGGTGGTTGACCCAGTAGTCAGGGTCTGTCGCCTCGGCATCTGTCAGGATCTGGCCCGTGCGGTTGGAGATCACCGGGATTTGCGGGGCATGCAGGTCAATCGACCGCAGGTAGTCCCCGAAACGTTCCAGAATGGGGTCGAGCAGCCGCGAATGGGCCGCGATATTGATGGCGATGCGCTGACAATGGATATCCTCGGCCTTGAGGCGCTCCGCCAACCGGTCCAAAGAGGCGTCAGCGCCGGAGGCAACCGTCAGTTCAGGGCCGTTCACCACGGCCAGATCAAGGTTTTCACCCAGATAGGGGGCCAGTGCCTCGGGGCTGAGGGCCACCGACAGCATCCCGCCCGGTTCGACCGAATCCATCAACTGCCCGCGCAGGTGCACGAGCCCGATGCAATCTTCAAAGGACATCACGCCAGCAAGGCAGGCAGCGGTGTTTTCGCCCATGGAATGACCGATGAGCGCCTTGGGCGCGACGCCCCAGCTGATCCAGAGCTGCGCCAGCGCATATTCCACGATCATGATCAGCGGCAGCTGGACGGAGGGTGTTTTCAGCCGCTCATTCGCGGCGTCCTCGTCGCCCGGCTCCGGCAGCCACAGGGCACGAATGTCGAAATCGAGCTTCGGTTCCAGAACCGCAAGCCCGCGATCCATCCAGTCGGCGAAGACCGGTTCGGTCTCGTAAAGGTCACGCGCCATGCCCGCATATTGTGCGCCGCCGCCGGGGAACATGAAGGTGATCTCGGGGCTGTCGCTGACCACTGTATGCGTAAACACCCGGCGCGGATCGTTCTCGAGCAGCGCGTCGGCGGCGTCTTCGGGCGTTTCGGCCACAACCACGCGACGCCGTTCAAAGGCGCGGCGGCCTTCCTTTAGGGTCCAGGCCACATCGGCGAGGTCTTCACTGGGTTTGGCCTCCAGATGGTTGGCCAGTCTCTCTGCATTGCCCTCCAGCGCGGATTTCCCGCGTGCAGAGAGGCAGAGCAACTGGAAGGGGAAATCGGACTGTTCCGAGGCCGCGCGCGCGGGCGCCTCCTCCAGCACCACATGGGCATTGGTGCCACCCACACCGAGCGAGTTCACCCCTGCCCGCGCCGGATGATCGGTACGGGGCCAGTCGGTCAGCCGGTCATTGACCAGAAAAGGCGAGCCGTCAAATCCAATGGCAGGGTTCGGTTTTTCGTAGCCGAGCGAAGGCGGAATCTGTTTGTGATGCAGCGCGAGCGAGGCCTTGATCAGGCTGGCCACACCCGCCGCCGTATCCAAGTGCCCGATATTGGTCTTGACGGACCCGATCCGGCAGGTGCCCACGGCATTCGTCGTCCGGCGGAAAGCATCAGTCAGCGCCGCGACCTCGATGGGATCGCCCAGATAGGTGCCGGTGCCGTGACATTCCACGTAATCCACCGTTTCGGCGCTTACCCCGGCCAGCGCCTGCGCCTCTGCAATCGCCTCGGCCTGCCCACCGACGGAGGGCGCCAGATAGCCCGCCTTATCGGCGCCATCATTGTTCACTGCCGAGCCCTTGATTATGGCCCAAATATGGTCTCCATCCGCAATGGCGTCCGCCGCGCGACGCAGCACCACGCAGCCCGCGCCGGAGCCAAAGACCGTGCCTTGCGCGCGGTGGTCGAACGCGTGGCAATGGCCATCGGGCGACAGGATTTCGCCCTCTTTGAACAGGTAGCCGCGTGCATGCGGCAGCTCGATGGTCACGCCACCGGCCAACGCCATGTCGCATTCCCCCATCAAAAGCGCCTGGCAGGCATAGTGCGTCGCCACAAGCGAGGTGGAACAGGCTGTCTGCATGTTTATCGACGGCCCGTGCAAATCGAAGATATGGCTCACCCGCGTGGCCAAGAAATCCTTGTCGTTGCCAGTATGGCGCAACAGGAACATGCCGGTCTGATCCACTAGATCGCGGTTGGAACAGACGTTGAAATAGAAATAGCTGCCCATGCCGCAGCCCGCGTAAACCCCTATGTTTCCATCGAAATTATCGGGGACATGGCCCGCCTGCTCCATTGCTTCCCAGGCCACTTCCAGGAACTGGCGATGCTGCGGATCCATGATCGCGGCCTCTTTCGGCGAGAGCCCGAAGAAGTCGGCGTCAAACCGTTCGAACCCGTCCAGCACGGCGGCGGCGGGCACGTAGTCGGGGCGGTCGATGAGATGCGGCGCCTCGCCCGCTGCCAGCAGATCCTCTCGGCTGAGCCGCCGGATGGATTCGATCCCGTCGCGCAGGTTACGCCAATAGGCCTGCACATCCTCCGCCCCCGGAAGATGCGCGGCCATCCCGACGATGGCGATATCGTTTTCCCCTATGGCGGGGGTCGTGTCTGCTCGGGTCATGACAGCTTTTATCCAGCTTTTTTCGCATGTTGATTGACCGTCAGACTGCCCCCCTATCTTGGTGATTTTAGGGCAAAGGCACGGATCGGGTGTGAAAAATGTCGACGGCCCGCATGTTCTGCCAACAGATTGCAGCCGAGCGCCGGGCCGCTTGCGTCTTCCGCATCTTTTCATCGGCCCCGAATCTTCTATGGTAGAGCCAACTGGACCGGGATGCTGTGGATGACTGACGAACCTTCCGAAACGATTGCCTATGGACGCCTTATGCACCGCGCCATGCGGAGCCTGATACAGTCCGTTCTGGAAGGCGTGGCGGAAACCGGCCTGCCCGGCGAGCACCACTTTTTCATCACCTTCGACACGCGCCACCCCGATGTTGACATCGCCCCCTGGCTTCATGATCGCTATCCGGGCGAAATGACAATCGTGATCCAGCACTGGTTCGACGATCTGCGGGTAGATGATGACGGGTTCTGGGTCACGCTGAATTTCGGCGACAACCCGGAGCCGCTGCGCATTCCCTTCGATTCCATCCTGACCTTCGTCGACCCCTCGGTGGAGTTCGGCCTGCGGTTCGAGACCCAGGTCGAGGAGGATCCCGACGACGAACCGCCCGGCGATGATGCGGCAGAGGATGAGACCGGGCACGAACCGCATCACGATGCCGAGGTCGTGCGGCTGGACACCTTTCGCAAGAACCACTGAGGCCATGACGCTTTGATGACGCGCGTCCTTGTCCCTTGCGCGGGACCGCGGGGCGTGGCTTATGGCGCGGGAAAGCATATTCCTGAAGGTGTCCCATGTCCGGCGATCTTGGTCTTTTCCTTGCGCAGCTTCTGAAGAAACCCCATCAGGTGGTGGCGCTGGCGCCCTCCTCCCGTGCGCTTTCGGCGGAGATGGCGGCGACGCTGGACCCTGAGGGCGGGCCGGTCATCGAGTTGGGGGCAGGCACGGGCCGGATCACGCAGGCGATCATCGACCGGGGCATTCCGGCGGAAAAAATCCATTCCATCGAGATGAACCCGGTCTTCTGCGACCGGCTGCGCGCCGATTTCCCGGGGCTGAATGTCTACCAGATGTCGGCAGGCGACGTGGGCGAATTGCCCGTTGAGGGCGCGCAGGCGGTGGTGTCGGGCCTGCCGCTGCTGTCGATGCCCTATGATCTGCAATCCGCGATCTTGAGCGGCACGTTCAGGCAAGTGGGACCAACGGGCACCTATATCCAGTTCACCTACGGGCCCAAACCGCCCGTCAAAGCCGAGATCCGCGCTGCCATGGGCCTGACCTGGACCACCAGCCGCAAGATCTGGGGCAACCTGCCCCCCGCCCGCGTCTACCGCTTCGCCTGCCCGAGCGCATAGCGTGTCAGGTTTCCACCAAATCGTAGTGCTTGATGGTACGGGCTTCGACGAGTTCCGCCTCGTCCGGCGCGATATGCGGGCTCGTATAATCCTCCCCCACGAAGACCTTCAGCGCGTCTAGATCGCGCCAGACCATGACGAAACTGAATTCACGGGGGCTTTCGGCCCGCGCCGCACCCGGCAGAACTTGAACGATCCCGTCTGTGGATTTCATCAGAGGGATCGCGGTTTCATGGAAGAACTTGGCAAACTCCGCTTCCCTGCCCGGTCGAATAAGCACCTGGAAAATACGCATGATCATGGATCTGGCCTCGCTGTTGTTGCATGTCGCAGTATAGCATTAGCTTGCGAACGAACCTTCTTGCGCGAAGTCATACCTCTCAACACCTTCATTTCATTGCACTCTTGCTGCGGGTTTCGTAGCGTTTGGAAACAATCGGGGGAGTGGCAGGTTGAAACGAACAACATTGATCACCGGCGGCGCGCGCGGTATTGGCAAGGCGATTGCGGGCGATTTTGCACAGGACCACGATGTTGCGATCATCTGGCTGTCCACGCAGCCCGAGGATCTGCCGGACAGCATCCTCGCCCTTCAAAGCGATCTGACGGAACCGGGCGCGGCGGACGACGTGGTTGCGCAGATCATCAAGCGGTTTGGGCGGCTTGATGTCATTGTGAATAACGCAGGTCAGGTCGCTCCCTCTCCTGTCGATACGCATGACGCCGCTGCCCTGCGAAGCATCCTCGCCGTGAACCTGCTGGCGCCCGACGCGCTTCTGACCGCTGCCCTGCCCCATTTGAAACCGGGGGCGGCCATCGTGAATATCTCCTCCGTCAACGCGGTGCTGCCCCCGATGGGGGCCGCGATCTACGGGGCCAGCAAGGCGGCGCTCAACCTTTGGACCCGTGGGATGGCGAAAGACCTCGGTCCGCGCGGCATCCGCGTCAATGCCGTTGCGCCGGGGGCGGTCAATATTCCCGAGGATCCGCGCCCCGACGAGCTGACCGCGCTCTTCGTCAAGGAAACCGCCCTTGGCCGCCTGGCGCGGCCCGAGGACATTGCCTCGGCGGTCCGTTTTCTTTCCAGCGACGCGGCAAACGCCATCACCGGCGAAGTGCTGACCGTTTCAGGGGGCTATCGCCTGTAAATGCTGTGACCTGCGGCTGATTGCGCCAACATCGCGCAGCGATGATTGCCCCCGTGTCGCTTGCGCCTTATAGCCTGTCGCAACGCATTCGCAGGAGGCCAATCCATGACCGCAACCCGCACCGAGACCGACAGCTTCGGTCCGCTCGAAGTTCCCGCCGACAAGTACTGGGGGGCGCAGACGCAGCGCTCGATCATGAACTTCCCCATCGGTTGGGAAAAGCAGCCCGTTGCCATCGTGCGCGCGCTAGGCGTGATCAAGAAGGCCTGCGCGATGGAGAACAAATCCACCGGCAAGCTGGACGCAAAACTGGCCGATGCGATCATCCAGGCGGCGGGTGAGGTCATCGAGGGCAAGTTCGACGACAACTTCCCACTGGTCGTCTGGCAGACCGGGTCCGGCACCCAGTCCAACATGAATTCCAACGAGGTGATCGCCAACCGTGCGATCGAAATCCTCGGCGGCGTCATCGGCTCCAAAGACCCTGTCCACCCGAACGACCATTGCAACATGGGGCAAAGCTCCAACGACACCTTCCCGACCGCTATGCATATCGCCACCGCGATGAGCGTGCGGGACGTGCTGCTGCCGGGGCTGAACAAGCTGCTGGCAGGGCTGGAGGCCAAGGCCGAGGAATTCAAGGACATCATCAAGATCGGCCGCACCCATACCCAGGACGCGACCCCGCTGACGCTCGGCCAGGAGTTTTCCGGCTACGCCCACCAGATCCGGCAGGGCATTGCGCGCGTGGAGGCCTGCCTGCCCGGCATATACGAACTGGCGCAAGGCGGCACCGCAGTGGGCACCGGGCTGAACACGCAAGTCGGCTGGGACAGCGCCGTTGCCGGTCACATGGCCGAGATCACCGGCCTGCCCTTCGTGACCGCCCCCAACAAGTTCGAAGCACTTGCCGCCCATGACGCGATGGTCTTCATGTCGGGCGCTTTGGCCACCGTCGCGGGCAGCTGCTACAAGATCGCCAATGACATCCGCCTGCTTGGCTCCGGCCCGCGGTCGGGTCTTGGCGAGTTGATCCTGCCGGAGAATGAGCCGGGCAGCTCGATCATGCCGGGCAAGGTCAACCCGACGCAGGCCGAGGCGCTGACGCAGGTGGCCGCGCACGTGATGGGCAATGACGCGGCGATCAAGTTCGCAGGCAGCCAGGGGCATTTCGAGCTCAACGTCTACAACCCGATGATGGCCTATAACCTGTTGCAATCCATCCAGCTTCTTGGCGATGCGGCTGACAGTTTCACCGAGAGGATGCTGATGGGCATTCAGGCCAATGAGCCGCGCATCGACAAGCTGATGAAAGAATCGCTCATGCTGGTGACGGCGCTGGCGCCCACCATCGGCTATGACAATGCCACCAAGGTCGCCAAGACCGCGCATAAGAACGGCACGACCTTGAAGGAAGAGGCCATCGCGCTTGGCTTCGTGGACGAGGAAACCTTCGAGGCCGTGGTGCGCCCCGAACAGATGATCGGCCCCAAGGCGTAATGGCCGAGCCGGTCAACCTGAACCGGTTCCGGAAGGAAAAGGCGCGGGCCGAACGCAAGGCCCGTGCCGATGAAAACGCCGTGAAATACGGACGGACGAAGGCGGAGAAATCGTTGGACACCGCCCGCCGCGACAAGGCACGTCGCGATCTGGACGCGCATCGCAGCCAAGACGACGCGGACACGTAAACGCTTTCTCAAGCCCTTTATCCGACAGTTACCCCAATGCCGCGCTTGGGGGATTCGCGATGCCGACATATGAAATGACGGCCTATAAATGGGCTGGGTTCACGCAATACTCGGATTCGGTCGACTTCACCGTCACCGATGATGACGATCAGCTCGATTGGTACGGGCAGGACACCGGCAGCGCCGAGATGGTCTCGATTGACGGTGTTGGCCATTCGATCCAGTGGTCCGGCACGATCGAGACACGGTTCGAGGATAGCGACGGGCACGTCCACACCGAGGAAATTGTCTACAGTTACACATCGGACGGTTACTATCTGATCCCGCAGGCTGACTCCGCCTTTGACGAGGGCAGCACGATCAGGTGTTTTTCGGGCGGATGGTCTGATACCGACGGCATCGACTATGACGAGGTCGTCTGCTTCACCCCCGATTGCCGCATTGACACGCCGCGCGGGCAGGTGCCTGTCGCGGCTTTGCGCCCCGGTGACATGTTGCTGACCGCCGATAATGGCCCACAACCCCTGCGCTGGATCGGACGCAGCGATATTGCGGGGCTGAAACGGGTGGCAGGTGATCTGCACCCCGTTCTGATCCGCAAGGATGCCTTCGGGCCCGGACGCCCGGCCCGCGATATCCGCGTTTCGCCGCAGCACCGGTTCTGCCTTGGCGATGCGGCACTGCTGTTCCATGACGAGGAGATGCTCGCGCCTGCCAAGGGCCTGGTGGATGGCTCCCGCGTGGTCGTAGATCGTTCGGCCCGGCCCGTCAGCTATGTGCATCTTTTGCTCGACCGGCATGAATTGCTGTTCTGCGAAGGGATGCAGACCGAAAGCTTTCAACCCGCGTTCCGCACCATGGCGATGATGGATCCCCGCACCCGGTCGGACCTTGCGCGGGCCATTGGCGACCGGATGGCGCACTATACCGCCGCGCGCCCGGCCCTGCGCCCATGGGAGGCGCCATTGCTGCAAAGGGTTTCCTGACCCGCGGTATCGTGCCAAATACGGCCATGCCCTCGCGCCCTGTCAAACGCTCGCTTACCCTGCACGGTCACCGCACCAGCGTTTCGCTGGAGGAGCCGTTCTGGCAGGAATTCCGCCGCATCGCAGAGGCACGCGGCCTGTCCATCAACGAACTGGCCGCAATGGTGGACGCCGCTCGGGGCATGGAAAGCGGTCTGGCCTCGGCCATCCGGGTCTTTGTGCTGCAAGAGGTTCAGCGCCGACCCTGATGCCTAGCGCCCATCCTTGTTCGCAAAGACAGAGCTGCGGTTGCGCAGGGTCAGCGCCTTACGGGATGGCTCGACCTTCCCGTTCCGAATGGCCAGCGAGGTCGGCGGCTGCTGCTTGTCCAGCTTCTCGCACACGACAATGCTGTCATAGAACCGCACGCTGTTCAGGTGTCGCGCCATGTCATCGAAGGGAAACAGCGCGTCCTGATCGGTGTACCAGGAATGCATCCGGTCGATCAGGCGTTTGCTGTACTCGATAAAGCTCGCCTCGTTCCGGTATCCGCCACCGAAGCCCGGCCAATAGGAGCTGTGGCAATCCTCCACCATGTACACGCCCCGGTCGGTCAGATGCGGCCATAACGCCTCGAAAGAGGCGATCTGGTGCGGGCACAGATGGCTGCCATCGTCCAATATGACGTCGAAGGGACCGTATCTGTCCGCAAGCGATGCCAGAAACGCCGGGTCGCCCTGACTGCCGATCTCCACATGGGTGCCTTCGATTTCATGGGCTTTGCAGTCTGGGTCTATGTCGATGAAGACGAGGGTCGATCCGGGTGCGAAGAACTCTTTCCACATCGGCAGCGATCCGCCCCGGAACACACCGATTTCCATGAATGTCACGGGTCTGGCGCGAAAGCGGGTCAGTTCCCGTTCATAGATCTCGAAGTAATGCGCCCATTTCGTCAGCAGCTTGTCGCCCGAGCGCGGGATGTAGTCTGAAAAGAACCCCATGGTCCGGTCCCCTGTTCTTCCGGCTCAGCACAGACGCCCCGCCCAAGCCTTGCGGCCTAGCTGCGCGGCAGCGCGTGAAAGGCCTTTTTCTGCCGTGCAGTCCACAACACGTCGAACCGATAGCCCTCTTCACCCTGGCTCTCGGCTTCCACGACGCCCTCTTCGAACAGCCAGGCCCGCGCGCGACCCGCAGAATAGGGCAGTTCCACCACCGAGGAAAACCGTGGCGGCGAAAGATGGCTGGTCACCGCCTCCAGGAATGCCTCCAGCCCGTCCCCGGTCAGGGCCGAAAGGGCGACAACGTCCTCTCGCCGGGCAGCGGCGGCGCGTAGCTCATCCTGACGCTCGGGCGGCAGCAGGTCGATCTTGTTCCAGATCTCGATCATCGGGGTGTTCTGGTCGACCCCCAGATCGGTCAGGATCGCCGCCACATCGGCGGCCTGTTCCTCGGTTCCCGCATGGGCCACGTCGCGCACATGCAGCACCAGATCGGCATCGAGCACCTCTTCCAGGGTGGCACGGAAGGCGGCCACGAGCTGGGTCGGCAGGTCCGAGATGAAGCCAACAGTATCCGACAGGATGATCTCGGTGCCGTCGGGCAGTTCCACGGCGCGCATCGTCGGGTCGAGCGTGGCGAACAGCATGTCCTTGGCCAGCACCTCCGCCCCGGTCAACCGGTTGAACAGGGTGGACTTTCCCGCGTTGGTATAGCCGACGAGCGCGACGACCGGATACGGCACCTTCTTGCGCGATGCCCGGTGCAGGGCGCGGGTTTTCACCACTTTTCCAAGCTGCCGCTTGATCCGCGTCACCGCCTCGTCAATGGCACGACGGTCGGCCTCGATCTGGGTTTCACCGGGGCCACCGACAAAGCCAAGCCCGCCGCGCTGGCGTTCAAGGTGGGTCCAGGCCCGGACCAGCCGGGTCCGCTGATAGGACAGCGCCGCCAGTTCGACCTGCAAGACGCCTTCCCTCGTGCGGGCGCGATCGGCGAAGATTTCAAGGATCAGGCCGGTCCGGTCGAGGAGCTTCACGCCCCATTCCTTTTCAAGGTTTCTTTGCTGAACAGGGGTCACATGACCGTCGACCAATACAAGTTCGGCCTCGGATGCGTGGATCTTCGCCTTCAGTTCGGCGATCTTGCCGGTTCCGAACAGAAGACCCGGCTGCGCCTTGGGAAGGCGCACGACCTCGGCATCGACGACGTCCAGATCCGGCAAGGCGGCGGCTAGGGCCACGGCCTCTTGCAGCGCGGGCCCTGCGTCACGGCGGTCGCGGTCCGATTTGATATCGGGATGCAGGACAATGGCGCGGGTCGGGCCGGGTTTGCCGGTCCCGTGCAGGTCAGGTGCGCTCACTCTTCCCCGTCATAGAGATTGATGGGCTGCGCAGGCATCACGGTGGAAATCGCATGCTTGTAGACAAGCTGCGATTGCCCGTCGCGGCGCAACAGCACGCAAAAATTGTCAAACCAGGTGATAACGCCCTGCAACTTGACGCCATTGATCAAGAAAACCGTTACCGGAACCTTGGTCTTGCGAACATGGTTCAGGAACGCATCCTGCAGATTCTGCTTGCTTTCGGCCATCGGGAACCTTGCCTTATTCTTTGTTACCGTCCCTTATTGCGGAACGCGATGAAAACCTGTTTCTGAGTATGTGCATGTTTTTCGCGGATTTCCACCCCGATTCCCGCAACTTGGCCTTGGAATGCTGCAAAGGCAGCAATTCGGCCTAGATTCGCCAGAAACCGGGATTGAATAGGGCGATCAAGGCCAGCGTTTCAAGCCGTCCGAGGATCATCGCCCCCATCAGCACCATTTTAGCCGGATCGCTGAGGGCCGCGTAGACGATCGGCTGCTCTCCGCCAAACGCCGCCAGCGGGCCGGTCGTCGACAGTGCGGCGGCGGCCAGCACGAAGGAGTCCTCGAAATCCAGCCCGGTCATCGACAGGGCCAGCATGATCGCGGCGGTCGACAGGATGAACAGCATGAAGAACACCCAGGCGATATAGGCGCCCTCGCGCCGGATGCGCCGCCCCATGCGCCCGCCCGCGGCCACCGAGTGGGGATGGGTCAGCTTGCCCAATTCCCGCGCACCATGCTTGTAGAGCGCATAGACCCGGATCAGCTTGATCCCGCCCGCCGTGGTCGCGGCCCCGCCCCCCATCAGTGCCAGCCCGACCAGCAGCAGCCCCGGCGTCGGCAGGCCCGACCAGCCCCGCGCTTCGGCCCAGTAGTCGGACACGAAGCCGGTCGTGGTCACGAAAGAGGTGATGGTGAACAGACTTCCCCAAAGCGCCGTCAGCGCCGAGCGCCCCTCGACACCGGCCTCGATCTCCAACGCGCCGATCCAGTGGCGCAGGAAGAACAGCCCGGTCAGGGCAATCACCACATAGGCGGCCAGACGCAATTCCCGGTCGTGAAACAGCATGCGCGGTGTTTCGGGTGAAACACGATCGGCAAAACTGTGCCGGGTCAGCGCGAAGAGGAAGAAAAAGAAGATCACCAGTTCCGACAGAAAGCCGCCGGGTTGGGCATTCAGAGAGCCTTCGGGCGAAATGCCGGATGTGGACATCACCGCCATGGCATGGGCCAGCGCCGTCAGATCGCTTTCCCCCGCAAGCACCTGCAGCAACCACAGCAGCGATGTCAGCCCGGCATAGGTCGGGGCCAGAAACAGAACCGCGCGCCGCAGGCGAACCGCAGGCGCGGCGGCCTGCATCTGCGCACCGCTGGACACCACCTGCCGCCCCTTCGATTCCGAAGACACCTCGAACCCGCCAAGGTTCAGCGGCGCCATCACCGCCATCGCGGTAACCCAGACCAGCAGCCCGCCAAGCCAGCCCACAAGCGCCCGCCACAGATGTTCCCCATCCCCGAGCCGGGCTGGATCGAACAGCGTCGCGCCGGTGGTGGTCAGGCAGGAAAGCATCTCGAAATAGGCGTTGAAATACCGCGTGTTTCCAATGGCATCTGCCAGTGGAACCGCAAGAATCGCAGGCAGGAACAGATAGGCCAGCGCCAGCCCCGCCAGGTGGCTTCGCGCGCTTGTCACCGGCTTCAGCCCTTGCGTGGCGAAGCCCAGAACCACGGTCAGGATGAAAAACAGCAGCGCCGAGTAGAAGAAACTGCGCCCGGTGCGAAAGTCTTCCTCGATCATCGCGACGGCGGCGGGCACCAGCATGGCCAGGGCGCAGATCCCGACCAGCAGGACCAGCAGCGGCATTCTGGAAAGATACGCGCCCATGGCTCAGAAGAAATCGACCGAGACGCGCAGCAGGGCCTCGACCGCGGGCACATCCTTGGACAGCGCGAAGATCGCCACCGTGTCGCCCTCCTCGATCCGGGTGGACCCGGTCGGGCGGATCACCTTGTCACGTTTGCGCACCGCGCCGATCAGCGCACCCTCGGGGATGTCGATATCGCGCAGCTCGCGTCCGGCAATGGGCGAGGTAGACAGAACCTGCGCCTCGATCACCTCGGCCTCGGCATCGCCGATGGAATAGACCCCGCGCACCCGGCCCTGTCGAATATGGCGCAGGATGGAACTGACGGTGGTGGCGCGCGGGTTCACATAGGCGTCGATCCCGAGCGCATCCATCATCTGCACCATGGTCGGGTCATTGACCAGCGCAATCGCCATGCCCGCCCCTGCCGCCTTGGCGCGCACCGAGGCCAGCAGGTTGGTCTTGTCGTCATCGGATACACACAGCACTGCATCGGCGCGTTCCACCCCGGCCTCGCGCAGGATCTCGATATCCAGCCCGTCGCCATGCAGCACGATGGTGCGGCTCAGCGCGTCGGCGGCACGTTCGGCCTGTTCCCGGCTTTTCTCGATCACGCGGGCGCGGATGCGGGTGGAGGATTTCTCCAGCTCCTGCGCCACCGCAAGGCCGACATTGCCGCCCCCGATGATCACGACCCGTTCCTGCCGGTGCACGGGCTTGCCGAAAATCTCCAGCGTGCGGGCGGCGTCATTGTCATGGGTGAAGACATAGATCTCATCGCCCGCGAACAGCTGGTCGCCCGGATCGGGCGCGAACAGCGTCCCGCCGCGGCGCACGCCAACAACGATCGCGCGCAGGGTGGAGAAGAGCTCGGACAGTTGCTTCAGCGGCGTGTTCACGACCGGGCAATCGTCATCCAGCCGGATGCCCATCAAGAGCGCCTCGCCGCCCAGGAAATATTCCGTGTCGAAGGTTGAAGGCGAGGCGAGCCTGCGCAGCGCCGCCTTGGCGACCTCGCGTTCGGGGCTGATCACCACGTCGACAGGCAAGTGTTCGCGCCGGTAGAGGTCGGAATAAACCGCCGTCAGATAGCTCTGCGCACGCAGACGGGCGATCTTGCGCGGCACGGCAAAGATCGAATGGGCCACCTGGCAGGTGACCATGTTGACCTCGTCCGAGAAGGTGGCGGCGATGATCATATCAGCATCCCGCGCGCCCGCCTTGTCCAGCACATCGGGGTAGGACGCGAACCCGGTGATCCCCTGAACGTCGAGCGTATCTGTCGCCCGGCGCACCAGTTCGGGATTGTTGTCCACCACGGTGACGTCGTTGTTTTCGCCGGAAAGGTGACGCGCGATTTGCCAGCCTACCTGACCTGCCCCGCAAATGATGATCTTCATCGGCCCTTGCCCGTCCTCGTCTGACCGCGCTGCGGCCGGGCCTTCTGCATGGCAGAGACGGGCGCAGCCGTCAATTGTCAGACCCGGCCAGATCCTCTGGCGCGGACGGGGATTCCGGCTATGATCTGCCCATTAATTTCAAAGACCTGAGGCCGCCATGATCCGCCCCGCTGCATTTGCCCTGACTTTCCTGACCCTCGCCGCCTGCAACGTGACCGAGTATTATGCCGAGGGCCGCTCGGTTGCCGATCGCGACCGCGATATTGCGATATGCGAAGCCGAGGCGGTAACCGCCTATCCCCCCAGCATCGTCACGCTCTACACACCCCGCATTTTCCACCCCGGTCAAACGACCTGCGATGCCGCCGGAAACTGTGTCACCAGCGAAGGCTATTGGGAAGGCGGCGACCCCTATTCCGAAGACGTGAACGAGGATCTGCGTCGGCGCGCCATTGCCGGCTGCATGGGCGGGCGCGGCTATGCGCGGGTCAGCCTGCCGATTTGTTCTTCGGATCAGACCGTCCGCGCCTCGACCATCATGGCGCCCTTGACCGACGACACCTGCGTCGTGCGCAGCGGTGGCGCGTCGATGATCGTGAACCCCTAAGCAGGATCACTGCTCTGTGTCCCCCACCTGAGCCACCCGGGCCCCGGCCCGGTTGGTGGTCACGACCCCGAGCGATTTAAGCTTGCGGTGCAGCGCGCTGCGCTCCATGCCGACGAAATTCGCGGTGCGGCTGATATTGCCGCCAAACCGGTTGATCTGGGCCATCAGGTAGTGCCGTTCGAAAAGCTCCCGCGCCTCGCGCAGGGGCAGCGTGGTCAGGCCGGGCGACAGGGCGATCTGCTCGTCCTCGCTGGCAACAGCCCCCTGCCCCGGCAGGTCGCGCGCCTCGATCGGGCCGGTGCCGTCACCCAGGATCAGCACCCGTTCGATCATGTTGCGCAATTCCCGGATATTGCCGGGCCAGCGCATGGTTTGCAGCATCGCCTCGGCATCCTGCCCGAGATCGCGCAGCGGCAGGCCCTGTTCGCGGTTGAACCGCTCGATGAAATGGCGGGCCAGATCGGGAATGTCTTCGCGCCTCTCTTCCAGGCTCGGCACATCAATCGGCACGACGTTCAGCCTGTGGTACAGCTCCTCGCGGAAAGTTCCCGCCGCGATTTCGACCTTCAGGTCGCGCGTGGTGGAGGAGATGACCCGCAGATCGACCCGCACCTTCGAGGTGCCGCCGACGCGGGTAAAGCTCTGATCCACCAGCACCCGCAGGATCTTGGACTGGGTGCCAAGCGGCATATCGGCGATCTCGTCAAAGAAGATCACCCCGCCAT
The DNA here is from genome assembly GCF_965215655.1 of Nioella sp. Lineage (GTDB taxonomy): Bacteria > Pseudomonadota > Alphaproteobacteria > Rhodobacterales > Rhodobacteraceae > Nioella. Next base: position 2,059,445 of record NZ_OZ244111.1, read on the forward strand.
GGGCCTGCTCCAGCAGCCCCTGTTCCACCCCGCGTTCCGGGCTTTCGCGGCCGAACAGAACCTCTTCCATATGCTCCGGCGATACCGAGGCGGAACTGACCGTCACGAAAGGGGCATTGGCCCGGTCGGATTGCGCGTGGATGTAGCGGGCAGAGACCTCCTTGCCCGATCCCGGCCCGCCAGTCAGCATCACGCGGCCGTTCGACTTGGTGACCTTGTCGAGCTGAGATTTCAACGTCTTGAAAGCCGCGCCCGCCCCGATCATCTCGTCCGAGCGGCCATCCTGACGGCGCAGCGCCGAGTTCTCGCGCCGAAGGCGGCTCACCTCCATCGCGCGGCGGATCACCACCAGAAGCTGGTCGATATTGAAGGGCTTCTCGATGAAGTCGAACGCGCCCTGTTTGATCGCGGCCACCGCGATTTCGATGTTCCCGTGGCCCGAGATGATCACCACCGGCACATCGGGGTTGTCGCGCTTGACATGGGACAGGATGTCGATCCCGTCCATATTGCTGTCCTTGAGCCAGATATCGAGGATCATCATCCCCGGCGGCTCCTTGTTCAGCTCGGCCATGCATTCGTCGGAGTTCGACGCCATGCGAGTCGAGAAGCCCTCATCCTGCAGGATGTCACAGATCAGCTCTCGGATATCGCGCTCGTCGTCGACAACCAGAATATCACTCATGTCGCGTCTCCTTCGCTCTCGGGCAGGCGTGGCAGGATGATCCGTGCCATTGCACCCGGATGCGCGTCGTCCTGAAACGGCTCCGCATCCAGCAGGTCCAGTGACCCGCCATGTTCCTCGATGATTTTCTTGACGATCGGCAGGCCCAGGCCGGTGCCTTTTTCCCGCGTCGTTACGTAAGGTTCAAACAGCCGCGCCCGGTCGGGTGGCAGGCCGATCCCGTTGTCGCTGATGGTGATTTCCACCGTCTCCGGCTGCAACGTCATCACCACGCGAATTTCCGGCTCATGCCCCTCGGGCGCACCTTTTTCCTGCAAGGATTCAATGGCTTCCCCGCCGTTCTTGATCAGGTTCGTCAGCGCTTGTCCGATCATGGTGGCATCCAGGTCGGCCAGAATGGGCCCCTCGGGAATATCCGTGACAAAGCGGGTGCCGGGCTGGCCCGCCTTTTGCAGCAGAACCGCATCGGACAACAGCCGCGACATGTCCTCTGGCTGGCGTTCGGGTTCCGGCATCCGCGCGAATTTGGAGAATTCATCGACAATGCGGCGCAGGTCGTTGGTCTGGCGCACGATCACATCGGTCAATTGCCCCAACTGCTCCGCATCGGCCTCCTCCAACAGCTTGCTGAACTTGCGCCGCACCCGTTCGGCGCTCAACTGGATGGGGGTCAGCGGGTTCTTGATCTCATGCGCGATGCGGCGCGCCACGTCGCCCCAGGCGGCCATCCGCTGCGCGCTGACCAGGTCGGTCACATCGTCGAAGGCCACCACGTAGCCTTCCAGATCGCCATCCTCATCCAACCGCACCGACATGCGCACCAGCAGGCTTTCCGCCTTGCCCCGGCGTGTGACCTTGATCTCTTCCTGCACCACCGGGGCGGCCCGGTCGCGCAGCCTTGCAAACAAAGCCTCGTATTCAGGAACGGCCACCGCAAGGCTGATCCCAAGATCGCGCTGTTCCACGAGATCCAGCAGACGAATGGCGGACCGGTTCATGAAATCGACCCGGCCATCTGCGTCGAGCCCGATCACCCCTGAAGTCACCGAGGACAGCACGGAGTCGAACTGGCGGCGACGCTCTTCTGTCTGGTCGTGCTGTTCGATCAACGCTTCGCGCTGCCCCTTCAACTGCCGGGTCATCTGGTTGAACAGGCGTCCCAGCATGGCAATCTCGTCATCGCCCGGCTCCTCCAGAACCCGCACATCCAGATCGCCCACACCGACCCGCTGCGCGGCCCCCGCCAGCCGCCCGACCGGGCGAGCCAGCCGTTCGGCGAACCACAGCCCAAGCCAGATCGCGGCAAGGATCAGGATGACGGCAAAACCAAGGTAGATCAGGCCGAACTGGAACAGGAACTGCCCCCGCTCGCTTTCCAACTGGCGATAGAGGCCCACGGTCGCCTGCGTTTCATCCAGCAGCGCAATGATCTGACCGTCCACCTCTCGGCTGACATAGAGATAGCGGTCGGCAAAGGCAGTCAGGCGCACAAGGGCACGGAATTCATTGGTTGCCCGATCCTCGATCAGGATGACATCGCCTTCCGCTGCGGCGGTCAGATCCTCGGCGGACGGGCGTTCATAATCGAACAGATAGCTGCGTTCGCCCCGTGCACGGATCTCGCCGCCGCCGTCGATGACGAAGGCCTCTCTCAACCCGCGCTGAATCGCCCCCTGCCCCTGGCTGAGCAACTGACGCAGGTCGCCATCGGCCAGAAACGGTGTGGCGCGGCGATTGAGGTTCAGGAAGGCGGCAAGCGCAATCGCGTCTTCGGTCAGGTCGTCACGATGCTCCTCCTGATAGGCATGGGCGGCGTCCACCGAATGGCCGAGCGCGTTGCGCACCCGGTCGGAGAACCAGCCCTCCAGCCCCATATTCACGGTGATCGTGGCGAAAATGGCCACCGCCACCGTCGGCAGCAGGGCCAGCAGCACGAAGACGCCCGTCAGCCGCAAGTGCAGCCGCGACCCCGCCGATTGCGCGCGGCGTGCGGCGATCATCTTGGCCACGCGATAGAGCACCAGTGCCGCCACGACCAGCGTGTAGACAAGGTCCGCCAGCAGCACCAGACGCAGCGAGGGAGAGGCGACCACCTGCCCGAGCGGGCCCATGACAAGGAAGGTCGCAACCGCCAGAACCGGGCCAAGCAGGACCAGCGCGAATGTGCCGATCGTGCGCAGACGGCGCTGCTGACGCAGGGCCAGCAACCGCATCAGTGGGGAATCCGCATCACTCTGCGCAGGGGTACTCACCCGGAAAAGCCTCATATGTTGGGCAGAGGATCCACCCGACCGCAAAATCTGGTAGCACAATTCCCGCCGTTACATGCAGGCAACGCTACTGTTGCGGTTTTACATCAACTTCCGGCGGCGAGTCACGCGAATATCAAGGTCGGTGATCTTCTTGCGCAACGTATTGCGGTTGATGCCAAGCAGATCGGCGCATTTCGCCTGATTTCCGCCGGTGGCATCCAGTGCGATCTCAATGAGTGGCATTTCCACTTCCCGCAGGATACGCGTGTAAAGCCCCGGCGGCGGCAGCACCCCGCCATGCAGGTCGAAATAGCGCTTGAGATGCTTGGCGACCGAGGCCGACAGCTTTTCACCGTCCCCGGACCCGATCAACGGCTCGATTTCGGGCTGGTTGCCAAGCACCGCCTCGACCTCGGGCTTGCCGATCACCTCGACAGGGCTGGTCACGCTCAGCCGACGGACGGTGTTTTCCAGCTGTCGCACATTGCCCGGCCAGCTATAGGCGCGGATCATCTCCATCGCGCCGGGTGACATCCGTCGCACCGGCAGACCGTCGCGTTCGGAGCGGGCAAGGAAATGCTCGGCCAGCAGCGGGATGTCATCCACCCGTTCGCGCAGCGCCGGCACAGAGAGGGTGACACCGGACAGGCGGTAGAACAGGTCCTGCCGGAAGGCGCCTGCCTCCATCCGCTCGGTCAGATCCTTCTGGCTGGTGGCCATGATACGCGGCGCACCATCGCCGAACCCATCCAGCATCCGCACGATCTTGCCCTGCGCCGCATCGTCGAAATCCCCGATCTCATCGAGCAGGAGCGATCCATCCCGCACCCGTGCCAGCACCTGTTGCGGACCGTCCGGGGCATCCAGATCAGAGGCGGTCACAGTCACGAATGGCAGGGTGCGCCGGTCGGAAAAGTCGTGGATCGCGCGGGCGATCAGGCTTTTGCCCGTCCCGCTTTCGCCCGTCACCAGCACAGGCAGATCCGCGTTCATCACCCGCGCCACCAGCCGGTAAAGCGCCTGCATCGCCGCCGTTCGCCCGACCAGCGGCAGATCTTCCTGCGGGGCCTCGGCATTGGCCACATTCGGGGCGCGTGTCACCGGGGCGCGGCGTTTCTGTTCCAGCGCGCGGGCCGAGCGCTTCATCAGGTCGGGCAGGTCGAACGGCTTGGGCAGGTAGTCATAGGCATCGGCCTCGGTCGCCTGGATGGCCGTCATGATCGTATTCTGGGCCGAGATCACGATGACCGGCAGGCCGGGGCGTTTTTCGCTGATCTTCGGCAGCATCTCCAACCCGTTCCCGTCGGGCATCATTACATCCGAGATCACCAGATCGCCCTTGCCCTCATCCACCCATCTCATCAGCGTCACCAGCGACGAGGTGGCATGCACCTTGCAGCCCGCGCGGGTCAGGGCCTGGGTCAGAACGGTGCGGATTGTGCGGTCATCATCGGCGACAAGTACGGTGCCATCCATTTGGGTCGTCCTTAGCGGTCAGTCGATTTGGCCGGTCGCGACGGTGCGACCGGCAGGGAAATGCGGAACACGGTGCGGCCCGGCACGGACTCCACCGCGATCCAGCCGTCGTGATCGGCGATGATCTTGGACACCAGCGCCAGCCCCAGCCCGGTGCCGTTCTCGCGGCCCGACACGAAAGGGTCGAAGATATGAGCGGCAATCTCGGGCTTGATGCCGGGGCCGTCGTCGCTGATCTCCACATGCAGGGGCACCGCGCCGCGCGTGCCATCGGACCGGCGCACGCGCAGGCCCGGTTCGTAGAAGCTGCGCAAACGGATGGTGCCGCCCTGCTGGCCCGCCTCGGCGGCGTTCTTCAGAAGGTTCAGGAACACCTGCTGCAATTGATCCGGATCGGCCATGGTCATGGGCAGCGAGGGGTCATAGTCATCCTCGATCTGCATATGGGCGGCAAAGCCGACGGCGGCGGATTTCCGGGCGCGGTCCAGAATATCGTGGATATTGACGGGCTTTACCGCTGGCGGGCGGACATTGCCGAACTCCTCCACCTGGTCAAGCAGCTTCACGATGCGCCGGGTTTCCGCGACGATCAGGTCGGTCAGCTCCAGATCCTCGCCCGTAACCGACATGGAAATCAGCTGTGCCGCACCGGTGATGCCCGCAAGCGGGTTCTTGATTTCATGGGCCAGCATCTCGGCCATGCCGATGGCGGATTTGGCGGCGGATTTGGAGGTCAGCGCCCGGTGCAGCTTGCCCGCCAGGGCCCGGCTTTCCAGCAGCACCAGCACATGATCGCCCTGTTCCGCCAGCGGCGCGATCTGCACGTCACAGCTTTCGGGCTTGCGGCTGCCCGTGCCCACGTCGACCGCATTGACGAAGAGCGGCGCACGCCCCGAGCGGACCCGCGCAAAGGCCTCTTCCAGCGGTGCATCGACGAAAATCTTGTCCCAGACCGGGTTGCCTTTCAGCGACCGGGAAGAGGCATTGAGGAACAGCTCTCCCGCCGGGTTCACATCGGCGATGCGGTCCTCGCCGTCGATGATCACCGCCGGGATAGGCAGCGCGGTCCAGAGCGTCGCGGTCAGGTCGATCATGCCGCCATCTCCTCTGTATCCGTCAGCATCCGGGGGATCAGCCGAACCACGCGGGCCGGGTCGCTGGCGGTCAGCACCTCGCGGCGCAGCGCCTTGCTGGTGCCCGCCTCATCCATGTACCAGCCCAGATGTTTCCGCGCGACGCGGGTGCCAAGGGACGCGCCATAGAAAGACAGCATCGCCTCGTAGTGACCGGCGATCATGTCGGCCAGCGCGCGATCTTCCGGGATTTCGGGCGCTTCGGCACCAAAGAGATCATGAGCGATTTGCTGCAATTGCCAGGGCCGCCCCTGCGCCCCACGCCCGACCATGACGCCATCGGCCCCGGACAGGCGCAGGGCGTCCCCCGCCGTGTCGCTGTCGACGATGTCGCCATTGGCGATGACGGGAATCGACACAGCCTCCGTCACGGCACGGATCGCGGCCCAATCGGCAGCGCCCTTGTAGAACTGGCAGCGGGTGCGCCCGTGGATGGTGATCATGCGGATGCCTGCCGCCTCGGCCCGCTGTGCCAGATCGGGCGCGTTCAGCAGATCATCGTCCCAGCCAAGCCGCGTTTTCAGCGTGACGGGCACAGAAACCGCGCCCACCACCGCCTCGATCAGCGTCAGCGCATGGTCGAGGTCTTTCATCAGCGCCGAGCCGGAATAGCCGTTTACGACCTTCTTGGCGGGACAGCCCATGTTGATGTCGATGATCCGCGCGCCTTGCCCTTCAGCCAAACGCGCCGCCTCGGCCATCCAATGCGCCTCGCGCCCCGCCAACTGCACGGCGGTGTTGTCCAGCCCGAAGCCAAGCTCCGCCCGCGCGCGCACGCTGGCCTTGGCCTCGACCATTTCCTGACTGGCTACCATCTCCGACACCACAAGGCCCGCGCCGAAGCCCGACACCAGGTTGCGGAACGGCAGATCGGTGATTCCGGCCAGAGGCGCCAGAAAGACCGGGGGATCGAGGGGCTTTTCTGCCAGCAAAATGGCCAATTGCTTAATCCTTGAGCAGTCACCCCTCGATGTAGGGGGTTTCCCCGGTGGTTGCAAAAGTTTCGCGGCGGAAAACAGGGGCAACGCAAACATTGCCCATTTTTTAGGCGCTTGAGGTGGGAAATTCAGCGACATTGTGCCAGCCGCGCTTTCGCCCTATCAGGGCGCCATGACCAACCACGCCCCGATCCCCCAAGCCCCCCGCGTCGCCGCGCTTGTTGTCGCGGCAGGCCGTGGTCTGCGGGCCGGTGGCGATATTCCCAAGCAATATCAAGCGCTCAAGGGTGAGGCTGTTCTGACGCGGACCCTCAAGGCTTTGGCCGCGCATCCGGTGATCCGGGATTTTGTCGTCGTCCATCACCAAGACGACTCAGACCTACTGGCCACAGCACTGGCGCCGATTGATCAATCGGTCATCACAACGGTCGGCGGTGCGACGCGCGATGCCTCGGTCCGCGCGGGGCTGTCAGCTATGCCGGACGGGGTGGACTACGTGCTGATCCATGACGCCGCCCGGCCCCTGGTCAGTCCCGAGGTGATCTGCAGGGTGATCGAGGCACTCGCCACCCATCCCGGCGCGGCCCCCGGCCTGCCGATGGTCGATGCGCTGTGGCAAGGCGACAGCATCGTTCAGGCCATCCGCGCCCGTGATGGGCTGTTCCGTGCCCAGACCCCGCAGGGCTTTCACCTCGCCGCCATCCGCGCCGCACATGCCACCCATCCCGGCGGCGCTGCCGATGACGTGGCGGTTGCATTGGCCCATGGGCTGGACATTGCGATCACGCCGGGTGACGAAGACAATCTGAAACTGACGAGGCCCGAGGATTTCGCCCGGGCCGAGCGGCTACTGGAGGCCCGAGCCATGATCGACATTCGCACCGGCAACGGGTTCGACGTGCACCGGTTCGGCCCCGGCGATCATGTCTGGCTCTGTGGTGTGAAAATCCCCCATGGGCGCGGGCTTCAGGGCCATTCCGATGCCGATGTTGGCCTTCACACTGTCACTGATGCAATCTATGGGGCACTGGCCGAGGGCGATATCGGCACCCATTTCCCGCCTTCCGATCCCCAGTGGAAGGGCGCGGAGAGCCATATCTTTCTCACCCATGCCGTTGATCTGGCACACGAAAAGGGCTTTGCAATCAGCAATGCCGATCTGACATTTCTATGCGAACGGCCCAAGATCGGGCCACACGCTGCCGCCATGCGCGCCCGGCTGGCAGAGCTTCTGCGCATCGACGCAGCCCGCGTTTCCGTCAAGGCGACCACGACAGAACGGCTCGGCTTCACGGGCCGCGAAGAGGGCATCGCCGCCATGGCCACTGTCACATTGGTGAAATCATGAACCGTCTTATCGCCACCGTCTTCTATGTGGGCCTTCTGCGCCCTGCCCCCGGAACCTGGGGCAGCCTGGCCGCGATACCGCTGGCCTATCTTCTGCACCAGCTTGGGGGCTTTGTCGCCCTTGCAGCGGGCACGCTGATCGTGGCGATCGCAGGCTGGTGGGTGACGAACGAACTGACGCGGGACAGTGCCGACAAGGACCCGTCCGAGATCGTGATCGACGAGGTTCTGGGCATGTTCCTGGCACTCTGGCCGGTCTCCTACGGTGCGATGATGGCGGGGGCGGATTTCTTTGCGCTCTGGCCCGGTGTGCTGACCGCCTTCCTCGCCTTCCGGCTTTTCGACATCTGGAAGCCCGGCCCCGTCGGTCTTGCCGACCGGCGCGGTGATGCGCTTGGGGTGATGCTGGACGATGCCATCGCCGGTGGCCTTGCCATGATGGTGGTCGCGGTGCTGGCGGTGCTGGCGCATCTTCCGGGGCGGATGTGATGCTGGCCCGGACCCTGCTGGAAGAGGCCCGCGCGGGCCATCACGTTATCGCCACGGCGGAAAGCTGCACCGGCGGGCTGGTCGCGGGCGCGATCACCAGCGTGGCGGGATCGTCGGATATCTTCGACCGGGCCTTCGTGACCTACACGAACCGCGCCAAGGTGCAGATGCTGGGTGTCAGCCCCGACACGTTGAGAGAACATGGTGCCGTGTCAGAACATGTGGCGCAGGAAATGGTGGCCGGGGCATTTGCGGCCTCGCAAGCGACCATCGCCGTCTCCATCACCGGCATCGCGGGCCCAGGCGGGTCCGAGCACAAGCCAGAGGGTCGGGTTTGCTTCGGCCTTGCCTGGGAAAACGGGCTGCGAACGGAAACCATCGAATTCGGCGCGCTTGGCCGGGACCAGGTACGGGCCGCGGCTGTCGATCATGCCCTGAAAATGATCCTGACAAGCATCAGACAGGATACGCATGCAACTGAGGCAAACCGTCATGTAAACGCCCAAGATTTGCGCAGTTTTTGAATTGCCCCCTGTTTGACCAGCTCAAACGTGCATTGCCTCTTTATTTATCTGTCCACCTTCCGCTTTTCGGCACTCAACCGCTGAAAAAACAAGCATGCGAAGGGACAGATCACCATGAACGGTGCAGATACAGCATGGATCATCGTCGCCACGGCGCTGGTTCTCTTCATGACATTGCCGGGGCTGGCGCTTTTCTATGGGGGCCTCGTGCGGGCCCGCAATGTGCTGAGCGTGTTCATGCATTGCTACGCCATCGCCTGCCTGATGAGCATCCTGTGGCTGGCGCTCGGCTATTCCATCGCCTTTGGCGGGTCGGGCAATGCGTTCTGGGGCGGGCTTGACCGGGTGTTCCTTTCGGGTGTGACCGCCGACAGCCTGTCGGGCACATTGCCCGAGGTGCTGTTCTTCGCCTTCCAGATGACCTTTGCCATTATCACACCTGCGCTGATCGTGGGTGCCTATGTGGAGCGGGTGGGCTTCGGCTTCGTGCTGCTTTTCTCGGCGCTGTGGATGCTGCTGTGCTATGCGCCGGTCGTGCACTGGGTCTGGGGCGGCGGATTGCTGGCGGGCAACGATGACGTTGCGCCGCTCTTCGGTACGGCTGTGCGCGATTTCGCGGGCGGGATCGTGGTGCATGAAACCGCCGGGATCGCTGCGCTGATGATCGCCTTCTTCCTCGGCCCGCGCCGCCACACCACCACGCCGCCGCACAATCCCGGTTACGTGATGATCGGCGCCGCGATGTTGTGGGTGGGCTGGTTCGGCTTCAATGGCGGCTCGCAGCTCGCGGCCGACGGGGGCGCGGCCATGGCCCTGACCGTGACGCATATTTCCGCCGCCACCGCCTCGCTGAGCTGGGGCCTGTGGGAAAAGATCAAATACGGCAAGGTCAGCCTTGTGGGCGTCGTCACTGGCACCATCGCGGGGCTTGCCTCGATCACCCCAGCCTCGGGCTTTGTCGGGCCGCTGCCCGCGCTGATCATCGGCGCTGTTGCGGGCATCCTGTGCCAGGAAGCGGTGAACTTCATCCGCAACAAGGCAAAGATCGACGACACGCTGGATGTCTTCGCCGTGCATGGCGTGGGTGGCATCTTCGGCACGATCATGATTGCGGTTTTCGTGCCCGGGGCATGGGCCGCGCAGCTTGGCTCGCTGGTCGTGGTGGGTGTCTATACGGTCGTCGTGACGCTGGTGCTGATCTACGTGGTCAAGGCCATCACACCGCTGCGCGTCGATGCGGAAACCGAGACCAATGGGCTCGACCTCACGGTCCACGGCGAACGCGCCTACGACATGTCGAGCTGACCTGACGGACGGGTCACAGCTTGCAAAGCGTCGCGCCGATCTCTCCCGGCGCGGCGCTTTTTTCGATCAAGCCGTGAAGGTCGCGGACCTTGTCCTGACCAAGCAACGCCTCGGCCTTGGCCCGCACCTTTACCGCGCGGGTGGACAGCGGCAGCGGGGTCAGCAGGTCATGACTGGCCTCTCGCGCCTCTCCGTTCAGGGTCAGGCGGACACGGGTGGCGGTTTCGGGCAAGGTCTCATCCGGCGTGACACGCACCTTCTGCCTCAGTGCCTTGACCTGCGGATCGCGCGCCAGCGCATCGGTGAAGGTGCCGAGCCGGGCCGTGTCGTACCCGAGCGCCGCCAAAGCCATCACCTGCGCATAAGAGAATTTGGCCTCCAGCCCGGTGGCGGGCGAGGCGATATTGCAGACGGTCAGCCAGCGCGGATGGGTCGCGACCTCGATCGAGGTGATGCCGTCAGGGTCTGCGGGCAGCAGCTCCGCGACCGCCTCCAGTGCTGCATGCAGCCCATGGCAACAGGCGTGAAACTTGTGGCTGACCTGTTCGAAGAGCCAGATTTGCCCAAGCCCCTGAAGCGCGTCCATGTCGCCTGCCCCGTGATGGGTCGGCCCAAAGCCCTGGGCATCCTCCAATCCGGCCCGGCGTGGATCAAACCCATGCGCAACCAGCAGCGCCGCTTCTACCCCGTTGGCGGCTGCAATCCCGGCATTGAAGGGTTTTCCCATGGTACCGAATTGCGATTTCAGCCCTGAGGCACGGGTACCAAGAAGGCCCATCACATCGGCCAACTGCCCCGCATCCAGTCCCAGTAGCCGCCCCGCCGCCAGACCTGCGCCGAACGCGCCCGCCGTGGCGGTCTGGTGGAATCCGGCCTGATAATGATCGCGTCCGAGCCATTGCCCCACTCTGATCGACGCTTCAACTCCGATCAGAGCCGCTTCCTGCACCGCCGCTCCGATGGCGCCGAGGCGCTCGCCCATGGCCAGAGCCGCAGGGATCACGGCGACCGACGGGTGACCGATATGGGCGAAATGGGTGTCGTCATAATCCAGCGCGTGGGAAATCGTGCCATTGACCAGCGCCGCCATACGGGCGGGGACAAGGGGATCACAGCCGATCGCATGGGCCTGCGGGGTGCCGCCCTCATCCGCAGCCAGTGCCCGCACCGCCTGCGCGACCGGTTCGTTATGCCCCGCAGTGGCCACCGCGCACCAGTCAAGGAGTGACAGTTTCAGGACCTCCTGCGCGCGCTCTGCCCCCGTCAGCGGGGCCGCCGCAAAGCGGGCCAGTGCATCAGTCAAAGGGGTCTCGGTCATGGTTTCTCCGCCGGGGTCATGCGTCAGACCCGCGCCAATGCGGCCTCGGTTTCCGCCACCAGCCGGGCGACCACCGCGGACGTGGTTTCGGCCCGAACCAGCCCCGCCCCCTGCCCCGACCAGAGCGCCACCGCATCCGGCATTCCGGCCTTGGCAGAGGCCGTGCGGATCGGGCCGGTCGCTGCGTTCATCATCGGGAAGTCAGGCCAGTCAGAATGCACCGCCATCTCGCGCGAGAAGTCGTTGGCCAAACCTCGCGCCAAACGCCCCGAATAGGCGCGCGTGGCCATGGTGTCGTCGCCCGTGGCCGCGACCACCGCCTGTTTGTGCACCTCGGGGCTTGCACATTCCGGCGTCGCGAGGAAGGCCGTGCCCACCTGCACGCCGGCAGCCCCCAGCATCAGCGCCGCCGCCACGCCGCGCCCGTCGGCAATGCCGCCCGCCGCCACCACCGGCACGCTGACCGCATCCACCACGCGCGGCACCAGCGCCATGGTGCCGGACAGGTCGGCGCCCCTGCGCGGCAGGAACCAGCCGTTATGCCCCCCTGCCTCTGCGCCCTGAGCGACGATGATATCGGCACCGTGATCTTCCAGCCACCGGGCCTCTGCCGCCGATGTCGCCGAGGACAGGATCAGGATGTCCGCCGCTTTCAGCCGCTCCACCAATCCCGCCTCTGGCAAGCCGAAATGGAAGGACGCCACCGTCGGACCGCAGGCAATCACCGCCTCGCACAGGGCCTCGTCGAACAAGGGGATTGCATCAGCAGGGGCCTTCACCTCGCCCGCGCCCAACCGATCATACCAGGGGGCCAGACGTGCCGCGACCTCTGCATTCAGGTCCTCATCCGGCACCGGCCGGTCATGCACGAAGAAATTCACGTTGAGGCTGCGATTGGTCCCGGCCTGCGCCGCGCGCAATTCCGCCGCCATCGCCTCGGCCCCCAACATCGCACAGCCGAGCGAGCCCATGGCCCCCGCATTCGCCGCAGCGACCGCCATGGCAGGCGTCGTCGCCCCGGCCATCGGGGCCTGAATGATCGGATAGTCGATGTTGAGTGCCCGCGTCAGCGGTGTGTCATGCCAGGCCATACCCGACGCTAGCCGGGCGCACCCTGTCCGTAAAGCACCTTCGCGCGGTCCTCGAAGGCCTGCACGATCCGCGTCATCGCCTCGTGAAAGAAGAGCCCCGCCGCACCCTGCAAAAGCTTGCTCTTGAATTCGAAATCCACGTCGAAGCTGACCTCGCAGCCGCCATCCTCGACATCCCGGAACCGCCAATGCGAGATCAGATGCTTGAACGGCCCCTCGATATATTCGGTGTCGATCTCGCTCAACTCAGGGCGCAGCGTCACGCGGGACCCGAACCGTTCGCGGAACATCTTGAAGCCCACCACCAGATCGGCCAGCATCACATCGCCGCCCTCAATAGGTGTCACCGAGCGCACCCGCGCGCCCATGATCCACGGGATGAACTGCGGGTATCGCGCCACATCGGCCACCAGATCATACATCTGGGCTGCGCTATATGGCAGCAGACGGGTCTCGGCGTGGCTTGGCATGCGTCTTTTCCGGTTTCCTCTTGCGCGTCCCATGTCCTAAAGTTCCTGCGGGAATTCAAGGGACAGGGGCGGTTTTGCCGCCCAAAAGGGGCGATATGGCGCAGAAACCTTACGTAGTGGACAAAATGATCTCGGCCAAGGCCATCGCGGCGCGGATCGAGGAACTGGCGCGAGAGATCGAACGCGCATTCGCGGGCACCGACAAGTTGGTGGTCGTCGGGCTGTTGCGCGGCAGCTTCGTCTTCATCGCTGATCTTGTGCGGGAACTGAACCTGCCCGTGGAGGTCGATTTCCTGGAAACGTCGTCCTATGGCAGCGGCATGGAAAGCAGCCGCGAGGTGCGCATCCTCAAGGATATCCGCGGCGAGATCGAGGGCCGCGACGTGCTGGTGGTGGAGGATATCGTCGACACCGGCCACACGCTCAACCACGTGCTGCACCTGCTGGAAAGCCGCCACCCCAAGCGGCTGGAAACCATCGCGCTGCTGGACAAGCCCTCGCGCCGCGAGGTGGACGTGAAAGCCAGCTGGACCGGGTTCGAGATCCCCGATGAGTTCGTCGTGGGCTACGGCATCGACTTCGCCCAGAACAACCGCAACCTCGGCCATATCGGGAAGGTGCGGTTCACGGAGGAGTGAGGGAATACCCTCGGTTCAGTGCACTTCCGCACATGCCAACTCTGTATTTTCGCACAGACCCTGTGCAGATCACACCCGCGTGAGGTGGGGGTGAGGGGCTTGCGTGATGGTGCCTGATACCGTGATGCTCATTGGTATCGCACGTTTTCATCAGGGAGTTCCCAATGCGTATCTTCTCCAAATCCCTTCTCGCCGCCGCGGCGCTGACCTTGCCGCTGGCCGCCACGGTTCAGGGCGCGGGCCATGGCGACAATCCTTATGCCGGCCATATCGCGGCACGTCAGGGCTATATGCAGATCCTCGCCTTCAATATCGGCGTTCTGGGTGGCATGGCGCGGGGCAATATCGAGTATGACGCCGAAGCCGCGCAGACCGCCGCCAACAACCTGGCTGCCATGGCGGGCGTCGATGGGCGTCCGACCTGGCCCGCCGGCTCCGATAATGCCGCGCTTGGCGATGCCACCCGCGCCCTGCCCGCGATCTGGGAAGATATGGGCGGCTTTGGTGAAGAATGGATGGCTTATGGTGCTGCTGCAAGCGGCATGGCCGACGCAGCCGGCAACGGGCTGGAGGCGCTTCAGGCAGCCATCGGCCCGCTTGGCGGCTCTTGCGGCAGCTGCCACCGGAACTTCCGTCAATCCGACGACTAAGCTCGTCTCGGGACGGCATCGCAATTCCGCCTTGCCGTCCCGATGAAAGGCCATTTCCCTATGCGATTTCTCCGTTTTCTCGTCATTCTCGCCATTCTGGGCGCCGCGACTGGCTGGTATCTTACCGCCCCGCAACCACTGGCTGCATCGGATATTCCCGAGCGAGACGGTGATGCAGAACACGGAGAGCTGGTCTTCTGGGCCGCGGGCTGTGCATCCTGCCACGCCGCCGAGGACGCAGAGGGCGACGCGCGGCTGATCATGTCCGGGGGGCGCGCCTTCCCGTCGGATTTCGGCACGTTCTACGCGCCCAACATCTCCATGGATCCCGATCACGGAATCGGTGGATGGTCCGAGGCAGAGTTCCTGTCCGCCGTCATGAACGGGGTCAGCCCTGAGGGACAGCATTATTACCCGGCCTTCCCCTATACCACCTATGCGCGGGCCGGGATGACCGACCTGCAAGACCTCTGGGCCTTCATGCAGACCCTGCCCGCCGACGCCACGCCGTCGCGCGATCATGAAGTGGGCTTTCCGTTTTCAATTCGCAGGTCGCTTGGCGGCTGGAAACTGCTCTTTGCCTCGGATGACTGGGTGATCGAGGGCGACGATCTGTCGCCTGAGGTCATGCGCGGGCGTTATCTGGTGGAATCCCTTGGCCATTGCGGCGAATGCCACACGCCACGGAACGCGCTTGGCGGGCTCGATTACGCGAACTGGCTGGCGGGCGCACCCAACCCCTCTGGCGAGGGGCGGATTCCCGACATCACGCCTACGGCCCTGACCTGGTCGGCCTCTGACATCGCCAATTACCTGCGCGACGGGTTCACACCCGAGTTTGACAGCGCGGGCGGCGAGATGGCCGAGGTGATCCTGAACATGGCCCACCTGCCCGACGCCGACCGCGCGGCCATTGCCGCCTATCTTCAGGCGCTTCCCGCCTCAGAGTGAGCCCATCATCGCCCGCGCCTCGGCCTGCTGCGCCGGGCTGAGCGCCCGCGACAGCCGATTGCAGCGGCGGCTGTATTGCACCTGCCGCTCCTCGCTCGAGGTGATCTCGACTGCGCGCAGGCAAAGGGCCAATCCGCGCACCGGATCGTGGCCGGGATGGGACGGATCGGATATGACCTCACCAAGGTTCACGTAGGCCAGCGAGTCGTTCTCTTCCAATCCGCGCTCAAACATCTCGCCCGCGCGCAGCAGATCCCGGGCACCACCAACACCGTTGCGCAGCATCAGGCCAAGATCGCCAAAAGCCAGTTCGGCCCCGCGTTCGGCGGCCAGTTCCATCAGCCGACGGGCCTCGATCTCGTCGGAATAGCCCAGATCCCCGTGCCAATACATGATCGCCAGTTCATAGGTCGCATCCGCATCCCCCTGATCGGAGGCCAGTTGATAATAATGGCGCGCCATGTCCGGGTCGGCCTCGACCCCGCGCCCGCCTTCATACATCGAGCCCAGGTTGTAATAGCCTGTCGTACTGCCCTGTTCGGCAGCCTGCATGAAATAAGCCACCGCGCGGTCGTGATCGACGGGAAGCCCGCCTTCGCCATTGTCATAGTAATACCCAAGCCAGTTCGCGCCATAGGCGCTGCCCCGCTCGGCGGCCTCTTCGTAAAGCGCCACCGCCTGCGGCTGATCGACCGGCCCGCCCTCGCCTTCCCGCAGCATATCGGCAAGATTTTCCAGCGCCCAGAGGGGGCCGTCATTATCATGGGCCAGCGCATAGAAGCGCCGCGCCTCGGCCTGGTTTTCCTCTACCCCTTCGCCATGGGCATACATCCAGCCCACATTCGCGGTGCCATCCACATAGCCCGCCTCATGGGCCCGGCGGAAATACTCCATCGCGCGGCGGGAATCAGGGGTGCCGAAATGGCCTTCGAAATAGGACACGCCAAGGTTGTTGTAGACCCCGGCATAGCCCATCTCCTCGGCCCGCAGCATCAGCGGAATGGCCAGATCGGGACGCGGATCCTGCCCGGACCAGCCGTCGAGATAGTGATCGGCCAGATTGTTCAGCGCCTGCGGCAAATCCTGATCGGCGGCGGCCTGATAATAGCTGACCGCCCGGAACCCGTCGGCAGGCACGCCGAGCCCGTTTTCATAGAGGATGCCCATCATGTTGAGCGCCACCGCGTCGCCGGAATTGGCCAGCGGACGGGAGATTTCCAGCGCCAGCCCGTAATCGCCATCGCGATAGGCTTGAACGGCATCATCGGCGGTCTGTGCATGCAAAGGGGTCGCGAGGCAAAGCAGCGCGGCGACGGAGATGGCTTTGAAGTTCATATCGGCTCTCCTTTTCGAAGTCGGGTGTCGTGAGGAACGGGTCAGCTATCCGCAAGTAAGGCGTCTGTTCTTTCGGTGATGGCCGCACGCTCTGCGTCGCTCAGGTCGTCGGGCAGGGTTCCGCAGCTTTCCTGGTACTCGGCGGCCCGGCCGGAATCGGTTTCGCGCGCGATGGCATAGGCGCACCAGGCATAGCCCTCGACCCGGTCGGCCCCGGCATAATCGGGGTTGAGATAGACCGTCGCCGCGCCCCAAGCCGCGAAGGGATAGTCCATGCGGGCGGCCTGCTGGTAAAGCGCCAGCGCGCCGGCAAGATCCGCCGGCCCGCCAAGTCCGGATTCGTGCATGTAGCCGAGATCGTTGATCGGCCCCGGCAAGCCCAGATCGGCCAGCACCTGCAACAGGCGGCGGGCCTCGGCATGGTCCTGCGCAACGCCGATGCCATCCCAGTACATATAAGCCAGATCCGACAGCGCCTCGATATTCCCGCGCTCATAGGCGAGGTGATAGAGCGACACCGCCCGGTCGATGTCATCCGGCACCGACGGATCACCGTCGGACAGAAGATAAGCCAGGTTGGAAGGCGCCCAGTCATGGCCCAGGGCCGTGCCCTGTTCATAGGCTTCGGCGGCGGCTGCCGGGTCGGGGGCCATCCCCGCCGCGCCATTGAGCAGCAGGATACCCAGATCGTTCCCCGCCCCGCCATAGCCAAGCGCGATGGCCCGCCGGTAGGTTTCAATCGCACCGGGGATATCCTGCGGACCGCCCCGGCCGAGCTCCATCATGTAGGCCAGATTGCGGGTGCCCTGCCCGTGGTCGAGCGCTGCCGCCTGTTCAAACAGAAGCCGCGCCTGCGCATCATCCTGCGCGACCCCGAACCCCTGCGCATAGAGCGCCCCCATATTGCTGTGCGCTCCGGCTGATCCGCCATCCATGGCCTGCCGGTAATAGGCCGCTGCGGCGGCATAGTCCGGGCTGCCAAGGGCGCCTTCCTCGGACATGGCGCCAAGAGTGTTCAGCGCCTCGGCATTGCCCGCTTCTGCAGCTGCTTCGGCCAGCTCCCATGCGCGGGTCAGGTCGCGCGGGGCGCCGTACAGACCCTTATATAAGATCCAGGCCAGATTCGACTGTGCAACCGCATAACCCTGTGCGGCAGAGGCCTCGTAATAGTCCAGCCCGCGTTGCAGATCCGGTTCCACCCCTTGGCCGTGGAAATAAAGCACCCCGAGGATGTTCAGGGCGGCGGGATCGCCCGCTTCGGCCATCGGTTCCGACAATTGGCGCGCGGTGTCATAGTCGCCGTCACTAAACGCTGCACGGGCATCGTCCAGCCAGTCGGCATGGGCCGACAAGGGGGCGAGGACCAGACAGACGGCAACAGCGGACAGACCGGCGCGACGGCGAACCATGGCAAAAAACCTCCCTTAAATACGGGAATGCTAACGCAACATGGCAAAATCGCAAAATGCTTTGCGGTCAGTGGGTCAGGTGCGCAGGCGCGTCGATATGGGGGCGACGCAGCGCCAGCAGCCGCAACGCCTCTTCCGCCCGGCCCTGCCGGATCTGCGCATTCATCAAGGCAAATTCGAGGATATCGCGCTGCGCCCGGCTGCCGCCCACCCGTTCCGACTGCGCCACGACAGGGATCAGCCGCGCCTCGGCCCCGGCCCAATCCTCGGCGGCAATCGCCCGGAACGCCTCGGCGCAGGCGGGCACCATATCGCCAATCGGCCCTTTGGCGTCCGATATGAGCCGGTCGAGCGCCTCCGCATTGCCGCTCATGGCATGGATAACCGCCGCATGCACATCGACAAAGCCCATTCCGGGGGTCGGGAAGGCCTTTAGTGCAAAATCCCCAAGCGCTTGCCAGCGTGTCTGCGAGATCGCCACCCCGGCCAGAGACGCCCGGTAATAGAGCGCTGCCAGATCGGTCACGATATTGATCGCGGGGCTTAGGCTGACGCCGGGGGCAAGATCTTCATCCACCGCCCGCCACATACGCGCCTCATCGCCCGTCGCCATCGCCCACAGCGCCACATGCCATGTATTGTGGCAATGCATCAGGCCGGTGCGGTCATAGCCCTGCATCCAGTCGCCCAAAAACGCGAGCCCGTCCGCCGTTTCGCCGACCTCGTAGTAAAGATGCGCACGGATATGGGCGGCATGGGCGCTGTCGCGGTTGCGATTGAGCGCCGTTTCGATCTGCGTCTCTGCCTGTTGGAACTGCCCGATTTCCAGATGCGCAAAAGCCATCTGGCCGGGAAACCACCAGTCGCCCTCGTAATGGGGGGCCAGAAAGTCCGCCACCGCCAGATGTTCCGCCTCTCGGCCCACGCGGCCGGAAAAACCGATCAGGCTGAAGACGCCCAGAACGGTCTGAGCAACCAACGCATCCCGGGGGTATTCTCGAATATGGGACCGGATGAGCGCATAGCCCTGCCCCGCGCGTCCCTCGATCAGATGCCCGAAGATCTCCAGTT
The DNA here is from genome assembly GCF_965215655.1 of Nioella sp. Classification (GTDB taxonomy): domain Bacteria; phylum Pseudomonadota; class Alphaproteobacteria; order Rhodobacterales; family Rhodobacteraceae; genus Nioella. The sequence goes on from NZ_OZ244111.1 coordinate 2,078,527, forward strand.
GCGCCGCTTCTCTTGCGGTCAGCACCCGGTCGCAGCCCCGCGCCGCTGCAAGCGCGGCCTTGGCCTGGGGCATATGGCCGAAGGTTTGAAAATTCCGGGCCAGAGCCACATGGGCGGGTGCAAACTCCGGGTCGGCCTGCGTGGCCTCTTGCAGCGCCTCCTCTACCCCCGCTATCCCGGCAAGGTAGAGGTCGATGCCGCGCTGATAGGCATTCGCCGCCCGCTGCGAGCCTGTGGAAATCTGCAGCCCATAACGGTCTGTCATCACATCGCGGCGCATCAATTTTCCCCTTTTCCAATGTGCAGGCTATCCGCCGCAGGCCAGAATAATCCCCGGCGACGCCACAGGGTTGCCCCCATTTTTGCAACTTTGAAGGGTAAGCCGTTGGCATGCAAGCAGTTGTGCCGCAATGGGCGGCAAAATGGAGAACCAAGAAATGCAGCAAGAGCAGAACTTCTTTTTGAACGAATCCGGTGCCGTAACCGTCGATTGGGTCGTCCTGACCGCCGGGCTGGTTGGCCTTGGGCTGGCCACCATGGCCGTGGTCAGCACAGGCGTCGAGGATCTCAGCGGTGACATGCGCGGGCAGATGGAAAGCCAGACGATCTCGACCAGCTTCGCCAGCGCGGCTGGCGGTGGCACCTGGACGTGGTCGGGCCGCACATCGCAGGACTACTACGACATCGGCGCAGCCCTCGCCCCCGGCAACAATGGTGCCACCTATTACTGGGCGCAGCAGGAAGCGATTGCCGATATGCCGGAAGGCTACAACTTCGACAGCCCGCTGGTCGATCCCGCCACCGGCAACGTCGTCTATACCAGCAATGATGGCACAACTTATGCCTCGGGTGGTGAAACCTGGGCAATCGACGAATATCCCGGAACGCCAGTCTATTGGGGTGCCTGATCCCTCAGTCACAGTCGAAAAAGAAAACCCCGGCCGCGCGCCGGGGTTTTTCGTATCAGGCCTGTCCCAATTTTTTCAGTCGCGCCGCGCGCAGCCGGGCGAAATCGTCGCCCGCGTGATAGCTTGACCGCGTCAGCGGGGTGGCCGAGACCATCAGGAAGCCCTTGTTATAGGCGGCCTTCTCATAGGCCTTGAATTCCTCCGGCGTCACGAAACGATCCACCGCGTGGTGTTTTGGCGTGGGCTGCAGATACTGGCCGATGGTTAGGAAGTCGATATCGGCGGCGCGCATGTCCTCCATCACCTGGATGACCGCCTGCTTGTCCTCGCCAAGCCCCACCATGATGCCGGATTTGGTGAACATGGTCGGGTCCAGTTCCTTCACCCGCTGCAGAAGCCGCAGGGAATGGAAATAGCGCGCACCGGGGCGCACTTCCGGATACAACCCCGGCACGGTTTCAAGGTTGTGGTTGAACACATCCGGTTTCGCCGCGACCACGACCTCCAGCGCCTCGGGGGCACAGCGGATGAAATCGGGCGTCAGGATTTCAATCGTCGTGCCGGGGCTGCGGTGGCGGATGGCGCGGATGGTCTGGGCGAAATGTTCCGCCCCGCCGTCTTCGATATCGTCGCGGTCGACCGAGGTGATGACCACATGGTTCAGCCCCAGTTTCTGCACCGCATCGGCCACGCGCCCCGGCTCGAACACGTCGAGATCCTCGGGCGGCTTGCCGGTGGCGATGTTGCAGAAGGTGCAGGCGCGGGTGCAGACCTCGCCCATGATCATCATGGTGGCGTGACCCTGGCTCCAGCATTCGCCGGCATTGGGGCAGCCCGCCTCTTCGCAGACCGTCACCAGCTTGTGCTCGCGCATGATCTTGTGGGTCTTCTTGTAGCCTTCGCCAACGGGCGCCTTGACCCGGATCCAGGACGGTTTCTTGGGCTGCGGGTTGTCCGGGCGGCGCGCCTTTTCGGGGTGGCGCTGTTCGGGAATCTTGAGATCGCGCATGGGGTTCCTCCAACTGGCGACTGTTTAACGCTAAACGATACAAAAGTAACCCCGTCTCGCGCGGGAAGCGGCTATGCAGCCCTGCGATTCCTTGGCGCAGCCCTGCCGGTTGTCAGGCCCTGTGCGCAGGTCCAGACTGACCCGACCGGACAGGAGACAAACGGTATGGCCATCAACTGGGCGCAGCACCGCACGCAGGATCATCATATCACCCGCGCGCAGGAGTTTCTCAAGCAAATCGTCTATGGCGGCAATGACGGCATCGTCACAACCTTCGCCATCGTGGCGGGCTTCGCCGGGGCTTCTGCCGAAAACACCGCGCAGATCGGGGCACTGGCGGTGCTGGTCTTCGGTTTGGCCAACCTCTTTGCCGACGGGGTGTCGATGGGGCTTGGGGAATTCCTGTCGGGCCGGTCGCAACGCGATCTCTATCATGCGCGGCGCGCGATGGAGTTGCAGGAACTGTCCACCGATCCCGATCGTGAACGGCTGGAGCTGCAACAGATGCTGCGCGAACGCGGGTTGCCGGGGGGGGATGCCGATGAGGTGGCGGATATCCTCATGCGCAACCATGATTTCGCCGCCGACCTGATGATGGCCTATGAATTCGAGATGACCGACCCGCGTAGCACCAATCCCGCAGGTGACGGGATCTCCACCTTCATGGCGTTCATCACGCTCGGCTCTATCCCGCTGCTGCCCTATATCGCGGGTCTGGACCCTGCCCACGCCTTCCCCATATCCGTCGCGGCGACATTGCTTGCCCTGTTCGGCCTCGGGGTTTTGCGCTGGCGCGTGACAGGCGAGACGGCGTTGCGCTGCATAGGCGAAACGGTGATCGTCGGGGGGCTGTGTGCCTTCGTTGCCTTCGGAGTCGGCGTATTGGTCGGCGGCTAGAAGCTTGCAAAACCGGGCAAAACCGGCAGGCTGCGGGCCATGCCGAAAAAGGATGCCCCATGACCGCCCGCGACCAGATCACAGCCCGCGCCGCCGCGCCCGAGACGCTTCTCCGTTTTGTCGATGACCTGACCGCGCTGGTGGCCTTCCCGACGGAACCGGGTGCAATTGATGCCCATACCGCCTGCCTGAAGCATATCGCCGGGCTGATGGCGGGGCACGGCTTCGTGGCCCGCTGGATCAAGGGAGACCATCCGCCCGCACTGGTCCTGTCGCGCCACGAGGGCGACGGGCTGCCGACGATCCTCGGCTATGGCCATGCCGATACGGTTCCGGGGATGGAGGGGCGCTGGCAACAGGGTCTGGCGCCATGGGCGCTGACCGAACGCTACGGCAAGCTCTATGGGCGCGGGGTGGCCGACAACAAGGGACAACTGCTGGTGAACCTCACGGCGCTTCGGTTGGTGCTGGAGCAACAAGGCGCGCTCGGCTTCAACTGTCACATGCTGGTGGAGATGGGCGAAGAGGTCGGCTCGCCGGGGCTGGATGCGATCTGCGCGGGGCTGAAGGACGACCTGAACGCCGATCTTGTGCTGGCCTCTGACGGGCCGCGCCTGTCTCGGGATCGACCGACCGTGTTTCTTGGCGCACGTGGTTCCGTCACCGTCAAGCTGTCGATCCGTCACCGAGAGGCCGGGCGCCATTCCGGTAATTTCGGGGGGCTTCTGCGCAATCCGGGCACCGAGATGGCCCACGCGCTGACCACGATCATCGGCCCGCGCGGCGAATGCCTCGTCCCCGGCTGGACACCGGAGAAGGTGCCGGATGACACCCGCGCGATCCTGTCGGGCATCACCCCCGCAGGCGGAGAAATCGACCCCGGTTGGGGCACCCCCGGCCTGACGCCCGCCGAACGGGTCTTTGCGTGCTCGGCGGTCGAGGTGCTGGCCTTCACCTGCGGCACCCCGGAACGGCCCGTCAATGCCATCCCGCCAGAGGCGCAGGCCCATATCCAGTTGCGCTATGTGACCGGGCTGGACCCCACGGCGATCATGCCCGCCCTGCGCGCGCATCTGGATGCTGAAGGCTTCGACTTTGTTGACATCGAGGAACCCGAAGCCCGCTTCCCCGCCTCGGCCACGCCGCCAGATCACCCTTTCGCCCGTTTCGCAGTACAGTCCATTGCCCGCACCACCGGGGCAGATCCGGTCCTTCTGCCCTCGCTTGGCGGATCTCTTCCCAACCACGTCTTCACCGAAACGCTTGGCCTTCCCGCAATCTGGGTGCCGCACAGCTACCCCGGATGCAGCCAGCACGCCCCCGATGAACACCTGCCCAAGGCGATGATCCCCGGTGCGATTGCCCTGATGGCGGGGCTTTACCTGGATATCGGCGCTGCCGGACGGTCCGGCCTGGGGCTGGAGTGATCCCTACTGGATCGTCGCGCTCCAGCTACCGGTCCCTGAACAACTGGCCGCACCGCGCCCGCTATAGGGGATACCGTTGGTGGTGTCGCGCGGATACCAGGTGCCGCTCAGGGAACAGCCCGCAAGGCTGCCCGATACAGTATTGACCGTCAGGGACGTCCCGACGAGGCCGACCGTGGCGGTACCCTCCCAACGGCTGGTGGTGTTCCAGATATAGTAGTTCCACAGACTATCGGCCGCACAGGTCAGACGCCGGAGTTCAAACCCGTAAATCCCGCTTGGCAGGTCGATGCGACCTTGCCAGTTCACGCCGCGATTGTCGCAATTGAGCGCTGCCGCCGGTCCTGCTGGCATCACCCCGAACAAGAAGGCCGCAAAAGCCACGATCCGTACAAACATGAGATCCTCCCGTTGAATGAGTGCTGGCCCCCGAGGGGCCTCTAATGCGGGGGATCCTATCACAATTTGCCCGATGGTGCTGTTCACAATTGCCCATGACAGCGCCCGTTCCCGCCAAATCGCCCCCTGTCTTTGTCGAAAACGTGCGATCCGAAACCCGACCGTCACGCTACCCTTTCCGGAAATCAGGACTGCGAAACAGGAGATTTTCATGCAGACCCAGGCACGTGTTGTGGTGATCGGCGGCGGCGTCGTCGGTTGCTCGGTGCTCTATCATCTGGCCAAGGCGGGCTGGACCGACAGCCTGCTGTTGGAGCGGTCCGAACTGACCTCGGGCTCTACCTGGCACGCGGCGGGGGGCTGTCACACGATCAACGGCGATCCCAATGTCGCCAAGCTGCAGAAATACACGATCGAGCTTTATCGCGAGATCGAGGAACTCTCGGGCCAGTCCACCGGTTTCCACATGACCGGCGGTGTCATGCTCGCCTCGACCCCCGAACGGTTCGACTGGCTGAAATCCACCATGGCGAAGGGCCGTTACCAGGACATCCAGTCCCGCGTGATCACCCCTGAGGAAGCGCATGAGCTGATGCCGCTGATTGATCCCGCGCAATTCGTGGGCGGGTTGGAAACCGTGGTGGACGGGCATCTAGATCCCTCTGGCGTGACCTGGGCCTATGCCAAATCCGCGAAGAAACTGGGCGCGAGTTACGAACAGCATTGCAAGGTCGAAGAGATCCTGCGCAACCGTGATGGCGGCTGGATCGTCAAGACCAACAAGGGTGATGTCGCTTGTGACCATGTGGTCAATGCCGGTGGCCTCTGGGCCCGCGAAGTGGGCCGTATGGTGGGGCTCGAACTGCCGGTTCTGGCGATGGAACACATGTACCTGATCACCGAGGACATGCCAGAAGTCGCGGAAATCAATAAGACAACCGGCAAGGAAGTGATCCACGCGGTCGATTTCGACGGCGAATTGTACCTGCGCCAGGAACGCGGCGGCATGCTGATGGGCACCTATGAAAAGGCCTGCGTGCCCTGGTCCGAACGCACGACGCCTTGGGAGTTCGGGCATGAGCTGCTGCAACCCGATATCGACCGCATCGCGCCCTCGCTGGAGGTTGGGTTCGAACATTTCCCCGCATTCGCCAACGCGGGTATCAAGCAGATCATCAACGGCCCCTTCACCTTCGCCCCCGACGGCAACCCGCTGATAGGTCCCATCCGCGGCCTTCCCGGCATGTGGTCGGCCTGTGGCGTCATGGCGGGCTTCTCCCAGGGTGGCGGCGTCGGTCTGGCGCTGGCCAACTGGATCACCCAAGGCGATCCTGGCTTCGATGTCTGGGCCATGGACATCGCGCGCTACGGCGATTGGGCGACGATGAGCTACACCAACCCCAAGGTGCAGGAAAACTATTCCCGCCGCTTCTCGATCAAGTTCCCGAACGAGGAACTGCAGGCCGCCCGCCCGTACAAGACCACGCCGATCTATGACCGGATGCTCTCGCTCGGTGCGCAGATGGGGGATAGCTGGGGTTTGGAGGCGCCGCTCTGGTTCTCGCCCGATAGCACCAAGGATGAATTCAGCTGGCGCCGGTCGACTGACTTCGAACATGTGAAGGAAGAGGTCCGCGCCTGCCGCGAAGACGTGGGCGTCATGGAAATCTCCGGGTTCTCCAAGTTCTACGTCCGGGGCGCCGGAGCAACGGCCTTCCTCGACAAGGTGCTGGCCTGCAAGCTGCCCAAACCGGGCCGCATGACGCTTGCCCCGATGCTGAAGGACGACGGCAAGCTGCAGGGCGACCTGACCGTCGCCTGCCTGTCCGAGACTGAATACTACCTCGCCGGGTCCGGCATGGCGGAGGTGTTCTACGCCCGTTGGTTCGAACAGCACATGCCGAAGGATGGATCGGTATCGCTGGAGGTGGTCGGCCTCGGCCTCGTCGGCCTGTCCATCGCCGGCCCCAAATCGCGGGAGCTGTTGCAGCGTCTGACACCTGCGGATGTGTCCAACGGGGCGTTCCGCTTCATGGATATTCAGCGCATGGATGTTGGTTTCGCCCCCTGCCTCGTGGGCCGCGTGAGCTTCACAGGTGATCTGGGCTACGAGATCTGGATGAAGCCCGAATACCAGCGCCATGTCTTTGACCGGCTTCTCGAGGCGGGTAAGGATCTGGGCCTCAAACCCTTCGGCCTGCGCGCACTCAACGCCATGCGGCTCGAAAAGAACTTCGGCGGTTGGGCGCGGGAATTCCGCCCCGTCTACGGGCCTTTGGAGGCTGGTCTCGACCGCTTTATCGCCTATGGCAAAGATGCTGATTTCATAGGAAAATCCGCAGCATTGGAGGAACGGGACAGCGGCGGCAAACTGCGCCTGCGCGCCTTCACCGTGGCCGCGATTGATGCCGATGTGATCGGGGATGAACCGATCTGGCACGATGGCACCGTCGTAGGCTGGGTCACTTCCGGCGGCTATGCCCATAACGCGGGCCAGTCCGTGGCCATGGGCTATGTCGCGAAAGAGGTCGCGGACAGCGAAGGCCCTTGGGCCATTGAGCTGTTGGGAGAAAAACTGGATGCACAGCCCCAGCACACACCGCTGTACGACGCCAATTTCGAACGCATGCGCGGCTGACACGATTAGGGCGGGGTCAATCCCCGCCCTCTTCGCTGTCCCGTTGCTCGCGGAACCACCGCTCCAGCGCCGGATTGGGGTCCGCTGCCGTTGCGGTTGCATCCTCCGCCAGGTCTCGGGGTCGCATCCGGGGCAGCCTGCCGCCATTTGGCGTGCGGAAATAGTGCATCTCCCGCGCCCCGAAATAGAAGCTGACGATGGCGCCCAATAGCCACCAAAGCGGTTCCGGTACCTCGTTCAGCCCCACCATCCTTGCGGCAAAGGCCTCCGGATCGACCATGGCGAAGATGAAGAGCCCGATCGTGCCAAGCGCCAGCATCGGGCGAGGCATCCGGTTGATGCCGTTGATCACACGGTCAAAGAGCCCCCGTCTCGCGTATTGAAACTCATCACCATGGGCGTCAAGCGCCGCCCGATGCGCCTCAGCCGACAGCTCCATCGCCCTTGTTTCATTGGCGTGAAAAATCTCGGCCACATCGCTGAAGGCCTCACCGGCGGCGGCAATGGTTTGCGGCCCGCCCAGTATGCGCTGCATCAACCCCATGCCGCCACCCGCGCGCGGTGTTCCGCGTCCGTCAGATGAAATTCAGGAGAAATGAACGCCTCCGCCCGGAGGATCCAGCCCCCCTTGCCCCCGTCGCGCCGCGTGGCATAGCGGCGAGAGGCCGGGCGCCGATCCCCGATCCGGTAGTAGAAATTGCGCCTGGCAATGCCGTAGGCATCCACCATACTCTGCCCGGCACTGTCATGGGCCGCAGTTGCGGCAGCAATGGTCTGCGGCCCGATCACCCCGTCAATGGCAATCTCCGGTCCCATATCGCGGATCAGCCGTTGCAGGATCCGTATCGCGTTCGATCCGGCATTGACCTGCATGTCGAAGACCGTGGGCTGCAATGGCTCCGGCAATTGGTCGATCCGGGGGGCATGATAATAGTGCTCGATGAAGATCTCGACCGCCCGCTCCCGCGGCAGGGCGCGCACATCAGCTTCATCAACATCGCCATCGCCATCCAGGTCCAGCCCAAGACGCCGCATCGTATGGATTGTCACCCCGTAATTTGTCGCGCCCCCGGGGTCATTGGGGTCGTTTACATAGCCTCCCTCTCGATCGACAATTTCAGACGCAATCTGGCGAACCGACAGCATGGTTCAGCCCTCCCATGCTCAAGGTTCAAGATGAGAATAAACCAATCACACGAGGATTAAGATTTCGCTAAAGCCCCTTCATCTTGGCAAAAATACCTCGGGAGCTCGAGGGCAGCGCCCTCGATCCTGACGAAAAACAGGCGCTTACGGATCAAACTTCACACCACCGTGCCAAGCATCCGCGGCAGCGCGCTTCGACGAAGGCTCCCGAAGGGGGCTCGAGGAGAAGTGCCCGCCGTCAATAGCTCGGCGCCGGGTCCTCATCTTCCGCGTGCCGGTAGACCCCTTGCGCTTCCAGCGCGTCGATCACCTCGGCGGGCATGTAAGTCTCGTCATGGCGAGCCAAGAGTTCCGTCGCCAGAAACACCCCGTCTTCATAGGTGCCGGTGGCCACAGTCCCCTGGCCTTCCCCGAACAGATCGGGCGGCGCGTCGGTCCCGACATAGCGCACCGGGATATCGGCACCGCCATCGGTCACGGTGAAGGTGAAATCCAGCCCCTCATCCTGAACCAGCGTCCCCTCCAGCACCAGCCCGCCAATGCGGAAGACCTCATCGGGCGGTGGCGGGGTTTCCGCCACTTCAGTCGGGGTGCGAAAGAAATTGATGCCGTCGCGCAGCCCATAGCCGATCAGCCCCGCAGACACTGCCAGCGCCACCATCGCGACGATGATCACCTGGATCCGGCGTTGTTTCTTCAATCCGCGCATGGTTGTCCTCCACGTCCAACTGCCCCACAGATAGGCAAGGTCCGGCCCCGCGTCGAGAGGCGCCGCCCTGACAGGTTGCCTCAGGCTTTGACGAATGCGATCTTGCGGCGCAGGAACTGGGTGGCCTTGTTCGATACCCGTGCCGGATCGCCGGTCGTCAGGAAGGCGGATTCAGTCCCTTCCCCCAGCTTGTCGGGATGGCGGATCAGATAGTCGGCAAGGCTCTCTGCCACCAGATTGGCCTGGCTATAGACCGCAACCCCCTCCCCAAGCGCGTCCTGAAAGACGTCTTCCATCAACGGGTAATGGGTGCATCCCAGGATCGCCGCCTCGGGCTTCGGCATCCGCCGTTGCAGCGCCTCCACATGGCTGCGCACAAGGGCTTCCGCCAGGATCATGTCGCCATCCTCGATGGCATCGACCACACCGCCGCAGGGCTGCGCCTCTACGTCGACACCGATGGCGCGAAAAGCAAGTTCACGTTGGAACGCCCGGCTGCTGACCGTCGCGGGCGTGGCAAACAATGCCACATGTTTCACGGCAACCTCACGCGGCGGGGAATTGTCGCCCCATTGCCGTTCGGTCAGCGCCTCAATGAGCGGCACGAAGACGCCCAGAACTCGCTTGTCCTTGGGCACCCACGATTCCTGCATGCGCCGCAGGGCCGCGGCGCTTGCGGTGTTGCAGGCAAGGATCACCAGGTCGCAGCCCGCATCGAACAGGCGCTGAACCCCCGCTGTCGTCAACTCGTAGACGTCATCGGCATCGCGCACGCCATAGGGTGCGTGGGCGTTGTCGCCGTAATAGACAAAGGGCACATCCGGCAGGCGCTTGCTGACGGCATCCAGCACCGTCAAACCGCCCAAGCCACTGTCAAAGATCCCGACCGCCATTTCGCTTGTGCTTTTCCTCGAATTCGAACCCGATTTCAGCCGGGTTTATGGGTGTTGGCGACAAGTCGTAGGTCGATTGCCGCAGGAAGTCCATCATCGCCCGCGTATCGCCCGCGAAACGGTCCAGGTCCGCCCGTGGGATCGGTTCCCCGATCACCACGCGCACGGGCGTGTTCACCCGTTTCTTGAACTCCTTGATCAGCAGCCCCATGCGCAGGGTGTTATGCAGATGGCTGGCCAGTTGAAAGAGCCGGCTGGTATGCCCGTCGAAGTAGATCGGTACAACTGTGGCTTCTGACTTGGTGATCATGCGCGCCGTGAAACCACGCCAATAGGGGTCCATGGGCCGCCCGAAGGGTTTTTGCGCCGTCGACACAGTCCCGCCCGGAAAGATCCCGATCGCGCCGCCTTCCGACAGGTAGCGCAGCGCCGTCTTTCGGGTCTGGATATTCAGCGCCACCGCCTCTTTCGTCTCATCGAAGGAGATCGGCAGGATGACCTTGTCCAGATCTTCGGCCTTGCGGAAGATCCGATGCGCCAATATGCGGAAATCCCCCCGCGCGACCGACAGGATATGCCCCAGCATCAACCCGTCGAGAATGCCGTAGGGGTGGTTGGCAATGGCGATGACCGGCCCCTCGCGCGGGATGTTGTCCAGGCTGCCGCCCATCACCTCCAGCGTCAGACCGTAGCGGTCCACCATCACCTGCCAGAAATCCCGGCCCGCCGCGACCTCGGTCTCGTATCCTTGCGCCTGTTTAATCAGCTTCAGACGCCCGGTGGTGTTTTCCATCGCGCGGATCACCGCCCGCCCGCCCTTGGTCCGGGCCGAATGCGCGTAAGAGATCTCGCGTGCGATCTGCCTGTCTTCTTTGGAATGTCGCTTGCGTGCCATGGTCCTGATACACACCGCTGCCGTTGATGCTGGATACGCCCCTTGGGCGATTCCCGCTAGCGAAAGCACGTCACAGTTTCATGACAGCCCGCGCCGCGCCCATCCCCAGAGGCACAAAAGCTCCATCGCCACATGCGCCCCCGCCACGGCAGTGATCTGGGCCGTGTCGAAGGGCGGAGAGACCTCGACCACGTCGCCGCCCACCAGGTTGATCCCGGCGATGTCGCGCAGGATCATCGCCGCCTGCGCCGAGGTCAGCCCGCCCCAGACCGGCGTACCGGTGCCCGGAGCATAGGCCGGATCGAGACAGTCGATGTCAAAGCTCAGGTACACCGGCGCATCGCCCAGGATCTCTTTCACCCGCGCGGCGATGGCCTGCGGCCCCTGCTCGTGCACGGCACGCGCATCGAGGACCTCGATCCCCAGATTATCCTCAACCACCGTGCGGATGCCCACATGGACAGAGCGAGCCACGTCGACCAGCCCCTCCTTCACCGCCTTGTAGGCAAAGGTGCCGTGATCGACCCGGGCCGGATCGTCATCGGGCCATGTGTCGGTATGGGCATCGAATTGCAGCAGCGCCACAGGCCCATGTTTCTTCGCATGCGCCCGCAACAGCGGCAGGGTGATCGAGTGATCGCCCCCAAGCGTCACCATCGCCGCGCCCTGGTTCAGAATGCTGTCAGCATGGGCCTCCAGCACTTTTGGAAATTCACCCGGATTTGCGTAGTCGAAGGCCAGATCGCCATAATCGGCAATCGCCAGATCGCTCATCGGGTCATAGCCGCCCCAGCCATAGGGCGGGTCATAGACCTGCAGAGCGCTCGCCTCGCGGATCGCACGGGGTCCAAGCCGGGTGCCGGGCCGGTTCGTCACCGCCTGATCGAAAGGCACACCGGTCACGGCCACATCGACGCCGGTCAGGTCCTTGGTGTAGCGACGGCGCAGGAAGCTGACCGCCCCGCCAAACGTGTTCTCGAAGGCGCGGCCCTTCAGCCCTTCCCGCGTGAATGCCCCGTCGATATCTGTCTTCGCGTCTTCCAGCGCCATACCCGGCCCTTTCCCGTTTTGCATCCGGCCCCATGCAAATCCTCTCCGGCGGAAAAAGGCAATGCCACCTTGCATCCCGTCTGCCTGCACTACATCAAGGGACCAGTCCCGCCGACAGGAGCCAACCCATGCCCGACAGCCCGCTTCGACAGCAGTTTCTCGAAGGCATGAGCCGCGCCGCCGCCTCGGTCAGCGTCGTGACCACCGACGGGCCAGCCGGGCGTCACGGCATCACGGTCAGCGCCATGACCTCGGTCAGCGCCGATGGCGACGCCCCGACCATGCTCGTCTGCCTCAACGCCGCCTCCTCCGTTCTGCCGCCGCTTCTGGACAATGGCTGCTTTTGCATCAACGTGCTGAGGATCGACCAGCAGGCAATCTCCGATACGTTCTCGGGCCGGCTGCCCGCGCCGGATGGCGACCGCTTCAACGCCGCGCCCTTCACCCCCGGCCCCACAGGTGCGCCGATGATGGACACTGCCCTTGTCAGTTTCGATTGCGAACTGGTCTCGGCCGACAAGATCGGCACCCACCATATCTGCATCGGCGCGGTGAAGGAGGTGCGCGTCGCCCCCGACGGCTCGCCCCTACTCTACGGGATGCGCAGCTATCTGCGGGCCGAAAAGCACTGATCCTTTCTCAGCACGACACCCGCACGCATCAGACATTCCCCGGCGACCGGCCGCTGCCTCGGTTCCGGAGGAACGCAGTTGGGCATAGGCGTTCCATACCCTCGGTTTTGCACCGCCTTGGCGACCGGCGACATGTCCATCTGCCATCGCAAGCACCCATCAAAAAATAGAGCGTGGGCGGAGCCCACACAATTTGGTCAGGGGCGGGCCCGCATCGCCAGAAACCCCCTATCCAAGGGACAGCGCCCGTTCCACAAGCCGCGCGAAGAAACTCGCTCCATAGGGCGCGGCCTCGTCATTGAAGTTGAAGCGGGGATGATGCAGCCCCGCCGCCTCCCCCTGCCCAAGGAAAAGATAGGCTCCCGGCCGCTCCTCCAGCATATAGCTGAAATCCTCGGCACCCATCTCGCGCCACTGGGCACCGTCCACCGCGTCCCTGCCCGCGATTTCTTCCGCGACTCCCACGGCGAACTCCGTCCTCTCCGGGTCGTTCACCGTCGCCGGATAACTGCGCTTGTAGTCGAGCACCGCCTCCACCCCAAAGCTTGCCCCCTGCCCGGCCACGATCTCGCCCATGCGCGCCTCCACCATGTCCCGCACATCCGGGTCGAAGCTGCGCACCGTCCCGCCCAGATAGGCGGTGTCGGGGATGATGTTTTCCGCCGTGCCGGTGTGGATCATGGTGACTGACACCACCAGATCCTGCAGCGCGTAGTGGTTGCGCGCCACGATGCTTTGCAGCGCCTGCGCGATATGAACCGCCGCGATCACCGGATCGACGCAGTCATGCGGATAGGCCCCATGCCCGCCCTTGCCCTTGATATGCACGTCGAAACTGTCGACGGCGGCCATGATCGGCCCTGGAGTGGTCTGGAAATGGCCCAGGGGCAGCGCGGGGGTGGTGTGGATCGCGTAGACCTCACTGATCCCGAACCGGTCCATGATCCCTTCCTGGCACATCACGCCCGCCCCGCCGCCATCCTCTTCGGCGGGCTGGAAGATCAGCGCCACACGGCCCCGGAAATTCCGCGTTTCCGCAAGATATTTCGCAGCCCCCAGCAACATCGTGGTATGCCCATCATGGCCGCAGGCATGCATCACGCCCTTGTTTTCAGAGGCATAATCGAGCCCCGTCTCCTCCTCGATCGGCAGCGCATCCATATCGGCGCGCAGCCCGATGGTAGGGCCGTCACCCTGCCCCTCGATAATCGCCACAACCCCCGATTCGGCGATGCCGGTGTGGATCTCGGTGATGCCGAATTCCTTCAGGCGATCCACCACGAAACCCGCCGTTTTGTGGCAGGCAAAGCCAAGTTCCGGATGGGCGTGCAGATGGCGGCGCCAAGCGGTCATTTCCTCGGCGAAACCTGCGATGCGATTGAGGACGGGCATGGGTGGACTCTCCGGGGCTCATGGGTGTTAGTCGGGGGCACCCTGACCGAAAACCGGAGGCCCGGCAATGGATGACGAGCTGATCAACGACCCCCATGGCGGCATGCCCCGCCTGCTGGAAATCATGCGCCGGTTGCGCGACCCGGAAACCGGCTGTCCCTGGGATATCGAGCAGGATTTTGGCACCATCGCGCCCTACACGATCGAGGAGGCCTATGAGGTCGCCGATGCGATCGACCGCGAGGCCTGGGACGAGTTGAAAGGCGAGTTGGGGGACCTGCTGTTCCAATCGGTCTTTCACGCACAAATGGCGGAAGAGAAAGGGCTTTTTTCGTTTCAGGAGGTGGCCGACACGATGTCGGACAAGATGGTCGCCCGCCATCCGCATGTATTCGGCGACCAGTCGCGGGACAAATCGGCCGAGCAGCAGACCCAGGATTGGGAGACGATCAAGGCGGCGGAACGGGCCGCCAAGGCGCGGGGCGGGGTTCTGGATGACGTGGCCATTGGCCTGCCTGCCCTGATGCGCGCCGAGAAGCTTCAAAAACGCGCCGCGCGGGTCGGGTTCGACTGGCCGCATATCGGGCAAGTGGTTGACAAGATTGCCGAAGAAGCTCGCGAACTGGCGGAGGCGCGGGAGGCGCTGCCGCAGGAGAAGATTGCCGAGGAGATGGGCGATCTGCTCTTTGTCATGGCCAATCTGGCGCGGCATCTGAAGGTCGATCCCGAAACCGCCCTGCGCGATGCGAATGCGAAATTCGTGCGGCGCTTTCACTTCATCGAACGGGAGTTGGAGGCGCGGGGGAAACGCCCCTCGGACAGCGACCTGGAAGAAATGGACGGGCTGTGGGACGCGGCCAAAACGGCGGGGCTTTGACCTCAATTCGGCCCGTCGCCATGCGTGCACCCCCTGTACACCCCCCGTACACCCCCCGTGCATACGAAACGGCGGTTTCGCCGACTTCGTCGTCGATCCGGGAGCGGCCCTCCTCAACCCCCGGCTGACGCCGGAGGCCTCGTCGGTCCGCGTTGCCACGGACCTGTGGGAAGGGGAATTTGCAGAGGGGACGACCGTCCCTGTGGCGGGGACAGGATACCTCCGGCAGAGGTATTTTTGCCAAGATGAAAGAAGTCAGGCTTTGAGACGCCTCAGCGTGGTTTCCATCGCATCGAGGAAGCGGCTGCGGTCGGATTTGGAGAAGGGTTTCTGGCCTCCGATCCCCTGGCCCTCCAGACCTGCGCGCAGGTCGGCCATGATGGCGCGCGTGGCGATCTGGCTGCCGATGCTGTCCATGGTGAAGGCTCGGCCTTTTGGGTCCATCACCTCGGACCCGGCTTTCAGGCAGCGTTCGGCCAGAAGGATATCGGCGGTGATCACCAGATGGCCCGGTCCAGCCGTTTCCGCAATCGCATCGTCGGCGGCGTCGAACCCGTCGGACACGGTGAACTGCCTGATCAGCGGATGGTCCGGCAGGCGCAGGCCCTGATTGGCGATGAAGACGATGACCTGCCCATGGCGCAGCGCCATGCGAATGGCCTCCTGCTTGACCGGGCAGGCATCGGCATCGACGAGGATCATTCCGCGGCCAGCGCGCGGAGCGCGTCGGCGAGCAGTGTCGCCTCGCTGCCCATTCCGAGGAAATTGACGCCCTGTGCCACGGCTCGCGCACGGGCCTCTGCTGTACCGAGGATAATGCCTGCCGCCTTTCCTGCGGCACGGATCCGCGGGATGGCGTCGGCAATGGCGGCCTGCACATCTGGATGGGCGGGGTTGTCGCGATGCCCCATATCGGCGGCCAGATCGGCGGGACCGATGAAAATGCCGTCGACGCCGTCCACGGCGGCAATCCGGTCGAGATCGGCCAGCGCGGCGCGGCTTTCGGCCTGCACGAGAATGCAGATCTCGTCATTGGCATTGGTGGTGTAGTCGGCAATCGCGTTGAACCCGGTGGCACGCGCCACGAGCGCCCCCTGCCCGCGCACGCCCTGAGGCGGATAGCGGCAGGCGCGGACCACGGCGGCGGCTTCCTCGGCACTGTCGACCATCGGCACCAGCAACGTCTGCACCCCCAGGTCGAGCGCCTGTTTGATCACCCAGTCCTCGGCCACCGGCACCCGGACCACGGCCTGCGCGGGGGTTGCCGCCAGCGCCATGAGCTGCGCGCGGATCGCGGTCGGGTCCCATGGCCCGTGTTCTCCATCAATGAGGCACCAGTCGAAACCGCTGTTCCCGGCCAGCTCTGCCACCAGGGGCGAGCCGAGGTTCAGCCAGATCCCCTTGCAGAGACGCCCGGCGGCGAGATCCGATTTCAACCTGTTCCTGAGGGCGGGCATGGGCATGGTCCTTGGTCTGAAAGGCTGGATGGCGCGAACCTGTAGGAAAAACACCCGATTTGAAAGCCGGTTTCAGACCCATTGCCTTTTCTGACAGAAAATATCGGTTGGCAGGCTGAAAGGGTCCATTTCGGCCCTTTTCAATTTGCGGAACCCGTCATAACCTGCCCTCACAAGAATAATTTGTCCAATAGGGAGACAATCATGAAGAAGCTTCTGCTGGCCTCTGCGGCCACCGCAGTTCTTGCCGGTGCGGCCTATGCCGACGGGCATTCAAACCAGATCAGCATCGGTGTTATCCTTGGCTTCACCGGCCCGATCGAATCGCTGACCCCCAACATGGCGGCCGGCGCGGAACTGGCGATGGCCGAAGTGAACGCCGCGGGCGGCATCATGGATGGCAGCACCTTCGTGTCGGTGCGCGCGGACTCCACCTGTATCGACTCCGCCGCCGCGCAGGCCGCCGCCGAACGTCTGATCACCGCCGATGGCGTGTCGGGCATCGTCGGTGCCGACTGTTCCGGTGTGACCACCTCGATCCTGTCCAACGTGGCGCTGGCCAATGGCATGGTGATGATCTCGCCCTCCGCCACCTCCCCGGCGCTGTCTGCCGTGGAAGACAACGGGTTGTTCTTCCGCACCGCCCCCTCTGACGCGCGTCAGGGTGTTGTGATGGCCGAAGTGCTGATGGATCGCGGCATCGACGAGGTCGCCGTGACCTATACCAACAACGACTATGGCCTGGGCCTGGCGGACAGCTTTGCCGCTGCCTTCGCCGAAGCCGGGGGCACCGTGACACTGGTGGCCGCCCATGAAGACGGTCGTGCGGACTATGCCGCTGAAGTCGGTGCACTGGCCTCCGCCGGTGGCGCTGCGCTGGTCGTAGCGGGCTACGTGGACCAGGGTGGTTCCGGCATCATCCAGGCGGCACTCGATTCCGGCGCGTTCGACACCTTCGTGTTCCCCGACGGGATGGTCAGCCAGGCGCTGGTCGACAATTTCGGGTCCGACATCGACGGGTCCTTCGGCCAGCATCCGGGCACCGACTCGGACGGCGCGGCGCTGTTCCACGCGATGGCCGGTGAGGCAGGCTTTGACGGCACCTCGCCCTTCGCAGCGGAAAGCTATGACGCGGCGGCGCTGATGATGATGGCGATGGCGGCGGCGGGCTCCTCTGCGCCGGGCGATTATGCCGGTCACATCATGGACATCGCCAACGCACCCGGTGAAGTCATCCAGCCGGGTGAACTGGCCCGCGCGCTGGAAATCATCGCCGCCGGCGGTGACGTGGACTATGAAGGCGCCACCGCGGTGGAACTGATCGGCCCCGGTGAATCGGCAGGCAACTACCGCGAGATCGAAATCCAGGGCGGTGAGATCGTCACCGCGCAGTATCGCTGATCCGATCGCGATTGCATGACACAGAACAGCCCGGTCATCGCCGGGCTGTTCGTTTAAGACATTGGGGAAAGTGAGCCTTCACGCATGATCACCGTTCATGACCTGCACAAGCATTTCGGCGGCTTTCACGCCGTGGATGGCGCCAGCCTGTCCATCGCGCCGGGCTCCATCACCGGGCTGATCGGCCCCAATGGTGCGGGCAAGACCACGCTTTTCAACGTGATTGCGGGGGTTCTGGCGCCAACATCGGGCCGGGTGGAAATGGATGGTGAGGATATCACCGGCCTCGCCCCGCATGAGCTTTTCCACAAGGGGCTCTTGCGCACCTTCCAGATCGCGCATGAATTCAGCTCGATGACCTGCCGGGAAAACCTGATGATGGTGCCGGGCGGGCAGTCGGGCGAAAGCCTGTGGAACACCTGGTTCGGGCGCAAGCGGATCGCGGACGAGGAACGCGCTCTGCGGGCCAAGGCCGACGAAGTGCTTGAATTCCTGACCATTTCTCATATTGCCGACCTGAAGGCGGGTGAGGTGTCCGGCGGGCAGAAGAAACTGCTGGAACTGGGCCGCACGATGATGGTCGATGCCAAGATCGTCTTTCTGGACGAGGTCGGCGCGGGCGTGAACCGGACGCTGCTTTACACCATCGCCGACGCCATCAAGAGGCTGAACCAGGAACGCGGCTATACCTTCGTCGTCATCGAGCACGACATGGATTTCATCGACAAGATCTGTGACCCCGTCATCTGCATGGCCGAGGGCAAGGTGCTGGCGGAAGGCACGCTGGATGAGATCAAGGCCAATGAGCAAGTGATCGAGGCTTACTTAGGCACCGGCCTGAAGAACAAGGACAAGGTAGAGGCATGAGCGGCAACCCCTATCAGGACGATCGCGGCAACAAGGACCGCTCGATTGGAAATCCCGACGGGATCGGCACACTGACCCCGACGGACGGGCTCGGCTCGAAAACCAGTCCGGCAGCGGGACAGCCCTTCCTCATCGGCGAGAACATGACTGGCGGCTATGGCAAGGGTGCCGACATCCTGCATGACTGCACGATTGCCGTGGAAAAGGGTGAGATCGCCGTCATCGTCGGCCCCAACGGCGCGGGCAAATCGACCGGCATGAAGGCCGTTTTCGGCATGCTGAACCTGCGGCAGGGTCGTGTGGTGCTGGATGGCGAGGATATCACCAAGCTGACGCCACAGGCCCGCGTGGCCAAGGGGATGGGCTTCGTCCCCCAGACCTCGAACATCTTCACCTCGATGACGGTCGAGGAAAACCTTGAAATGGGCGCCTTCATCCGCACCGACGATTTCCGGGGCACGATGGAGCAGGTCTATGACCTGTTCCCGATCCTCAAGGAAAAGCGCCTGCAACCGGCGGGCGAGCTATCGGGCGGGCAGCGTCAGCAGGTCGCCGTGGGCCGGGCGCTGATGACGAAGCCGAAGCTCTTGATGCTGGATGAACCGACGGCGGGCGTGTCCCCCATCGTCATGGATGAACTTTTCGACCGCATTATCGAGGTCGCGCGCACCGGGATTTCCATCTTGATGGTGGAACAGAATGCCCGGCAAGCGCTTGAAATTGCAGATAAAGGCTATGTGCTCGTACAGGGGCGCAACGCTTACACAGATACCGGCAAGGCGCTTTTGGCCGACCCGGAAGTGCGCAAGTCTTTCCTAGGAGGTTGATTATGAAACACATACTGACAACGGCAGCTCTGGCCACCCTGATGGCGGCCCCGGCCATGGCGCAGGACCGCACCTATGAGTGCACGATGAACGAGGCCTGCCGGCAAAATGGCGGCGGCTGCGTGGCGGAGGACATCCCCTACAACTTCACCCTCAACGCCACCACCGGCGTGGGCGAGATGGAGCAGCGCGAGGGCAATTTCTTCGACGGCACCGTCTATGAAAGCGATGGCGCCATGCATTTCTTCTTTTCCAATTCGGCCGGTGTCGAACTGGGCACCATCACCGATGCGGGCCGGATCATCTATACCGGCAACATGGCGCTTGGCGACAACCTGATCCACTACCGGCTGAACGGCACCTGCACCGAGACCACCGGCAGCGCGGGTGGCGACGGTAAGTGACACGGGTCGGGGGCATCATCGGGGGGCTGGCGCTGGCAACGGCGCTGCCCGTCGCGGCGGCGGCGCAGACGGGCAGTTATTACTGCCTGTTCAGCACGCGCTGTGACACCGAGGATTGCACCCCCGACACCTTCACGGTCGAGATTGCCCTGGCCGATCATGGCAACGGGCTGTGGCTGATCTATGAAGGGCGGCACCGTGCGGTCGACGATGCCACGCCCTCTGATACGCCGATGGCGATGTTCATCTCGCCCGGCTACGAGGACAACCTGACGCTGACGATCTACCCCACAGGTGAGGCGCTGCATGTCTACCAGGACTATCAGCCCGACCATGGCCCGCGTCAGCAGACCGCCTACGGACAATGTGAGGTTCAATAGATGATGATCCGCCGTGGCCTTGCGGCCGCCCTTCCTTTCCTGATCCCCCTGCCCGCCATGGCGCAGCATGTCGCCATCGAGCGTGTCTGCAACATGGCGGTGATCTGCATCGAATCGAACCCGTGCCAGGACTGGGGGCAGGAGATTCACGTCACCGAGCAGGAAGATGGCAGTTGGCGGGTTCTGTGGGAAGAGGATCTGCCCTCGGATTACGAACTGGCCGCCGATATTCTTGCGCCGGAAGGATCGCTTGAACCCACCCGCCTGCGCAGTCTGATCTTCGCAAATCACGAAACGCAGGCGGTGCAGATGGTCAGCATCGCCGATAGCGGCCATGTGGTCGTGACCCTGCACCAGCCGCAGGCGCGGCCCCGTGCAGTCACCGGCTTTGGCCTGTGCGAGGACGTGGATAGCGCGGAGGCAAGCGAGTGAAGCTTTCGCCGCTCATACCCTTGTGCCTTCTGGCCGCGCCTGCCATGGCCGAAACCGGCTATAGCTGCGCATTTACCGTGGCCTGCGAGGCTGCGGGCGGCTGCGAGCCGGCGGAGATCCGGACCGAGATCGGCATGTCGGAGGATGGCATTACCGCCTTTCTGAACGCCGATGCCGACCCCCTGCCCGCCCTGAGCCTGTCGGACGCGGACAGCTCTCCGTTTTCAATCGCCACCACCGTGCCCGGCGCGGAGAGCGACCTGATCACCATCCATGCCGATGGCACTGCCTTGCGCAGCCGTCACCCGGCCAACCCCGGCAGCCCCGCCATCACCTATTTCGGCACCTGCGAGGAGACATGACTTGGACTTCCTGAACGCCATTGTCGTCCTGGCCAATTTCGTCATCGTACCAGCCACCGCCTATGGCGCGCAGCTGGCGCTTGGCGCGCTTGGCGTGACGCTTATCTACGGGATCCTCAGATTCTCGAACTTCGCCCATGGCGACACGATGGCCTTCGGGGCCATGGTGACGATCCTGGTGACCTGGGCCTTGCAGGGCGCGGGCGTCTCTCTCGGGTCGCTGCCGACAGCGCTGCTGGCGCTGCCCATTGGCATCGCGGCGACAGCGCTGCTGCTGATTGGCACCGACAAGGTGGTCTACAAGTTCTACCGCCAGCAGAAGGCCAAGCCGGTGATCTACGTGATTGCCTCGCTCGGGGTCATGTTCATCATGAACGGGCTGGTGCGCTTCATCATCGGGGTGGACGATCAGCGCTTTGCCGATGGTGAGCGGTTCATCATTTCCGCCCGCAATTTCCGCACCCTGACGGGGCTGGACGAGGGGCTGGCCATCCGCACCAGTCAGGGGATCACGGTCGTTGTGGCGTTGATCTGCGTGATCCTGCTGTTCTGGTTCCTCAACAAGACCCGCACCGGCAAATCCATGCGCGCCTTTTCCGACAATGAGGACCTCGCGCTGCTGTCGGGCATCAACCCCGAAAAGGTGGTGCTGGTGACATGGATCATCGTGGCGGCCCTGGCGACCACGGCGGGGGTGCTTTACGGGCTCGACAAGAGCTTCAAGCCCTTCACCTATTTCCAGTTGCTGCTGCCGATCTTTGCGTCTGCCATCGTCGGCGGGCTTGGCAACCCGCTTGGCGCCATCGCGGGCGGCTTCGTGATCGCGTTTTCCGAGATCACCGTGACCTATGCCTTCCGCCGCGTCGTCAACCATCTGGTGCCGGAAAGCTGGGAGCCGGAGGGGCTGCTGCAGCTTCTGTCCACCGACTATAAATTCGCTGTCAGCTTCGCGATCCTGCTGATCGTGCTGCTGTTCAAGCCCACGGGCCTCTTCAAGGGGAAATCGGTATGACGCAGATCAACACCAAGAATATCCTGCTGTTCGGTCTTGTGGCGCTGCTGTTCATCGGGACCGGGTTCATGCAGTCGTGGAACACCACGCTGACGATCCTCAACATGGGGCTGATCTCGGCCATCATGGCGCTTGGGGTGAACATGCAGTGGGGCTACGCGGGGCTCTTTAACGTCGGTATCCTGGGCTTCACCGCGCTTGGCGGGCTGGCGGCGGTGCTGGTGTCGATGCCACCGGTGCCCGAGGCCTGGGCCGCCGGTGGCCCGCGCATCCTGCTGGCGCTGGCCGCCGGCGCCGCGTCGATCGTTGCCGCCGTAATGATTTACAAGAAGATGCCTGCGGGGCTGTTGCGCGTGGTGGTGATGCTGGCGGTGCTGATCGCGGGTTTCATGCTCTACCGCGCCATTTTCGACCCGGCGCGTGACGCCATCGAGGCGGTCGATCCGGCCCTGACCGGCTATCTGGGCGGGCTTGGCCTGCCCGTGATCCTGGCCTGGCCCGTGGGCGGGCTGTTCGCAGCAGGGGCCGCCTGGATCGTGGGCAAGACCGCGCTCGGGCTGCGGTCGGACTACCTCGCCATTGCCACGCTCGGCATTGCCGAGATCATCCTCGCAGTTCTGAAGAACGAGGACTGGCTGGGGCGCGGGGTTAAGAACGTGACCGGTCTGCCCCGGCCCGTGCCATATGAGGTCGAATTGCAGGCCGCCGATTGGTTCCTGTCGCTGACGGAGCGCTTCGGGGCCGACCCGGTGACTGCCTCTTCGGTGGTGGTGAAGCTCTGCTATGCGGGGCTCTTTGCCGCCGTGTTGCTGCTGCTCATCTGGATGTCGGAGATGGCTCTGAAATCGCCCTGGGGCCGGATGATGCGCGCGATCCGTGACAATGAAGTGTCGTCGGAGGCCATGGGCAAGGACGTGACCAAGCGGCATTTGCAGATCTTCATCATCGGCTCGGCCGTCTGCGGCATTGCGGGCGCGATGATGACGACGCTGGATGGCCAGCTGGTGCCCGGCACCTATAACCCGCTGCGCTTCACCTTCCTCATTTGGGTGATGGTGATCGTGGGCGGATCGGGCAACAACTGGGGCGCGGTTCTGGGCGGCTTCCTGATCTGGTGGCTGTGGATCATGGTGGAACCCATTGGCCTGTGGATGATGCAGACAATCACGGCAGGCATGGCCGAGGATAGCGGGCTGCGTCAGCACCTGATCGACTCGGCGGCGCATATGCGGTTGCTGACGATGGGGCTGTTCCTGCTCTTGATGCTGCGCTTCAACCCGAGGGGCCTGATTCCCGAACGCTGAGGCAGGGCGGTGGAAGGGCCTTCGAAGGCCCTTATTAGGCGCTTCGAAGCGCCTTCCCCTCGCCTTTGGTCAGGGCAGGTGCAGCCAATCCACTGGGCCGCCCGGCAGATGCGGACGGAAATAGACGATGGCGCGGCCCTCTGGCGGGGCCTCTGCCCCCTCCTGCCACGGAGCAACCCCGTGCAGGACCAGCCGGTGCAGCAGCGTCGCCTCGCCGGGTTTCGCGGGCAGTTCGACGCGCGGGCAGGTCTCGAACACCTCGCGCCGCGCGGCGTGATAGGCTTGGGTCAGGTCCACGTTTGACCACTCCGTCTCGGGGTGCTGCGCGAATACCGCTCTCAACCGGGCACGCATGATTTCGTGGCTGCCTTCCCACACCACCAGCGGCGCGGCCCCTGCCCCGCAGTCGGTCACCGGCAGGCCGAGGATCCAGCCATGCGGTTCTTTCAGCATCCGGCGCCGGTCCGGCCCCACCGGCAACAGCCCGTCCAGATGCGCCGCGTCCCGGGCCTTGCGATAGCGATGATTGGCGTCGCTTTCGCTCGCATCCTGTCGCGGGTAGCCGGGATAGGTGACCGAGACCTGCCCCTTGTCCAAAGGTAGCGGCCCAGTCACAGCCTCTGCCGCACCGAGCGCAGCGCCCCCAAGGGCCGCCGCCCCGGCCACACGCCCGTCCCGGTCATTGTCCAGCACGTTCACACCGGCGAACCACGTGCCACCATGGCGCATCCAATCGGCCCGGTGCCCCGGATCGGATGCCGCCGCCAGCGCCGCCGGCCCCGCGGTCTCCAGCCATTCCAACACCTCCGGGTCGGGCCCGAAGACCTGGTACCCGTTGGACAGCCAGCTCAAAAGCCGAGCGCCTTGCGCAGCATGTTCACCGCCATGATCATGATGAAGACGGCAAAGACCCGCTTCAGCGGCTTGGGGTCCATCGCGTGGGCCAGCTTCACCCCCCAGGGCGTGGTGATCATCGTCATCGCCACGATCACGACGAAGGCAATCAGGTTGACCTGCCCGACCGTATAGGGCGGGCGCCCCTCGGTACCGCCGCCGATGAACAGGAAGCCCAGAACCGAGGGTACCGCGATGATCACGCCAAAGCCCGCCGCCGTTGCCACCGCCCGGTGAATCGGCCTTCCATAAAGCGTCATCAGCGGCACGCCGAAGCTGCCGCCGCCGATCCCCATCAGGACCGACAGGAAGCCAAGCGCAGGCGAAACCATCGCCCGCGCCGCGCCACCCGGCATCTCGTCGCCAAGCCGCCAATCGGGCTTGCCGAACGCCAGGTAGAGCCCCACACACAGCCCCAGCACCCCGAAAATGCCCATCAGCACCTCGTTCCTGAGGCCGGACGCCGCCGCAACCCCAAGCGCCGCGCCGATGGCGATGCCCGGACCCCAGGCTTTCAGGATATCCCAATCCACCGCGCCTTTGCGGTTATGGGCCATGACCGAGCGCACAGAGGTCACGACGATGGTCGCCAGCGAGGTTGCCAGGCAGATCTGCATGAGCTCCGGCGTGGTGTAGCCAAGTGAAGAGAAGGCAAAGAAGAAGGCCGGGACCAGAACGATGCCGCCACCAACGCCCAACAGCCCTGCCACGATCCCGGCAAACCCGCCGATCAACAGGATCAGCCCCAGAAGCGGCAGGTATTGGGTGAACTCGGCCATGGTCAGTCCTTTCGCGGTTTGGCGCGACTTAAGCAGAGCGGAACGGGAATGGAAAGCGGGCTCAGGCGGCGAACTGGCTGACGGCGTCCAGCGCGCGCTGAACCACTTCGGGGCCCGCGCCCTCGCGATGCGCCTGCTCGGAAAGGATGCGCTTCCAGTGACGCGCGCCGGGGCGGCCTGCAAACAATCCCAGCATGTGCCGGGTGATCTGGTTGAGCCGTCCGCCCGCCGCCAGATGTGCCTCGATATAGGGCAGCATCTCCTCGGCCACCTGATGGGCGGTCTTGGGCGGGGTCTTGACGCCGAAGATCCGATGATCGGCTTCCAGCAGCACATCGGCAGGCGTGTGATAGGCGGCGCGGCCGATCATGACCCCATCCATGCCCTTGGCCAGATGCTGTTCCGCCTCGTCCAGCGTGGTGATACCACCATTGATCGACAGGTGCAGATGCGGGAAGTCCTCCTTCATCCGGTGCACCAGCGGATAGTCGAGCGGCGGGATATCGCGGTTTTCCTTGGGGCTGAGCCCCTGCAGCCAGGCCTTGCGGGCGTGGATGGTGAAGCGGGTGACCCCGGCCTCGGACACGATGCGCAGGAAGTCCGGCAGCACGTTTTCGGGAACCTGTTCATCCACGCCAATGCGGCATTTCACCGTGACCTGCACCGCACTGGCCGCGATCATCGCCGCCACGCAATCGGCCACCAATGCGGGCTGTTCCATAAGCACAGCCCCGAAGCTGCCGGATTGCACCCTGTCCGACGGGCAGCCGACATTGAGATTGATCTCGTCATAGCCATACCCCGCCGCGATCCGCGTTGCCTCTGCCAGTTGCGCGGGATCGGAGCCGCCAAGCTGCACCGCGACAGGATGCTCCTCGGCGTTGAAGCCCAACAGCCGCTCCCGCTCGCCATGGATCACCGCTGGCGCTGTCACCATCTCGGTATAAAGCAGCGCATGGGCCGACATCAGCCGGTGAAAATACCGGCAATGGCGATCCGTCCAATCCATCATTGGGGCAACGGACAGGCGCGCGGCCTTGGTAGCTGCGTTCAGGGGCATTCGGCGATCTCCTCGGAGCCATCCCGCCGCGGAACGGCCTCACTGTGCGGACAATACGCACACGGCAAGCGCTGCGCCACCCTGCTCCGCCGAAGTCAGGCAATCGGCAGATGCTTGGTCAGACAGCCTTCCGGATCAGGACTCGGTTCGGTCGCATTCCATTGCCGGATGATGCTTATCCGACATTCATTTCGAAAGATCGACACTTGTTCAGCATTCAGCGAATGACCCGGACGCCTTCGCACAAAATTGGCTTAAACAAGCATTCTTGGTGACACAAGAAGTTGCGGTTTCAAGACGAACTTTCCCACAATGAACCCTATATCTTCATGCATACATCACCCTCCACATTAAAAATAAACCATCAAAACAGTCGGCAATGACAGTCAAGAACTTGGGAAAATGGGCCGCAACTGTTGGCGCTATCTATTATTAATTGATTCTCCCCCAATTACCAAATCAGCCCACTTTCATCAAGAAGTTTATATGAAAGGTTGGGCAACATATCTGTTGCAATATTTCGATCCCAATAGACTATGTAATACAAATGGAAAACGCCATATGATTCCAAATTCAATATTTTGAAAGGCACGGTCATGTTCGATATCACTACTGCGCGCGAAGTTGTGTATGGGGATGGCTCTGTTGCACAAATCGGTTGAAGGGCAGGCTTCCCCTTTCCCCGGACGGACTCATCCTACGGGCTCAGTGACGGGTATGCCAAGAGCGGTGTAGCGGTTGAGCACCGCGATCCGGATCTGGAGCTCAGCGACCTGCCGGTCGAAGTCTCTGGCCATCAGGCCTTGGCCAAGGAGTTTGACGCAGTGCATCTTCGTCTCTGCGCGGCTTCGTCGGTGATAGCCTGTCAGCTTTCGCCAGAGTGCCCGTCCGAGATATTTGCAGGCCCTCACGGCTTCGTTTCGCGCGATAGCACCCGCCGTAGTTGGCTTCCAGAGTTGCGCATTCTTGCGTGGTGGGATGACGGCAACGGCACCTCGAGCGGCAATCACATTGTGACATCTGCGCGTGTCATAGGCTCCGTCAGCGGTGACCGTGGCAATCTCTTGGTCGGGCGGGATCTGTGCCAGCAGGTCGGGTAACATAGGGGCGTCGCCGACGTTGCTTGTCGTGACACCGACTGCGCGGATCTCCAGTGTTTCCTCGTCCATACCAAGATGCAGCTTGCGCCAAAGGCGCTTCTTTGACCCGCCATGCTTGCGGGCATTCCACTCTCCCTCGCCCTCGGCTTTGATCCCGGTCGCATCGATCAGCAGGTGCAAAGGACCCGTTCCTCCGCGATAAGGGATGGCGACGCTCAGGGTCTTCTGGCGGCGAGACAGAGTGCTGAAGTCCGGCACTTTCCAGTCAAGGCCTGCCAACCGCAGCAGGCTTTCGACGAACCCGGTCGTCTGGCGAAGGGGCATGCCGAACAACACCTTTATCGTGAGACAAACCTGTATCGCCGCGTCGCTGAACTCGGGTTGCCGCCCGCGCTTGCCGGTGGGTGCCGCGTGCCAGGTCATATCGGGATCAAACCAGATCGATAGCGAACCGCGCTGCTTCAGCGCCGTGTTGTACGAAGGCCAGTTCCTGGTCTTGTACGTCATAAGGGACCAACTGCTCATGCTCGCCAGCTACCACGCTGGATTCACACAGGGAATCCCTCACCCCATTTGTGCAACAAAGCCTATGGGGATGGGCAAGTCACATACGCATACCAGGACCATGATGATCCGAACACTTGGTATCTCGTGCCATCACCTCGAATTCGGACCATGGGCGGAGATCCGGTTTTCTCCGTCATCGAGTATACCGAAAACGGCGGTGGCGTTTCTGGTGCCTGCACCTTCGAGGCGGATCTTGTGCAGCCAGAGGCGGCAAAGGCGGCCCTGGAGGCGGAGCTTGGAAAATCCGTCACCTGGGGCGGGTTCACTTGGGTTGGCGGGAATGCCTATTTTC
The DNA here is from genome assembly GCF_965215655.1 of Nioella sp. Classification (GTDB taxonomy): domain Bacteria; phylum Pseudomonadota; class Alphaproteobacteria; order Rhodobacterales; family Rhodobacteraceae; genus Nioella. The sequence continues at coordinate 2,106,537 of NZ_OZ244111.1, forward strand.
ACTTTCTGCGGGACGGCGCACCAGAGATTCTGGTTGCGGAACCATCGCTTTATGGAACCAACGTGGTGTCTTTTCAGGTCGAACTGGAAACGGCGGAGCAGTTGAACGAGTTCAAGACGGCGCTCTCTCAGGGCGGCGGCAATTCCCCGTTCAGCATCGAATATGACATGCAGGTCCTGACCAAGCTGCTCGGGGCCAAGGCGACTGTTTCCTATAATTCGCAGGCGGCTATCACCTACGAGGAAAGGTATCGCACGGAAAAAGACACCTGGGGGCGGCAACAGCGGGTTCTGGAAGAGGTCAAGCAGGTGCTGCAACAGTCGGGCGCCGGCGATGTGCATGTCGAGATCGGCGCAGGCGGAACCCCGGAACTGGAGCAGCGCGTCCGGGACTGGGCGTGGACCACGCTGGAAGATCAGGTCGCCAGCACTGTCGCCGCAGCCGCAACCATGGCGACAGCGCCGGGGAACAACCCGGTGTCGGCGACGACCTCTTTTACCAAAAGCTATACAGAGGACACCGTCGTCGACTGGTCGACACCCGTGTCCAGCGCGGTGCCGGTCTTCACCTCGGAAACGTGGGAGAACAAGGTTCTGCAAAAGGTCGATAATCGCAAATTGTCGGTCATCTTCTCGCTGGTCGGCCAATTGACGTCTTCGGAAACCGGGCTGGCGATTGCGGAACGGGTGACTGTCACGGTCGATTACCCGACCCGGCAGACCGACAATACGTTTGAACTCATTCCCGCCGATGGTGACAAGTCGACATTGATCTACGAAGCGCCGGGCGAATTCACGCCAACCGGAGAGTTCGTGCCGGACTTCAAGTTCAGCTTCGTGATCCGTTATTCCGATGGCACGGAATACAACTCGGCGCAAATCAGCACGAGAGATACGGTGGTAAATATTGCCCCGAGCGACTTTGGAACCCGGCAGGTCACTTTTGTCGGTCAGGGCGTGCCGTTCGGCGATGATCAGAAAGATGTGGATCGTGTCGTCATTGACCTGTTCTTTACGCCCCCCTTCGGTCAGACTGCCATTGTGCAAACAAAGGATCTGACCGCGAATGGCGATGCCGAAGGCGATCCGGTTCAATTCAACAGCTACTACAAACAGCCGATCGGCGGTACGTATCATTACGCGCTTCGCTATATGATGAATGACGGATCGGTGATCAGTTCGGGCACGCCGATCTCAATCAGTTCGGCACCTGAGAACACCAATTCCGGCAATGCCGATATTGTCTATGTAATCGACCCGGCCAATTTCACCACCCAGTTCAACCTGCGCGTCTTCAACGTGAGCAACGCCCCGAGCGTACTGCTGGCCGACATTTCTGCCCAGTATTTCGATCAGGAAAACAGCCCGGGCCGCGCGCTGTTCCAAAATGCATGGCCCAACTGGGAGCCAGGCACGTCGCCTGCGATTGTCTCTGCCGATCCTTGGACATTCGCGGCGGTGGACAATACCAATTCAGCGTATTTCAAGCTGGCCGGGAATATCTATTTCAGCGATGGCACGGAGGTTAATCTCGGCACCAGCTACCAGCAGCCAAGCGGCAATCGCACCTTCCTCATCCGTACCGACAGTCAGCCCTATGGCGTTCGGATCATCACCAGCGAGATCGACTGGGATCAAGTGGCCGGTGTCAATCTGACCTTCTTCCGCCTGGAAGGAACCGGCGCGGACAAACTGGCCGGCAAGCCGCCCGCCTTCTTCGCGATGCCACGGGTAAGCATGACCACGGAACAACTGGCCATTGCAGAAGGCTCTCAGGCCGACCTCTATGCCTATTCCCTGATGAAGGCGACCGATGGTCAGCCGGTGGACACTCTCGACCGTTTCTATGCGCTCAAGCGGCCCCATGATCAGCCCAATGTGGAGTTCTACTACACCGCCGAATACATCATGGCCGCAGATTCCGAACGCCGCTGGCTCAAGGATCAACATGTCGAGGGTGTGCTGACCGTAACCTTGCCCGATGTACCACCGGCAGGCAGCAACGAACCGGGCTTCGTGCGCCACACCGTCGACGCCGAAGCGCTGAAGGCCCTCGAAAAAGAGGATGGCTGAGAAGGGCCTGACAGGGGCGGTTCCGGCCATGTCCATTCTCGCACCAGAAAAGGCCCGCAGACCGGATTGCGATCACCGCGCCGCAATCCGGCACCTGGCCAGCGCAGCGCAAACGCTGATGGGTCCACGGGCGGGCGACGCGCAAAGCCGGCTTACCCCGTCGGGACAGCCGGCCGAGCTGGCCTTTCTGTGGCCCGATGCGGACTACAGGATTTCGCTCGATCCGTGTCCAGATGCGTCGCCGGAAACGCGCTTGGCCCTTTGTGCGCGCGCCGTGGCCCCTGCCCTGTCTTCGGCGCAACTGGCCACATTGGCGAAGGTATCCGAGTGGCAGCAGACCCATGGTGCGCGCTTTGGCGCGTGGTTGGGTCTTCGCCTGCGCCGGGGGGGCGTGGCGCAAAAGCTCTACCTCGACATCCCCGAGCACGCCCCATGGGCCGCGTGGGAAGCGAGGCTTGCGGGAACACCGCAGATCAGGTCGTCGCGGGGGGCGGTTGCGACCATGGTCGGTCTGGACCCGCTGACCGGCGGGACAGAAGTCTATTTCAGCGCGGGCAGGCTGCATCCTGCCGACCTCCCCGCACTGGCCCGCCGCATCGGCATCGAGCTGTCTGACACGGTTGTGCCAGCGCTTGTTCAGGATCTGACCCAACGAAGTGTGCGCTTTGCGCTGCCATCCTTTGACATGGGTTTCAGCAATGCCTGGGCTGACGACGGCTCTGCCGCTGCCTTCACCTGGTATTCGACAACGGTCGGTTTGCTTGGCCCCGACGACAGAGCGCGCGCGGCGCTGCTATCTGCCGGTGCCAATCGCGGATGGGACATGTCCGTCTACCGCGATCTGACATCGGGCCAGCCGCCGCGCCATGTGCTGATCGGCGCTGCACAAGCGGGCCAGCGGCCGCCCGCAATCAGCGCGACACTCGCCACCACGCCAGAGGCTTTGCTGCTTTGGGCGGCTGACGCGGGAGGCCGGGAATGAAGGTCTCGCAGCTGATCGACCAGCTTGTTTCGATGCAGACTCCTTCGGGGGCCTTCCCCTCGACCGTGGACACGCGCGACGGGCGGCAGGTGGATGAAACCTGTTTTGTCACGGCAAGCGTCGTCCTGCTGTTGACGGAAATGTACCAGCTAAGCGACGCAAACCGATGCCTTGTGCGGGCCATCGAACGAGGCGTGGCCTTTATCGAGCGCTGTGCCGACCCCGATCTTGCGGGAGCGTTCCGTTTCTACCCGCGGGATGCCGAAACCTATCAGGTTCGACGAGACTTGCCGCCCGATGCGGACGATACGGTACTGGCCTGGATGGCTTTGATCCGCTCCGGTGCCAGACCGCAATCGGATGCCGCTGCGGTCCTCGCTTCGCTGTTCGACGGGGTCCGGGTCAGAGCGCGGGCACGGAGCGATGCGCCGTGGGTTCGCGCCGGGGTCTATCGGACCTGGCTTGATACGTCCCTTGCGATCAACCCGGCAGATATCTGCGTCAACGCCAATATCCTTGCCTGCCGCGCGATGGCAGGGCTGCCTCCCGACCCGGAGCTTTCCGAAACCCTGTCATCCGCATTGCATCGGTGGCAGGTCTCGCCATCGAGCTTGCGGATGCTTGCACCCTATTACGCGCATCCCGATGAGATCGGCTTTGCCATGGCCCGGGCCGAACGGGCCGGTGCAGTCGGCGGGACATCCTGGTCGCAACCGCCGCAGGCCCAATCCGAAGACCAACCCCTTTATTGCAACAGCCATGGCCGCCCGTTCTGGAGAGCGCCGGCCCTGCACCGCGCGCGTCACTTGCAGCGTGCCCTCATTCAATCCAAGGAGATAGCCAATGCCCCGGATGCCGCAATCTGTTCTTGAGGCCGCTGCCACCGATGACACACCGGTCGCCCGCGCAAGCACCAAGTATATGGAAATGTTCCAGCCGACACGCCCGGCGCTTGGCGGTACGGATATCAAGACCTTTCCGAATGCCGCTGGCTCGTTGGATCTCTACACGGTCGGAACCGACAATCAGATCTACCGCCTGCGCCAGGGGGAGGGCAGCCTTGCCCCATACGAGCAGAAGACCCTGGCCATCACCGGGCGCCAGATCTTCGCCTATACCAATGACGGCGTTTCATCGAACACGCCCAACCTGATGACCCTCGGCGCCAACGGGCAGCTGCATCTTGCAACCTTCCGATCCCAGACCGACACCTATTTCCAGAGAGAAACCAAGCCAGCCGACGCGACCGAAACAATTCGGCAGTTCACCGGGGCCAGAGGTTTGACGGGCAACATCTATTTCAATGTCATCCTGGAAGACAACAGCACCCGTCCCGGCATTCTGGCGAACAACTTTTACCTGCCGGGCGAAGACAGTTGGGCCGGGCCTGTCTGGGTGGCGCATGAGGATGCAAACGGGAATCCTGTCCGTGCGAAATCGGTCGTCAGCACCGCGAACAACCCTATCCAGTCGGCCCTGTTTGCCATCGGAGAGGATGATGACCCGCTCTACGCGAAAAGCAGCGACCGGACGGCGAAGCTTGTTTCGCTCGGAACCTACAAGGTCTCTCATATGTCGGTGGTCACCGACCCGTCGGGGCAGAACAATTCCGACCGGCTGAACGTCTTCGCCATCGAGCGAGACACAGGCAAGCTGCTGTTCAAGAAAGAAAAGAAGTACCAAACCGGATCGACAACCCAATGGGACGATTGGATTGTTGTCGATCCCGGTCAAGGTATGCGTCTGACCAGCATCTTTGCGGCACAGCAATATGACAACCTGCTTCAGGTGTTCGGGATCGGTGATGATGGCCGCCTGTACTGGACCGGCCAATTGCCGGGTGAGGGCCGCAGCGCCACACCTGAATGGCAACCGATCCTGGCGCTTGGAAACGAGATCCCGTCCAATCCGGCGGATTCCGCCTCGATCTTCGCCGTTGGCCGCGACAGCAACCGCTATAGCGAGGCCTTCACGGTATCGGCCGCTGGCAATGTCACGCGGTTCTGGCAGTCACCCACGACGCACCAATGGTTCCAGCAGCATATCGAGCTGGAACGCACCGATGATGACATGACCCAGGTTCCGACCCATTCGCTGGAATTGACCGTGCTGGACGGATCGGGCCTGCCCCTGCCAAACGCACAGATCGGGATCAAGGCCTCTTCGCTTGTGACGCTGTTCGTGAACGGTCTGTCCTACCGGGCCAGCCAGGCGGATTGGGTCAGCATAAAGGCCGGTCCCGATGGCAAGGTGATCATTCAGCAGCAGGCCAACGCGCTTGCGGCGGCAACGCTTTATATCGAGACCCCGCAGACAACGCCGGGCTCTCCGATCGTGGTGCAGCCAAATCTTCAACTTCAGGAAAAACTGACCGGGCTGACCGTCGACGAAATCAAGGATGCGAAGGATGCGGAGGGCAACTTCCTGTTGCCCGCGGAATACCGCACGGATGAATATGCCGCCAATCTTCAGGCCATAACCCAGGCCTCGATGAGCATTGCCGATGCGGATGAAAATGGCAGCGGCAAGGTCAATTACCACTTTGCATCCCTCCGGGCAGCGGGCCGGGGCTTCCGTCCGGCGCTGAACCTTGCCGCGATGGAGGGGCAGACATGGGCTATCGACTTCACAAGCGGATTCCCGACCTACGAGGTCATGACAGCCGACAGCCTTGCCGAATGGAAGTCCGGCCGGCGGGCTGACATGGCTGCCGCCGGGCTCGGTGACGGGTGGCTCAAATCTGCCTGGGGCACCTTCTGGAACGGCATCAAGGAAGGGGCGGAATGGATCGTCGACGGCATCAAGAAGATCGTCGTGGAGGTGGTCGACGGCATCGGACGGGTCCTGTTCCACATCGGCGAGAAGGTGTTCGAAGCGGTGATCGAGTTCGCCCAACAGGCGTTCGATTTCGTGCAGGGCATCTGGAACTGGCTGAAGGTCAAACTCGATGAGCTTTACCAATGGCTCGCCTTCCTGTTCGATCTGCCCGATATCGTGCGCACCGCAGAGGCCATTCGCCATTCCATCGACGTGACGCTGGCCTTTACCGTCGACGGGGTTGAGTCCGTCAAACAGACCATTCTGGCGGGCATCGACACGATGAAGGACAGCCTGAAAGACACGATCGACAGTTTCATCGACGACCTCAATGAGAAGGGAGATCCCAGCTATCGAACGGCGGCGGACGAGAATGAACTGAGCGACGAAGACAGCCACCAGATGGAGCATAACCCCTTCATCAACACCTATACCGAAAACTATGAAAACGCGCAGGAGCAAGGCCAGAGTGTTGTCAGCATGGCCTCGTCCACGGCATTGTCCAGCTCGCTCGACAACCTGATCGAGATGCTGTCGAATCTTGCGGACAACTTCCAGTTCGGAGATGGCAAGGAAGCCTTCGACGAGGCGGTGAACTACTTTACCGCAATCGGAGACGACCCGGCCAACGCGATGAACCTGCTGCTCTCGGGTGTGGTGAAGGTGATGGAGAGTGTGGCCCTCTTCGCGCTTGACTTCGCCCGAGGGGTCATTGCGACGCTGATGGACCTGATCGCCGAGGTCATCCAGTCCTTCCGCGACTTCCTGTTCAATGAGTGGGAAATCCCCATCTTCTCGCAGCTTTACAAGTTCTTCACCGGCAAGAAGCTGGGTATTCGGTTGATCGACATCCCGGCCTACATCATCGCGGTGCCGACGACGCTGATTTACAAGCTGGCGACCGGCAAGGCCCCGTTCCCGGATCAGGCCGCGCTGGACGATTACAGGGCCTATTACACGGTCGACTGGCTCAAGGCCCAGTCCGGCATCGGGACACCATCCGCCGAGGTCAGGATCGACGCATCGGCCGAGGTCTGGATCAGGGGGATCTCGCTCAGCATCTATTCTGCGGGCATGTTCGGGCGCATGATTGTCGACCCGATCACCGCCACGGCCAGCGCGCTCAACGCGCCCATCAAGCAGCTCAGCTATGCCAGCATCGTCTTGCGCTACATCACCACGGCGGCAACCACGCCCTGGCTGCTCAATGTGAACATGGGGCCCCCAACCTGTGGGGCAGGCACCAAGGGGTTTTCCGCCAATATCTGGTTCTCTCAACTCGTCTTCGGACCAACCCGCGGTCTGTTGATTGCCTACGCCATGCCCGCCAGCGCCGGAAAAGCCAAGATCTACACGGCAGAGGTCACGGTTTCTGTCTGGGGGGCCGTAAACGCGACAATGGTCATCTGGAACTACGTTGCGACGGATTCCGCGGACAGGAACCCCGAAAACCTGATGCGGTCGCTGTTCAACATCGTCCCGGGCCAGCTTTGCCGCTTCCTTGCCACGCCCGATATGCAAGAGCCGCTCTACGGTATCCCGATCCTGGTCGAGGTGCTTCTGATCGAGGTCGGCTATGGCAGCTCTGTCGCGGTGGCGGTCAACCAGATCGGCACCTAGCGGCCTCTGTGTTCGCTGTGACCGGGGCCGACTCTGGCCCCGGCGCGGCGGGCACGTGGCCAGAGGCACCCACCGGAGCGCAGGGCGCTCGTCTGGGTCCGGGCGACATGTGGGCGTCGTCTTCGCAGCTTTCTGGGCGGTGGTGGCGGTTCTGAACTCTGTCAGCTTTAGGGCGCAATCATCAGGGGCCGAAACAAGCCTACCAAAGCTGCCGAAACCCTTTCGGCAGGTCCGACGGGTCCGGGTCCGCGATCGCGGATGCCTGTGCGGACAACCCGCTCGCGAGGTCGCGCACAAGGCCGAGCGCGGAGGTCAGCTCGGCCTTCGAGAACGCCGATAGAACCGCGACCGCTTCGGCCTTGTGTCCCGAGCGAATGGCCACTTCCGCCACGCGAAGATGTGCATCGGTCAGATCCGACAGCCGCGCTTCGCGTGCGGAAAACGCCCCGTGCACCGGGGCAAGGGTCTGCTCCCCCAGCAATTGCATCAGGTACATCAGGCGTTTGCATTCCTGAAACGCCCCAACCGTGGTTTCATTGACCTGCGGCACGAGTGACACCGTATCGCTGCCGCCGCTGACCGCCTTGCGCCTGTCCTGAAACCGATGGGATTCGCCAGTGGTCAGGTAGCGGTGCATCCCATATTCCGGCGACACCGAGTCTTGCCCCAGAAACACCGGCGAAAAGGGCGCGGCCAGTGCGCCGCAGGCCGCATGCCACATCATCTGAAGGGCCGGATCAGGGCTGCGGACCAGTGGGACCACCTGACCGTAACCCGCCGTATCTCCGGTCAGTTTCTCGGTGCGCACCGCCCAGATCATGTCTTCCAGCCCGATTTTTTCCGGCCGCGCGGCGCGCGCCTGCATCTCGGCTTCGATCCACCGGATACCGTCCCAACGGCCCTTGCCGTCACCGTAGATGGCATTGGCATCGAAGGGCCCTGACCCGTACCAGCCCTGATCCTGCGCGAAGCTGACGAAATTCGGGGACCACAGGAAATCCGCGTGATCCGGGTCATGCACCGGCACCTCCTGCACATAGCCGGGGCGCGAGGCGCGGATGCTGTCGGGGCCAAGCCGTTCAGCCACCCAAAGCCCCTGCCCGCCCGCGAACTGGATCATCACCCAGGCTTCGTCTGCATCGGCAAAGAGGTGGGAGTTGCCGCCATAGCTCGCCTCGCCATGGTCCGCGATCAGTCTGGCGCACAGCTCTACCGCGCCCCTTGCGCTCGTGGCCCGTTCCAACACCGCGCGGGCCAGATCGCTGTAGTTGAGCCCCCGCTGATCCTTCGGCGTCATCTCTCGCAACTCGGGCCGAGAGGTCGACCAGACATCGCGCACGGCGACACCGGCCTCGTTCACGCCGCCATTGGTGATCGGCGCGGGAACGCCAAGGTAATAGGAATAGCTGACCCGCATATGGCGCAGAGTATGCGCGACCTGCGGCACGGTGATCCGCTGTCCGGGCATATCCGCCTCGGAACCGACGCCCCCTTCGATCACCGCCCCCTCCGGGTGGTCGGCAGCGGGCAGGATTTCCAGCCAGTGCGAAGACGGCTCATCGCCATATCCCGCCAGCCAGGCATGACCGGTGCGGCTGTGGTTCCTGCCGACATAGATTGCGTAGCTCATGCCTGTTCACCAACCCTTTTTGTGTTTCGCGCGTAGACCCGCCGACCATGCCGCCAGGTTTCGCAGACCTTTATCATGCCGATGGTTTCAGGCCGCGTCAGCGGATTGTCGTCGAGGATCGCCAGATCCGCAAGCTTGCCGGGGTCCAGCGACTCGCGTTCCGCCTCGCGGAAGACCTGCCACGCGGCGTCGATCCTATGCGCCCGCTTTGGGTGCGGCGTGTGACGGTTGTCTGGATCAGCTGCAAGGGCCGCGTCGGCGTGACCGAAGCGTCGCTACGGATGGTGAAGCGCTGTCCTTCAGCCTCGGCCCATCCCATGGGCGAGCTATCTTGCGCGGTCTGGACCGATGGTCTCGTCATGGTGCAGACCGCCCCAATTCCAGATATGGGCCGGAAAGACGCTGATGGTCACTCCCGGAACGACGCAGCGCCGTACCTGGTCGCGGCGCATGACCTGCCCATGAATGATCGTGTGCCGATGCTCGTCTCGCAGGTGGTGCGTCAGCGCGCCAGCCACGGCATCGAGGAACTTGTCCGGCGCCGCGTCGCCGCTACAGTGACAATGGATCTGGAACCCGAGGCGATGCAGTTTCCGGACCTCTGAAAACAGGGTGTCGCGCGCCATATAGGCCAGTCCCAGAGCGTCCGAGCCGGAACAAGGCGCGGTCAGAAAGGCGGTGCGCATCAGGAAAGAGCCATCGGTCAGCAGTTTGCGCGACCCCAGAGCAATCGCGCCTTTCAGCCAGTCGCGTCCCATAGCTGACCGACAGGCCCTGAATATCGAAACCGGATCGCCCGGAATGGCATGGATGATGACGAACAGGGTCGTTACCGCCAATACGGTGATCAGAAGCGCCAGCCCGATGCGACGCAGAATGTCGCTGAGCATGACGGTCTCGCCTTCGGTCCTCCCCCTGTTCCCCTGCCGGGATCAGGCCGTTCTGAAGTAACGGTAGATCGGCAACCCACCGGGGCGCAGCGCCGGAGCAACGCTGTTGCGGCAGATCACCGGCGTCGCCTCGTGGGTCAGGCCAGCGGAATTCCTGTTGCCCGAGAATGAATTCAAAGCGCCCCCCGTCGGGCGGGGCCAGCTCCAATATCTGCGCGGCCCCACTTTCGGCAGCACCAGCCGCCAGCGGGCCCCGTTCATGTTCCCCGTCGTCTGGCGCTATCTCGAAAACCTCACCTCTCTTCGCGATGCCATGCGTCAGGTTGGACGCTACGACATCAACTCGGCGAAACTGGACCAGCGCGCGCGATCTATCCTGTTGGGCGCGAAAGGCTGAGTCGGGATGGATCGCGAATGGATAAATTCTATTTTTTTCATAATCTTATATTCCGTTCTTTACATCCCAAGATGATCCGCCACAGCCTTGGCCGCGTTCCGGAAGGCACTGCGGGTCGCTTCCAGATCTTCCGATCCCAGGGTCAGCGACGGGTAGAGCTTTCCGGGGGATTTGAAGATCCCCTGACTGCGCAAGCTGCGGTTCCAGACTTCATTCAGCATCGGGTCCCGGTGCTTCGCGCTGCGATAATCAACCGGGTCGGCGTCGGTGAAATATACGTCGAACAGGGTCGCGTCTCCGCAAAGGCGGTGCGCGATACCGTGATCGGACAGCGCCGCGGACTGCATGTCCATCAAGCGCTGACCAAGATCGCGCAGCCGGTCATACTGGCCCGGACGGCGCAGGATCTCCATCGTCTTGAGGCCCGCTGCCGCCGCAACCGGATTGCCCGACAGCGTGCCCAACTGCATCAGCCATTTCTCGGACCCCACAGCCGACTTGTCGAAATGCGCCATGATCCCGGCCCGTGCCCCGAGTGCGGCCAGCGGGAAGCCCCCGCCGATGATCTTGCCCAGGGTGCAGATATCCGGTGTCACGCCATAGCGTTCCTGCGCGCCGCCATAGGCGAGGCGGAAGCCGGTGACGATCTCGTCGAAGATCAGTAACACCCCATGCGCGTCACACAGATCGCGCAGACCCTGCAGAAAGCCGGGCTGCGCCGGAATGATGCGCTGCAGGGGCTCTGCGATGATCGCGGCAATGTCGTCATGTTCATCCAGAAGCGACGCCACCGCCGCGAGATCGTTGAAGGGCGCGATCAGCATCTCCTCGGCCACGCTGTCGGGGATGCCGGCGCTGTCGGGCACGGCCGTGGGGAAATTGACCTCGCGGGCGGGGGCAAGGCTCATCTGTGCCTCTGCGGACATGCCGTGATAGCCGCCCTCGAATTTCAGGATCTTCGGCTTGCCGGTGTAAGCGCGGGCCAAGCGGATGGCGTACATATCCGCCTCGCCACCCGAGGTGACGAAGCGCACCTGTTCGCAGCAGGGAACGGCATCGACAATGGCCTCGGCAAGTTCGATGCCCCTGGCGTTATTGGCAAAGAAGGTCATGCCCTTCGGCAACTGTTCCAGAACGGCCTCCATCACTTCCGGGTCCCCATGGCCCAGAAGCATCGGGCCGGACCCGATCAGGTAGTCGATGTACGCATTGCCATCCTCGTCCCAGACATGGCTGCCCTGCCCCCGAGCAATCACGATGGAGGCGTCGAAATTGCCGAAGCCCGCGGCAGGCAGCACCTCGCGGGCGCGGGCGATCCAGTCGGCTTGGCTGTGCAGAATGTTCATGAGGTCACTCCAGTATCAGGTCGGGGTGTCCAAGCGCCTGACGATCAGGCAGGATCCCGAGGCCGGGGCCATCGGGGGGCGAAAGGCGGCCGGCCTTGCGACCCGGTGCATCGGGGGCAAGACGCGGGGCAACATAGCCGGAAAGGTCACAGGTATTGAGCAGGCGGCGCGGATCCGTGGACGCTGCCAGATGGGACAGCGCGGCGGTGGTGATATCGCTGCCCCAGGTATCCTCGATGCACATCTTCGCGCCCAGATGATAGCACAGGTCGCGCGCAGCGCGGGTGGCGGAGAGCCCGCCGAATTTCGACAGCTTCAGCGCCACTGCATCCATGCAGCCATGGGCGTGGGCCTTGAGCAGGCTTTCGGTGTCATGGGCCAGTTCGTCGAGCTTCATCGGCAGGCCGGTCGCGGTTTTCACCCGCGCGCAATCCTCGATCGTCGCGCAGGGCTGTTCCAGCATGATATCGAGATCCGACACCGCCCGGCCCACGCGGGTGGCATCGAGCGAGGTCGCGCCGCAGTTCCAGTCGCCATAGACGAGCGGGCCCTCGCCCACGGCCTCGCGCACGAGGCGCAGCCGGGCAACATCGGCCTGCCAGTTGCTGTCTGCCCCGAGCTTGACCTGGAACTGGGTGATGCCGCTGGCCTGTGCCTCACGCGCGATGCGGGCCATGTCTTCGGGCGCGATACAGGTGATGGAGTGGTAAAGCGGCATGTCCTGCGCCTGCCGTCCGCCCAGAAGCGTGTAGAGCGGCAGCCCGGCGGCCCGCCCGGTAAGATCCCAGAGCGCGATATCGAGGGCGGATTTGGCGTAGCGGTGACCGATCAGCCAATCGTTGGCCTTGCGCATCATTGCCTCTGGCCCGATCGGGTCGGTGCCAAGCAGGACGGGGGCAAGCTCGGTCAGGGCCGGGGCCACGCCACGGGCGTAGGCCGGCAGGTAATGCGGGATCGGGCAAACCTCACCCCAGCCAGTAAGGCCGGTATCGGTATCGAGCGCGATGACCACGGTTTCGACCGTGTCGCAGGTCTTGCCGTCGGCCATGTAATAGGTCTCATGGCTGGTCAGCGGCACATGCCAGAGGGAGATGCGGGTGAGTTTCATGCGCGTTGTCCTGATGAGGGTTTCGCCGCCTTCGGCGTCGATCCGCGCGCGACCGGTCCGATCGCGCGGGAGGGGGCTCTGCCCCCGTCGGCTAACGCCGACTCCCCCGAGGTATTTTTGCCAAGATGAAAGGGCATCAGCAGGCCTCATAGATGGCGACGGGCTGTCCGAGGGCGTTTTCGTCGGGGTGGACGCCGAGGCCGGGTGTCTCGGGCAGATGCAGGTGGCCGTCGAGATTGCGCGGACCGCGACCACCCGCGATATCGACGGTGATCATGTCCTGGCAGGCCCAGACCGCCTTGCAGTTCGCATCGGAAATGGTGGCGGCGAAATGCAGCGCCTCGGTATCGGCCAGCACCGATCCGCCGGTGGCCATGACGAACATGTCGATGCCATGGGCGAGCGCCACATCGCGCATACGGGCCGCCTTGGTCAGCCCACCCACGCGGTTCAGTTTGATGCCGAAGACCTCCGCCAGACCGTCGCGGGCGATGCGGGTTGCGTCCTGCAGGGTGACGAGCGCCTCGTCCACGCTGACAGGGGCCGCGTGTTTCGCGCGGAGCGCGGCGATGTCGTCGAGCGTTTCACCGGGCTGTTCGAACATGACGCAGAGCTCTTCCGTGGCCTGCATAACCGACAGGGCCTGTTGACGGGTCCAGCCGCGATTGACGTCGTAGAGGATGATCTCATGCGGGGCGCGGTGTGCCTCCACGTCCCGGATGCGGGCGATGTCGCGGGCCACGTCGCCGCCGATCTTGACGGAATGGGCGATATAGCCGCGCTGGCGATAGCGGTCCATCACGGCGCGGGTTTCCTCGACGGTCTTGGCCCCGACCGAAGACGCGATGGGGCGCGGCGTGCGGCTGCCGCCGCCCATAAGATCGGCAATCGGCAGGCCCGCCGCCTGACCGGCTATGTCCCAGCAGGCCATGTCGATGGGGGATTTCGCGTAGAGATGACCGGGCAACGCGAGGTCCATGGCGCGTTCCACATCGAGCACCCGGCGCGGGTCGAGGCCAAGGAGGAAGGGGGCCATGGTCTCGATCCCTGCCCGGATGCCGGGGCCGTGGGCGGGCACATAGGTGTGGCCCCAGGGCGTACCCTCGCCCCATCCGGTGATGCCTTCGTCGGTGTCCAGCTTCACGAAGGTCGCGTCGAGCGTTTCGAATTTCAGCCGCCCGCCGGAAAGCCAATAAGGATGCTCCAGCGGCAGGTCGACATGGTAGACGGTGATGCGGGTCAGCTTCATTTCAGTTCGACCTCGATGAAGGACATCTCTGCGCTGCCCGCGTTGATCACGTTGTGTTCGACCCCCTCGATTCGGCGATAGGCGGCGCCTGCGGGCACTGTGGTTTCGGTGACAGTCCCGTCGGGATGTTCCAGCCGCATGTGGCAGTCGGTGAGCGCGGTGATGACGTAGTCGAAGCCGTGCCGGTGCCAGCCGGTTTGCTGCCCCGGTGCGAAGGTGAAGCGGGTCACGCGGGTGCGGGCGTCGTCGATAAGTTGGTCGGCGGTGCAGGTCATGTCGGTCATGTCCGGGGGCCTTGTGCTGCTTGGATGATCATGCGGTGCCCATCCGTGGCACGCCCGTCAGCCCGGCGCCGCGCCACAGGACAAGCGCCAGAACAGGGCTGTCACCGGTGGTCATCTGGTGGGGCTGGTTCGAGCGGTGGATACGGATATCGCCGGGGCGTAGGGTGACGGGGGGCTCGCCCTCGGCCTCGAACAGCGCTTCGCCTGCGAGAATGTAGTAGAGTTCCTCGGCCTCGTGCAGATGCCAGGGGTAATAGAGGTTCTCGCCCCAATAGGCGATGTAGACGCGGATCTCGTCGGACCGGTAATGGCCTTCAGGCCCCACCAGCTCGAACCAGCCGTAGCGGTTGAGGAAATCCTGCCCGACCTCGTCCACGGTATAGGTCTGCTGCCAGTCCGCGTAGTCGGTCAGGTCGCGGATCGCGTTGCTTGTGGCGAGGGTGGCGTCGATATGGCCCTCGGACCAGGCCTTGAGGATGTCGGCTGCGGGGATCGGGCGGGGCGCCTTGGGGGCGGGTAAAGCGAGGGGCCAGCCAGCGAAGCCCATCAGCGCGGGGGTGGAGGCCACCAGCATGGTCAGCGCATGATAGGCGCGGGCAAAAGCCAGATCGACGGGGGTCACGGGATCACCACGATGTTGCCGGTGTGGCGTTTCTCGATGAAGGCGGTCTGGGCTTCGCGAAGCTGTGCCAGCGGGTAGGTGGCGGCGAGCGCCGGTTTGATCTCACCTGCCTCTATGTAGCGGACAAGATTGGGCATCACGTCGAGGTCGATGACGGTGGAGCCGGTGAAGGTCAGGTCACGCAGGTAGAGCGTGCGCAGGTCAAGCTCCACCATCGGCCCCGCAATGGCGCCCGAACAGGTGTAGCGCCCGCCGCGGTCCAGCACGTCGATGAGCTGGGGCCAGTAGGGGCCGCCGACGATATCGGCCACGACGGTGATTTTCTCATCGCCTAGGGCCGCGCGCAGGTTCTCAGGTGCGCGCGGCAGGATGCGGTCGGGGCCAAGCTGCGCGACCTCGGCATGTTTCGCCTCCGCTGCCATCGCTATGACCCGCGCGCCGCGCCGCTTTGCCAATTGCACCAACGCGCCGCCGACGCCGCCGGACGCGCCGGGGACCAGTACGGTATCGGCGTCAGTTACCTGCGCGCGGGTCAGCATGCCCTCGGCGGTGGAATAAGAGCAGGAAAAGGTCGCAAGCTCGGCATCCGAGAGGTCCGATTGCACCGCCAGCGCGTTGCGCGCCGGGATGGTGCAGTATTGCGCAAAACCGCCATCGCGCTCAGAGCCGAAATAGCCCGTTTTTGCCTTGTTGGTCAGGTCATCAGGGTCACGCAGCCAGTTGTCGGTAATCACCCGCTCGCCGATGCGGGCCGCATCCACGCCATCGCCGACGGTCACGATCTGCCCGCAGACATCGGCCCCCTGGATGCGCGGGAAGGCAAGGGGCGCACCGCCCCAGGATGGGTCTTCGTCATTTACTGTTTCGAAACCCTCACCCGTCGTTCGGTCCGTCACCGCCTTGGAATACCAGCCCGAGCGGGTGTTCACATCGGTATTGTTCATGCCGCAGGCCCCAACCCTGATCAGTACCTCGCCGGGGGCGGGGCTGGGAACCGGCCAGTCTTCTCGCCACTCGTATTTGTCGAGGCCGCCGTGGCCGGTGAGGATCATGGCTGACATGGTGGTCGGGATCATGGGTGCTCTCCTGTGACTATGGGGATTTCGCCGCCTTCGGCGTCGATCCGCGCGTGATCCTTGCGGATCACACGGCAGGGGGCGCTGCCCCCGTCGGTTGACGCCGACTCCCCCGGACTATTTGGACCTAGAAGACCGATCATGCGGCGCTGTCCGTTCTGGGCCGCAGGCTGTCGGGGTCATAGGCCGGGGCACCCAGAACGCGGGCCGCACGGGGTTCGCCGGCAATCAGCACCTCAAGCGCGGTGCCGGGGGTGGTGGCATGAGGTTTGAGATAGGCGAAGGCGAGGATTTTTCCGACCGTATGGCCATAGGCGACGGAGGCGGTGGCCCCCACGACTTTGCCATCCAGCCTGACCGCTTCGCCACCATGCCCGTCCTCGATGCCGTCGGGCTCGATCTCCAGATAGGTGCAGATCCAGGGTTGTTCGTCTTTTTCCGCGCTGGCGCGCGTGGCCTCGGCCCCCAGGTAGTCCTTGTCGAGCCTGACGAAGCGCATGACATTGGCCTCGGGCAAGGTAACCTCGTTGGTCAGTTCACCCGCGCCGGGGAAGGCCTTTTCCATGCGCAACGCATTCATCGCGAAGCTGCCGTAATCCGCGATACCATGGGCCTCGCCCGCCGCCCAAAGCGCGGTGTAGACGTCGAGGCAAGCGGCATCGGGCATGTGCAGTTCCCAGCCAAGCTCGCCCGCATAGGACATGCGAAAGGCCCAGACCCGGTGTCCGGCGACGGTGATTTCCTGCGCACTGAGCCAGCGGAAGCCCGCGTTGGAGAGATCGACATCGGTGCAGGCGGCCAGCACGTCGCGCGATCTGGGGCCGTTCAATGACAGGGCGGACCAGGTGGAGGACAGCGCGGTGATAGTCGCGTTTTCACTGCCCTTGTTCTTGGCCAAGTGATCCAGCAGGCGCTGTTCGAAGAAGGCCGCGCAGACGAGGTAGTATCGGTCCTCAGCCATCCGCACGATTGTGCATTCCAGCTCGATCCGGCCGCGGCGGTTCAGCATATGGGTCAGGATGATCCCACCATCCTTTTGCGGCATCCGGTTGGCGACCAGCCGGTCAAGGAGAGCGTATGCGTCAGGCCCCGAGACCTCGACCTTGGTGAAGGCCGTCACATCCATGATGCCCACCCGTTCGCGCACCGCGCGGCATTCCTCGGCCACCATGTCGAAGACAGGCGTGCGGCGGAAGGAATAGTGGTCGCGCTGCTCCACCTCCCCCCGCGCGAACCAGCGGGGGCGTTCAAACCCGTAGACCTCCTCATAGACCGCGCCCTTGTCCTTCAGCAGGTCGTAGAGCGGCGAGGGTTTGATCGGGCGGCCCTCCAGCCGGTTGAAATGCGGAAAGGGGATTTCGTGGCGCAGCTTGTAATCCTCATGCGCCTTGATCACCTGCCAATCCTTGGTGGCGTAGCTGCCGAACCGGCGCGGATCGTAGTCGCGCATGTTGATGTCGGCTGCGCCATGGACCATCCAGCGCGCCAGTTCGCGGGTCAGGCCGGGGCCCCAGCCAATGCCGATCTGGGTGCCGCAACAGCACCAGTAGTTTGTCACGCCGGGGGCGGGCCCGACCATCGGGTTGCCGTCGGGCGGATGGCTGATCGCGCCATGGACCTCTCGGGTGATGCCAAGTTCCGCGAAGATTGGCATCCGCTCCATCGCGTTTTCGAGCCAGGGCATGATGCGGTCGTAATCGGCCTGGAAGAGCTCGTTCTCTGCCTCCCACGGGCAATGATCTTCCCAGACGGAGTTGGAGTTTTCCTTCTCATAGATGCCGATAAGGCCCTTTTTCTGCTCCATCCGGATATAGCCGGAGACCATCCTGTCATCGCGCACCACTGGAAGTTCGGTGTCCAAATCTTTGAATTCAGGAACTTCTTCCGTGACAAGATAGTGGTGGGTCATTGAAGTCATCGGCAATTGCAGGCCCGACCATTCGCCCATCTGGCGCGCATAGGTGCCGCCTGCGTTAACCACATGTTCACATGTGATTGCGCCTTGCTCCGTCTCCACCAGCCATTCGCCGGAGGGCAGCTGTGTGATGTTGGTGGCCCGGCAACGGCGGATGATGCGAACGCCTTTCTGGCGCGCGCCGGTGGCCATGGCCATGGTGACGTTCGAAGGGTCTACATGGCCGTCATCAGGGGTATAAAGCGCGCCGAGCACCCCATCTAGATTGTAGAACGGATGCTTCTGCGCGATGAACTCCGGCCCCACCAGTTCGATATTGAAGCCAAGCGCGCGCCCCACCGACAGGGTATGGCGCAGCCAGTCCATCTCGTCTTCCGTATAGGCCAGCCGGAACGACCCGCAGCCATGCCATGTGACGGCTTGGCCGGTCTCTTCCTCCAGCACCCTGGAATAAAGCCCGATATTGTAATCGACCATCCGCCCCAGCCCATAGGAGCTGGTGGAATGGGTAATCTGCCCCGCCGCATGCCAGGTGCTGCCGCTGGTCAGTTCGGCCTTTTCCAGCAGGACCGTGTCCGGCCCCCATCCTTCATGGCCTAGGTGATAGGCAAGACCACATCCCATGACACCGCCGCCGACGATGACAACGCGGGCGTGGGTCGGGAATTCTTTTTGCGACATTTGGGGCAATCCTGTTGGCGAGTCACTTTTCCTGTAGACAGGCTAATCGCACAAATATACCATCGTCAATCATGAATGACACAAACATACCATCATCCGCAAACACCTCCTCGACGCATGCCATTCTCGACCGGCTGACCGAGGAATGGGACGCCCTTACACCAGAGGCGCAGAAAGCCGCACGCTATGTGCTGGAGAATCCGCAGGATGTGGGCGTCTCGACCGTTCGAGAGATCGCCGAGGCCGCCAAGGTCAAGCCCAACACCGTGGTGCGCATGGCGCGGCAGGCGGGGTTCGAGGGGTACGAGGATTTCCGCGCCCCCTTCCGCGATGCGATCCGCAAGGGGGCGATCAGCTTTCCCGACCGGGCCCGCTGGTTGCAGGATATCCGCAAATCCGGAGATCTCGGCGGGCTCTATGCCGACATGGCTGAGGCCGCGATCCGCAATATCGAGGAAAGCTTTGCCGCCACCAGTGCCGAGGCCATGAAAGCGGCGGCAGAAGCGATCTGGGCCAGCCGACAGGTCTTTACCCTCGGTGTCGGCGTGAACAATGCCAATGCGCGCAACTTCACCTATCTGGCCTCCACCGGCATGACGCAGTTCCACGCGATCCCCCGCCCCGGATCGACCGCCGTCGACGATCTGGCCTGGGCCGACAGCCGCGACGTACTGATCGCCATGTCGATGCGCCCCTACCGCAGCGAGGCTGTGGCTGCCATCGAGGTTGCCCGCGAGCAGGGCATGACAATCATCGGCCTGTCCGACAGCCCCGCCAGCCCCATCATCCGCGCTGCCGATCACGGCTTTGTCGTCGCCGTCGACACGCCGCAATTCTTCCCCTCGTCGGTGCCGACCATCGCGCTTCTGGAAACCCTGCTGAGCTTCGTCATCGCGGTTGCCTCCGATGAGATCGTGGATCGGGTCGAAAGATTTCATGACCGGCGCCACAAGCTTGGCATCTACACCGAAGGCAACGAATGACCCTGACGCCCATCGAACAATCCGCTTTGGCGTGCAGACCTTCCACCCTGCCCTGCTGGCAGCATCGTTTCATCTTCTCAGTGGACTGATCACATGACCAATCCGACCCGCTCGCTCGATGCGAAATTCTACACCGACCCGCAGGTTTTCGAAGTCGAGAAGGCCGGGCTTCTTGCCAGCACCTGGCAATTCGCCTGCCATGCCAGTCAGTTGGAAAACCCCGGCGATTACGTCGCGTTCGATCTGGGCGATGAAAGCCTGTTCGCGATCAAGGGGCGCGATGGCGAAATCCGCAGTTTCTACAATGTCTGCCAGCACCGGGCGCATCAGCTTGTCAGCGGTGCAGGCTCGACCCGCGTCATCGTCTGCCCCTACCACGCCTGGACCTATGAACTTACCGGCGGTTTGCGCGCCGCGCCGAACGCGAAATCGGTGCCAGGATTCGACGCGTCGAAAATCTGCCTGACGGAAGTGCGCACCGAGGTGTTTCTGGGCTTCGTCTTCGTCAATCTCGACCCGCATGCCAAGCCGATGGAGGACTGGTTTCCCAATGCCCGCGCCGAGCTGGAGACCTTCGTACCCAACTGGGCGGAACTCAAACCGCTGGAATGGGTGGAAATCCCGGAAAACTGCAACTGGAAGGTTTCGGTGGAGAACTATTCCGAATGCTATCATTGCAGCCTGAACCACCCCACCTTCTCCACCGGCGTGATCCGGCCCGAAACCTACGACATCCAGCCCCAGGGCTATTGCCTGCGTCACACGACAGAATGCAACGATCTCAGCCAGATGACCTATGACATCGACAGCGGGTTCGCGAATAACGACAAGTATTCAAGCTGGTTCCTGTGGCCGATGTTCAGCTTTCAGGTCTATCCTGGAAACCTGCTGAACACCTATCACTGGCGCGCGGTGGATGCCGATCACGTGGTGGTCTGGCGCGGCTGGTATTCGGTTGGTGGCTTCGACGACGAAACCGTCCGCCGCATGGCGCAGCAGGACCGCGCCACCACGGTGGAGGAAGACATTCACCTTGTCGAAAGCGTCCAGCGCGGCCTCAAATCGCGCGGCTATGTTCCGGGGCCGCTTGTCGTCGATCCCGCCTGCGGCGTGAATTCCGAGCATTCCATCCTGCATCTGCAACGCTGGATGCGCGAGGCGGCCAGCGACGGCAAGACGCCCTAGCCCGCCCCTACCCCCGTCAAGCGGCCTTTGACAGGGGGCTGTCGCCTGCCGCCGGGATCAGCGCCGCGTGCAGAACGCCGATCGTCCTGTCCAGATCGCTGCATTCCATGACGAACTGAACATCGACGCTGCGCGGTCCCTGCAAGGCGCCCACGGCCTCAAGCCCGGCTTCGGCAATGACCTGCAAGCCACGGCTCAGGATGGACAGCCCGCTCAGATCCCGGCCAATGACCGAGGCGATGGCCAGCTTGCGCGAGGTGATGCGCGCCGCCGGATAGAGCCGTTCAAGGTCCTTCTCCACGCGCCGCATGATCTTCAGCGAGGCGTCCACGTAATGGGTGATCGTGTTGGCGTTGGACAGCTTCGACACGATCCGAACATTGTGACGCGTCAGCACGTCGAGGATCGCGGCGTCATAGCCTTTCACCCCGACCATGTCCTGTTCGAACACTTCCAGCGCGATGACATCGAGGCCGGTCACGATCTCGGCCTCGGGCGATTCCGCCGGGCGGTCGTCGATCAGGGTGCCGGGATCGCCCGGTTCGAACGCATTGGTGACGCGCAACGGAACATCCGCCTGCCGCAGGGTTTTGGCTGCCTTGGGGTGGATCGCCTCCATCCCCATGTTCGACAGCTGGTCGGCCACGTCATAGTTGCTGTGGCCGATCTTCTGCGCCTTGTCCGCCCCGACCAGGCGCGGGTCGGCAGAGGACAGGTGGAATTCCTTGTGAATGATCGCCTCCCGCGCGCCGGAAAGCGCCGCGAGGCGCGAAAAGGTGATCTCGGAATATCCGCGATCGAATTCGCGCATCAAACCCTCGGCGCATTGCGCGTAGCCGGTGACGATCGGCATTTCCGAATTGATATCAATCCCTTCGATGCCACCCTTGATGCGATCTTCAAGATCGACCGTCTGCTCATCGCGCCAGCCGGTCAGGTCCACCAGCCGGGCATTCACCCCTGCGCGTTGCAACAGCAGGGTCGCGGTGAAGGCCGAATGCGCTTCGCCAAGGCCCGACAGCAATTCGCGCACTTGCAACAGATGCTCGGACAGACGGAAATGGCCGTAGGAGCAAAGCCTGCGCAAATCCACAAGGCAATTGCGGGTGCCCTCGATCCGTTCAAGAACGAAGGCATCCGCCTGCTCCCGGTCGGCGGGATGATCCAGCACCGCGCCATGGGCGTCTGTCATCGCGTCTGCGACGCGGTCCAGTGCGCCGTGCCAGCCATGATCGGACTCTGCCCCGGCAAAGCGGGCGTAGACGCCGGGATCGCCGGATTTCTTGTGCTCCAGCAACAGGTCGGTCACACCCCCGAAGGCTGAGACCACGAACATGCGACCATAGAGGTCGGCACCACTCCGGTTACCGATGAACAGGGTATCGCGCAGCGCGTCCAGCCTCGACATGGACGTGCCGCCGATCTTCTCGACAGTATGGGTCATGGGTCAGTCAGCCAATTCTTCCGCAGCAGCGTAGGAGCCGTCCGCGCGGTGCACTTCCTTGCCGGTCACCGGCGGATTGAACACGCAGGCCATCGCCAGTTCTTCCTCGGCACGCAGCACGTGACGGTCATGTTCATTCAGCGCGTACATGACGCCGGGCCTGATCTCGTGCGTCTCGCCGGTGGCGAGATCGGTGATCGAGCCCTTGCCTTGCATGCAATAGACGCTTTCGGAGTGGTTCTTGTACTCGAACACATGTTCTGAACCGGCATTGAGAAAGGTGATATGAAAGGAAAACCCCATCCCGTCACCCGCCAGCAGCATGCGCACCGAGGACCATTCGGCATCCGAAACGACGCGGTCGCGCTCTTCTTCGATGATCTTGTTGAAATCCCTGACAATCATGGCTTACTCCGCCGCTATCTTGGTGCCGAGCGTCGCATCGCGCGCCGCGTCGAGAAGGATGTTCAACCCCTTGCGGAACAGCGTCTCGGGCGTGGTCAGCGGGGCCAGAACCTTGACCACCTGATCCTCGTTG